>CANITX010000055.1 GCA_947470575.1 Rhodospirillales bacterium
CCATCATCTCAACCGCCCTGATCGACACAGGCAGCCGGATGGATGAGGTGATCTTCGAAGAGTTCAAGGGCACCGGCAATTCGGAAATCGTGCTGGACCGCAAGATGTCGGACAAGCGCGTCTTCCCGTCCATCGACGTGCTCAAGTCGGGCACCCGCAAGGAAGAGCTGCTGGTGCAAAAGGGCGAACTGTCGAAGATGTGGGTGCTACGCCGCATCCTGCTGCCGATGGGTACCATCGATGCCATGGAATTCCTGCTCGACAAGTTGCGCGGCTCGAAGACCAACGGCGATTTCTTCGACGCGATGAACACCTGAGAGGCGACGGCGAGACAAAAAGGCAAGGGGGCGGATCGCCGGATCCGCCCCCTTTTTTTGTCCGCTCGCCAAGTCTTCAGGGCAGCAGAACGGTCGAGCCGGTGGTCTTGCGGGCTTCCAGGTCGCGGTGCGCCTGGGCGGCCTCCTTCAAGGGATAGGTCTGGTTGATGCGCAGTTTGACATGACCGGCTTTGACCACCGCGAACAGGTCGTTGGCGGTGGTTTCCAGGTGGGCACGGCTGGCGGTATAGGTATTGAGCGTCGGCCGGGTCATGTAGAGCGATCCCTTGCCCGACAGGAGCAGAGGGTCCATCGAACCGATCGGGCCCGAGGCGTTGCCAAAGGTGACGAACAGGCCGCGTGGCGACAGGCAATCGAGGCTGCCCGGAAATGTCGCCTTGCCGACCGAGTCGTAGACGACGGGCACGCCCTTGCCGCCGGTGATCTCCTTGACCCGCTCAACGAAGTTTTCGCGGCTGTAGTCGATGACGTGGGCGCAGCCGTTGGCCTTGGCCAGGGCGACTTTTTCCGGGCCGCCAGCGGTGCCGATGACGGTGACGCCGAGTTGCTTGGCCCATTGCGCTAAGATTAGACCGACGCCGCCGGCGGCCGCATGTAACAGGATGGTCTCGCCTGGCTTGACGACGTAGGTGGCGCGGATCAAGTAGCGCGCCGTCATGCCCTTCAACATCATCGAAGCTGCCTGGCGATCGTCGATACCGTCCGGGATGCGCATCAGGCGCTGCGCCGGGATCAACCGGGACTCTGCATAGGAACCGGGAGGACCGCCAGCGTAGGCGACGCGGTCGCCGACGGCGACCTCGGTTACGCCCGCGCCGATGGCTTCGACCACCCCCGCGCCTTCGAGGCCGATGCTGGCCGGCAGTTTGGGCTGCGGGTAGAGGCCGTTACGCATATAGACGTCGATGTAGTTCAGGCCGATGGCGGTGTGTCGGATGCGGGCTTCGCCGGGACCGGGGGCGCCGACCTCGACGTCGTCCCAGCTTAGAACCTCGGGGCCGCCGGGTTTGTGGATGCGGATGGCTTTGGTCATGATGCGGTTCCTCTTGCGCAGATCGCTGTTCTGGATGGCTGGATCACAATAGCATGGCGCCTTCGAGACACAGCAACGCCTGCTTGGTTTCCGGTCCCTCCCCGCCCGAATAGCCGACCAGCCGATGCCCGGCGCCGACCACCCGGTGACACGGGATGACGATGGGAATTGGATTGCGGCCGCAAGCGCCGCCGACCTCGCGGGCGCTTCCCCCAGTCCGCGCGGCGACGTCACCGTAGGTGGCGGTGGTTCCATAAGGAATGTGTCGTAGGGTCAGCCAGACGGCTTGTTGAAAGGGCGTACCGGCAGGAGCGCACGGCAAGTCGAAATCGCGGAGGCGGCCATCGAAATAGGCATCCAGCTGGCGCTTCGCTTCGGCCAATAAGGGCGAGCGGTCACCCTCGGGTGCGTGTCCGAAATCCAGGGCCACGAGGGTGTCGCCCTCGGCAAAGATGCTGAGAAAGCCGAGGGGGGTGAGCAAGCTGATGCGGTAGCCGATCATGTGTGCAAGGTCAGGTCCCTTGGGGGAAGTTTTACGGCGATGTGCATCGTGACGTGTCGACTCCGACACTTGGTGCCGTTTCGCTGCGGCCGTGGAGACCGTAGCGGGAGCATCGGCGTTCCACGCGATGTATGGTTGCGGCCGAGGCGCATCCCGCATGAGGCGTTCGATGGTGGCGTTGAGGTCAGGGGCGGAACGGAAGCGGAAGCGCCGCGATCCCTGCGGTGATGGTGCGTCGATGCAGCGTTCGACCGCCGCCCTCCAGGGGCACGACGGGGATACGTGGTGGAAAGTGAAACGGGGATGCCGGTGGAGCCAAGCCTGCACCCAGGGGTCCATCGGGTCGACGTTGCCAGCGACGACGACATGGGCGTACTTGCCGGTGGGAAGGCGATCCGCGACGGCATCGAGAAGGCGCGAGAACGCCCGGCGACTGCGGCGCTGTATGCCGTGGCCGGCAATGGCAGTCTCGACAAAGTCTAGGGCGGCGAGAAGGCCGCCTTCGTCACGTTTTTCTTTACTGCCGAGTGGTCCGCGCTTTACCGGTGGATGGGATGAAGAGCGGTTGAGTGCCAGGCCCGGTGCCCGATCATCCGCCGACAGCATCAAGGCATGGAGGTGGGGATCGACGTAAAGGCCGATGATATCGCGCAGCCGGGACACGAAGGTTGGAGATGAGGAAACCGGGAACCGGCGAGCCCGATGTGGTTGGAGTTCGTGGGCCTTCCAAATGCGCTGTACGGAACTGAGGGAGACGCCGGCCTGCTTGGCCAAAGCGGCAGCCGTCCAATGGGTCGCTGCCGAGGGCGGATCGCGCCGCGTTAAGGCGAGAACCCGAGCAACCGCCGCACGGCTCAAAGGCGGGATGCGAGAACGGCGCGTTTTATCGCGCAGGAGACCATCGATGCCTTCCGTAGCGAAGCGTTCTTGCCAGCGCCAGACGCATGTTTTTGACTTGCCGGTGCGGCGCATGATGTCGGCGGTGCCGAGACCGTCGGCGCTGAGCAAAACGATGGCGGCGCGCCAAACGTGTTTTTGCGCGGCATTGCGATCATCGACCAGCGCCGCCAAATGGCGCCGGTCGCGATCCGATAGGGTGATGGCGATGCCGGTGCGCATAGGGCAGACTTGCACAAGTGGAGCTCGGCTGGAATCTCTTTTGGGACTCAAATGTCAGATTTCGACTCTTCAGCGAACGCTGCGAAGCGGAGTCTGCGTAGCATCGAGGAGGACGTGTTGAAAATCACCATCGATATCGATTGTACGCCGGAAGAGGCACGTAGCTTCCTGGGTCTTCCTGACGTAAAGCCGATGCAGAAAGCGATGTTGGCCGAGGCACAGGCGCGCCTAAAAAGCGCGATGGCATCGGTCGAACCTGAGGCCTTGATGAAACTGTGGTTGCCCAGCGGGGTCGAAGGCCTCGAACGGGTACAAAAGGCCTTTTGGAGCCATCTACAAGGTAAGCGCGACGCCGGGTAATGGGCCCGTTGGCCCTATATATCGGGGTGCAAGCATTCTCGCAGTGATGGAAAATACAGCATATGGGGCTTGAAGGATCATCACATACTATCTTTAGAGATGGTGCATCAGAACGGCGAACCATCGCTGCCATGGCGACGGCAGCAGGTCGGGCTGGACTAGCGGTTATCCGGTTGTCAGGCCCGGACGCCCTATGTGCTGTTCGGCAAGTAGCAGGAAGCATCACTCCCCGTCCGCGGACGCTGACCCGCGTCCGCCTGATCGATCCTGTGGACGGCAGTCTTATCGACCACGGCATGGTGGCGATCTTTCCTGCGCCAGCCAGTTTCACCGGAGAGGATGTGGTCGAATTTCATGTTCATGGCGGACGAGCGGTTCCCTCGGCATTGATCGGGGTGTTGACGGCACTGCCTGGTGTGCGGCCGGCAGAACCCGGAGAGTTTGCTCGACGGGCCTTCGAAAACGGCAAGTTAGATTTGACCGCCGCCGAGGGCATCGCCGACCTGATCGATGCGGAAACGGCTGCGCAGCGCCGTCAAGCGCTGCGTCAGATGGAGGGCGAACTTGGGCAGCTTTTTGAGGGATGGCGCCGGGAACTTTTGGTGGCCATGGCTCGGTTCGAAGCAACTATCGACTTTTCCGACGAGCCAATGCCGGAGGACCTAGAGTCTCAGGTGCATCGGAATGTGGCTGCCATTGCCGGTACCATGGAAGCCCATCTGGCGGATGGCCACAGAGGCGAGCGTTTGCGCGATGGGGTGATGTTGACAATTCTCGGTGCCCCTAACGTGGGTAAGTCGAGTCTGTTGAATTGGTTGGCCGGTCGAGAGGCGGCGATTGTCTCTGAGACTGCCGGTACCACCCGTGACGTGATCGAAGTTCGCCTTGATTTGGGGAGCGTTCTTGTTATCGCAGCCGATACGGCCGGCATGCGCGACAGTGAAGATGCCGTCGAACGGGAGGGAGTGCGCCGGGCACGACAGCGTGCAGCGTCGGCGGATATTCGGCTGGTGGTATTGGACGCAACTACCTGGCCGAAGATCCCCTCAGAAATCGGTGAGATGATCGACGAAGGTGCGGTCGTGATCGTCAACAAGATCGATCTCTGCCGTCCTCAGGGTGCCCTGACGGTGGCGGGGCATGAGGTGGTCGCGGTGTCCGTACATGATGGGCAGGGGCTTAACGAGCTGATGGCGGCAATACAGCAGCGGGCCGCTGCACTATGCGGTAGCGGCGGCTCGCCGGCGTTGACCCGGGCGCGGCATCGATTGGCTCTCGAAGAGGCGGTTGCCGCATTGCGAAGACTGGAGGTATCCAGAGCGCCGGAACTCGCGGCTGAAGAGTTACGGCTCGCCTGTCGCGCCATCGGTCGAGTCACCGGTCGAGTCAATATAGAGGAAATGCTCGACGTTATTTTTCGAGAGTTCTGCATCGGTAAGTAATGTTTCACGTGAAACACAAGAAACGGGAACAAATTGACTCACGACAGTCCCCTCCATAAGGTGGCGTCATGATCGCCCCTCTGGAAACGAACTATGATGTCATCGTTGTCGGTGGCGGCCATGCCGGCTGTGAGGCCGCGGCCGGCGCGGCAAGGATGGGTGCAAAAACCCTTTTGGTGACGCATCGGCTGGACACCATTGGCGAGATGTCCTGCAACCCGGCTATCGGCGGATTGGCCAAGGGCCAACTGGTACGTGAGATCGACGCCCTGGATGGGATCATGGCTCAAGCCATCGATCGGGCCGGGATTCAATTTCGCGTGCTAAACCGCAGTAAAGGCCCGGCGGTGCACGGCCCCCGGGCGCAAGCGGACAGGCGGCTTTATAAACAAGCCATTCGTGCGCTGCTGGAAGAGCAACCAGGCCTGACGTTGCATGCATCGCCCGTAGAAGATCTTTTTGTTGACAGAAGCGGCGCTATTGGCGGGATTATACTCGGGGATGGTCGAACGGTAAAAGCGGGCGCGGTGGTGTTAACGACGGGCACCTTTCTGCGCGGGCTTATTCACCTGGGCGAACAGCGTATCCCCGCCGGACGGGTGGGCGACGAACCGGCCGTCGGTCTGGCCTATACACTCAAGCGATTTGGTTTTCGTCTGGGTCGATTGAAGACGGGCACGCCACCGCGCCTGGATGGCCGCACCATCCGGTGGGAGGGCCTGGAAGCCCAGCACGGGGACAATCCGCCGCAACCGTTTTCGTTTCTGACGGAAGCTATCGTCACCCCGCAGGTGCCCTGTTACATCACGCATACGGGACCCGAAGGGCATGCGTTGATCCGGGAGAATTTGCACCGGGCGCCGATGTATTCCGGACAGATCACCGGCACCGGTCCCCGCTACTGTCCCTCGATCGAGGACAAGGTCGTCAGGTTCGCAGATCGGGAGCGGCATCAGATTTTTCTCGAGCCGGAGGGTTTGGACGATCCGACGGTCTATCCCAATGGCATTTCCACATCGCTGCCGAAGGACGTGCAACTGGCACTGCTCGCGACCATACCGGGGTTGGAGACGGTGACCATGTTGCGTCCCGGCTATGCCATTGAATACGACTTCGTCGACCCTCGCGAACTGGGCCCCGACCTGCAGACTCGACGGATATCTGGTCTGTTTCTGGCAGGCCAGATCAACGGGACGACCGGCTATGAAGAGGCCGCCGCCCAGGGCCTGATGGCAGGAATCAATGCGGCGGCGCAGACGGCTGGCAGTGCGGCCCTGATCCTGAGCCGCGCGGATGCCTATATCGGGGTGATGCTTGACGACCTGACAACCCTGGGCACGGCCGAGCCCTATCGGATGTTTACCTCTCGGGCGGAATATCGGTTGCTGCTGCGCGCTGACAACGCAGATCAAAGGCTGACCGAGATGGGCATCGAATTCGGTTGTGTCGGGTTGGCGCGAACAAGGGCTTATCGGCTGAAAGCTGCAACGCTCTCGGAAGGTCGGAAAGCGCTTCAAGACTTGGCGGCCACGCCGGACCGTTTGCGCCACCATGGTATCGACGTGAATCGTGACGGCGTACGCCGGACGGCATTTCAGCTTCTCTCATATACGGATATTTCCATCGAACGGTTGACCGGCGTTTGGCCGGAGCTGGCGAACATGCCCGCCGGGATCGCGGCACAATTGGCGATCGAAGCTAGCTATGCGACCTATGTCGAGCGACAGGCATCGGACATCCGCGCCTTCCGTAAGGACGAAGCCCTGCCGCTGCCCAAGGACCTGGATTATGCTCAGGTGCCCAGTCTATCGAACGAGGTTCGTGAAAAGCTCAGCATGGCCCGCCCAGCTACCTTGGGGGCGGCATCGCGTCTATCGGGGATAACGCCGGCTGCCCTGACCGCGCTGTTGGTGCACATCGGAACAAAACAATGTCACCTCGACGCCGAACCCCGGCTGTAACCGCAAGAAATTGTTTCACGTGAAACGATTCGAGCCAATTTCTACCGAGACACTGCCGCCCCTCTCGCCGCAATCGTTGTTAGACCATCCCGGAATTACCCCCGAGGTCATCGGCAAGCTGACCATTTATCTCGATCTGCTGCAGGAGTGGCGGGAACGGATCAATTTGGTCGGCCGCTCGACCCTGCTCGATCCCTGGCGGCGCCACATCCTCGATTCCGCCCAAATCTTTCCTTTGTTGCCATCTGCCACGGAAACCGTTTTCGACGTTGGCAGCGGGGCCGGCTTTCCTGGTCTGGTACTGGCCCTAATGGAAGATGCGACCACGCGTCCCTATGTTAAATTGATAGAGTCCGACGCGCGCAAATGCGGCTTTCTGCGCCAGGTCATCGCCAAAACCGGAGCCCGAGCGTCGGTAATAAATGTCCGTGCCGAACAAATGGTCAGCCATCCGGCCGCCGTCATAACAGCCCGAGCCGTGGCACCCTTGGCGCGGCTGCTGGATTTCTCCGCCCCGTTGCTTGGTAAACAAACGGTCTGCCTGTTCCTAAAAGGCGCCAAGGTGGAAGATGAATTGACGGACGCGGCGCGCACATGGCATATGCACATCACAAGGGTCGCCAGTCTTTCCGGACCCACCGGATCGGTGCTCAAGCTGCAAGGAATCGCTCGCCGTGCCCGCTGCTGACAGTACCCCCACCGTCGATGCCACGCTGGATTCTACGCCGACGGACCCTATCCCCGCGCCCGAGGAAGGCCGCGGGCCGTCGATGGATGCACGCATCATTGCGGTCGCCAATCAGAAGGGCGGCGTCGGCAAGACCACGACAACCATCAACCTGGCCACGGCGCTTGCTGCGGTCCGCAAGCGGGTTTTGATCATCGACCTCGATCCCCAAGGCAATGCCAGCACGGGTTTGGGGGTGGATCGCAAGCAGCGCGATCGCAATGCCTATCATTTGGTGATGAACGAAACCACATTGTCGCAGGTGACGATAGCGACACCCATCCCCGGACTGTTCATCGTACCCTCGGGTACGGACTTGAGCGGCGCTGAAATCGAACTGGTGCCGGCGGAGCGGCGAGAATATCACCTGAAGGATGCCCTTGCCGCGGAGCCCCGGAATTTCGACTACATTCTCATCGACTGCCCGCCGGCGCTCGGCCTGTTGACCATCAATGCTTTCGTTGCGGCGCAGGCGGTGCTGGTGCCGTTGCAGTGCGAATTTTTCGCTCTCGAAGGTGTCAGCCAACTGGTACGGACCATCGAACGGGTCCGCCATGTATTCAATCCAAACCTGGAGATCCAGGGCATCGTTTTGACCATGTTCGACCGGCGCAACAATTTATCCGACATGGTTGCCGCCGATGTCCGCCAGCATTTCGGCGACAAGGTTTATCAAACGGTGATCCCGCGCAATGTGCGTGTCTCCGAAGCTCCTTCTCACGGTAAGCCCGTGATGATCTACGACATGCATTGCGCGGGTGCGCAGGCATACATTCATTTGGCCAGCGAGGTGCTGCGCCGCGAACGACAGGTGGTCGTCTGATGGCTGACGAAAAGCGCAAAGGTTTAGGACGCGGACTTTCCGCCTTGTTGGGCGAAGTGCCGGCAGCGGTCGTGAATGCCGATATCGATCGAACCTATAGGACGGTGCCGATCGAGTCCATTCAACCCGGCCGTTTTCAGCCGCGTCACCGAATGGACGACGAACCTCTTCGGGAATTGGCCGATTCCATTCGTGAGAAAGGAATCCTACAACCTATCGTCGTGCGCCTGATTCCGGGCGGAACAGATTCCTATGAACTGATTGCCGGCGAACGGCGATGGCGCGCCGCCCAACTGGCGCAAATCCACGAAATTCCCGTGGTCGTCAAGCGACTGAACGATGGCGAGGCGCTTGAAGTTGCGCTGATCGAAAACCTGCAGCGCCAGGATTTGTCACCGGTCGAAGAAGCCGACGGATATCGTCGGCTCATGGAGGAATTCGGGCATACCCAGCAGGAATTGGCCAAAGTTATCGGTAAAAGCCGTAGCAACATCGCCAATATGTTGCGCCTGTTGGCCTTGCCCGAGTCGATCAAGAGTCTATTGGATGACGGGACGCTGAGCGCCGGCCACGCTCGTGCTTTGCTGACGGCACGCGAGCCGGAATTGCTGGCCCAAGAGGTCGTCAAACGGGGACTTAGCGTTCGCCAGACCGAGCAGCTGGCAAACGCAGAGAAGGAATCGAACGGCGACAATGGCCGCAAGACACGCCCTGCCCCGCCCCCGAAGGACAGCGATACCATGGCGCTGGAACGCGATATTTCAGCGCTACTGGGCTTGCGCGTTGAAATCCGCTTCGGGCCGGGCGGCGGGCACCTGACCCTCCATTACAGTTCCCTGGAACAGCTCGACGATATCCTGCACCGGCTGAGCCAGGGGCAACACGGCAGCCCTGCCCACGGGGAACCGGTCCCTGAGGTACTTGAACCCGCCGCTGGGGAAGCTTCTCCCTGAATCAGCGACGTGCCGCCGAAGCAATTCGCATCAAGGCTCGGGCACAAAGGGCTTCTGCCGGCATGCCGGTCGATTTGCACGTCAATTCGGCGTCAACCAAAAGTGCCATCGCCATGGCTAGGCGTGTTTCGTTCCATCGCTCCAACTGACGCCGGAAACCTGGCGCCATGGTAAAGATGACGGGTGGACGCAGAGCTTTCATAGCCTGCTCGGCACCTTGGCCGCGTGTCATCAGATCGGCCGCCACGTGCAGGCGGCGAAAGTGGTTGGCCACGGCGCGCAGAACCGTGATCGGGCTGATCCCCTCCAAATAAACCCGGCTCAAGGCCTGCTCCAGCAGAGGGTAGTCGCCCAAGCCCACCGCCTCGATCAACCGATCCATGGACACCGGTGCGCCGTCGCCGATGCAGGCTTGGGCATCCGCCAACTCCACCGTGCCGCCTTGCGGCCCCATGTAAAGGGCCAATTTGTCGAGTTCGCCTCGGGTCGAGAGCCGATCGGCGCCAAGCTGTTGGCTCAGGTAGGCCAAGGCATCCGGAGACAAGTGCAATCCGTGAGAGCGCAAACTGGTTTCGATCACCGACTCCAGATTGCGTCCATCGTCGGCATAGCAAGCGATAACAGCAACCGAGTCGGCTTTCTCGGCGACAAGACGAAGCGAGGAGCGACTGTTCAATTCGCCGGCCTCGACGATCACCCAACCCCCTGAAGGCGGCTCGGCAATCAGCTTTTCCATAGCCTTGCCCAAGGCATCGCCGGCTTCGCGGACGCGCACCACCCGCTCGCCTCCACCCAAGGCCACGGCGCGAGCTTCATCGCCGAGGCGTTCCAGTTCCTTGGACGCGGTTGCACCCGTTATTTCGGCAACGGCGAAGGGATCTTTCGGATCGGCGACCAATGCGGCGACCAGCGCATCAGCCCTCTCGCTGACCAACCCACGATCCGGCCCATACAGTAAAACGATCCGGCGCGAACGATCGGGTTGGCGCAGGAAGGCTTCGACGCGTTGGCCGGTGAGTTTCATGGCGGGCCTGGAAAAATGTGCCTCGTTTGAATAAGGCGGCGGGTCAGCTCGGCGGCGTTTTGCCTTGGCGGGCCTCGTCGTCGCGTGCCGCAAAATAGACGGCGAGCGCCACACGAATTTCATCGGCCAATTCACGGGCGGCGGTGCTCCGGGCATCCTCTTCGGCTACCAAGGTGGCATAATCGGCCTGCAGAATATTATAGCTGCTGACCACGGATTGCTTATTCGACACCAGCGTCTGCCGGCTTGTGAGATCGTATAGCGTATACACAGCATACAACCTCAGGTTGGCTCGGGTCGCCAGCTCCGTCTTGCGAAACCCGATCTGCTCGATCGATTCCGACAACTGTATATTCAGGCCATAACGGGGCGATACCGGCCGGCCGCGCGGATTGAGCAAATCGAGCAGGCGGTTGTGCAGCAGCTGGCCGACCCTATCGGCAATCGGCGTTACGGAAATCGCTGCCAACTCGGGATGGCCGGCACCGCTGCCCTGGGGGCTGTTCATCGGCCGGAAGCCGCAGCCGGATAGCAAGGTGGCGATCAGAACAACAAGAGCGGCAGCAATCCGTGTTCGCTCAGAGCACCACATTGACGATCCGATTCGGCACCACGATCACCTTGCGCGGCGGTCGGGACTCCAACAGGCGCTCGACATTGGGCAGGGCCAAAGCCGCCTTCTCCACCGCTTCGCGCGGGCTGTCCTTGGCAACGAAGAGGGTGCCGCGCAACTTGCCATTGACCTGCACGGCGATGGTCACTTCGTCTTCGATCAGCAAGGCTGGATCGGCTTTCGGCCAAGGCGTTTCCGCTAAAAGGACTTTATGTCCTATAGCCTGCCACATCTCTTCGGCGACATGGGGCATCATCGGCCCGATCAGCCGAATAACCGTTTCCAGCCCTTCGCGCATGGCCCATGCGGCGCCGGCTTGTCCCGGTTCCAGCGTGTCCAAGGCATTGGTTAATTCGCGGATGCGTGCCACCGCCTTGTTGAAATGAAAGCGCTCCAGGTCCTGGCCTACGGCATGAACGGTCTGGTGCGCCAGCCGATGGACTTTCTCAGAAGCCAGGTCGAGAGCGGCCGGCATCGGCGTGCCGACGGCCGCCGGCACGACGCGGGGTTCGCTTGCCAGACGCCATAGGCGGTTGAGATAACGCCAAGCGCCGTCGATGCCGGCTTCCGTCCAATCCAGATCGCGGTCGGGCGGACTATCGGACAGCATGAACAGGCGTGCCGTGTCGGCGCCGTAGGTGTCGATAATGCCTTCCGGGTCGACGACATTGCGCTTCGACTTGCTCATTTTCTCCGAGCGACCGATGGCAACCGGCCGACCGGTTGTGGCATGAACGGGCGCGCCGCCCTCGCCTTGCCGGACCTCTTCGGGAAACAACCATTGGCCGGCTTCGTCACGGTAGGTTTCGTGGCAGATCATGCCTTGCGTCATCAGGCCGGCGAAGGGTTCGTCCAAGCCGATATAGCCGCAGTCGCGCATGGCCCGCGTGAAAAAACGCGAATAGAGCAGGTGCAGCACAGCATGTTCGATGCCGCCGATATACTGATCGACCGGCATCCAGTAGTCGGCGGCGGCCCGTTCGAAGGGCAGATCGGTGCTACCCGGCGAACAGAAGCGAGCGAAGTACCAGGACGATTCGAAGAAAGTATCGAAGGTATCCGTCTCGCGTCGCGCCGGCTTGCGGCAACGGGGACAATCGACATGCTTCCAAGTCGGGTGATGGTCGAGCGGATTCCCCGGCTTATCGAACGTGACATCCTCGGGCAGGGTCACCGGCAGGTCGGCAGCGTCGACGGGCACGACGCCGCAATCGGCGCAATGGACGACGGGGATCGGGCAGCCCCAGTAGCGCTGCCGCGATACGCCCCAGTCGCGCAGCCGGTAATTCACCGTGCGCTCGCCATTGCCGTCGGCTTCCAGCCGCTTTGCCACCGCGGCCTTGGCCTGCGGAACGGTCAGGCCGTCGAGGAATTGGGAATTGATCAACCGCCCGTCGCCGCTGAAGGCTTCATTGCCGACGGCAAAGGTGGCGGGATCGGCTTCCGCCGGGCAGACGACGGGAATGACATCGAGCCCATACTTGCGCGCGAAATCCAAGTCGCGCTGATCGTGGGCCGGGCAGCCGAAGATGGCGCCGGTGCCGTATTCCATCAGCACGAAGTTGGCGACATAGACCGGTAACGTGCGCCCGGCAATGAACGGATGGCGGGCGCGCAGGCCGGTATCGACACCTTTTTTCTCGGCGGCTTCGATGGCCGCTTCGCTGGTGCCCAGGCTGTTGCATTCGGCGATGAACTCGGCCAGTGCCGGTTTGCTTTTCGCCAGTTCGGCGGCCAGCGGGTGATTGGCGGCGATGGCGCAGAAGGACGCGCCGAACAGGGTGTCGGGCCGGGTGGTATAAACCTCTAGGCGCTCGTCCCGGCCCTCCAGCGCAAAGCGAACATGGGCGCCTTCGGAGCGGCCGATCCAATTTTCCTGCATCAGGCGGACGCGATCGGGCCAGCGGTCCAGACGGTCCAGCGATGTCAGCAGGTCTTCGGCATAAGCGGTGATCTTCAGGAACCACTGCGACAGTTGGCGCTTCTCGACGGCGGCGCCGGAGCGCCAGCCGCGGCCGTCGATGACCTGTTCGTTGGCCAGCACGGTGTTTTCAACCGGATCCCAGTTGACCCAGGCCTCGCGGCGGTAAACCAAGCCGGCCTTGAGGAAATCGAGAAACATCCGCTGTTCGTGACGGTAATAGGAGGGATCGCAGGTGGCGACCTCGCGACTCCAGTCGTAGGAAAGACCCATGCTGCGCAACTGGCGGCGCATGGTGGCGATGTTCTCGTAGGTCCACTTGGCCGGATGTACCTTGGCGGCAATCGCCGCGTTTTCCGCCGGCAGCCCAAAGGCATCCCAACCCATCGGGTGCAAAACATTGAACCCGCATGCCTTTTTATAACGCGCGACGACATCGCCCAGGGTGTAATTGCGGACGTGACCCATGTGGATGCGCCCCGACGGGTAGGGGAACATCTCGAGCACGTAATATTTAGGGCGAACCGGGTCGGCGGCGGCAACAAAACAGCCCCGCTCTTCCCAGATGCGCTGCCAGCGGGATTCGGTTTCCTTGACGTTGTAACGAGCCATGCCGTCCTTGCCGCCCCTGGGGGCCATCCGCAGAAAGTGACGCGGGGGCGAGGCCGCCGCGGGATGCTAGTGAAGCATCGCCGACTTTATCTACTGCGCCCCGGTCTCGTTGCGCAACTGGCGAGCGCGGGTCAGGATGGCATTTTCGATGGCCAGCGACGTCTGGTCGGGGATGGTGCTGTCGCGCCAACCCCCCGCCGAATCCTGAATCTGGCGGAAGACGGCGACCCGCACGCCATCGGCGCGTAACGATTGATCGAGGATGTAGACGTTGAGCTTGAAACGCTCGCTCGGCGATTGGGACATCGCATACCAATCCGTGATGATGACCCCGCCGAACGGATCTGCCGAGGTCACCGGCATGAAGGCGATGGTATCGAGCGAAGCCCGCCACAGATAGCTGTTGACGCCAAGGCCGGCGCCGCCGGAGGTGGGCTTGTTGTTGCCGCTGCCGCCACCGAAAAGGCCACCGTCGCCGAAGATGGATTTGCGCTTGGCGATGGACTCTTCGTAACTGCCGTATTGTTCGGGAGCACCCCCACCCTTCCGGCTTTCATAGGTGTATGTCTGCTCGACCGGCAGCACGCCGCAGGCACTAATGGTTGACGCTGCCAACAAAACCGCTACAACGCCCCACGGCAGCGATGGATAACGCTGTCGACGCAAGTATTGTGAACTAATGCGCATTGTACCGAACCCGTTGGCTTGTTGTTGCATTTGATCTTAGGGATCATCGATCCCAATACGCAATTAATCTTACACCATGTCGTTGTCAATCTTGCCCAAAATCAGGCGGTCCCAGCTTAACCCATACCATCCTCGGGCAACGCGATCTCGACAAAAGAACCGGAGTGTGCGGCTAAAAAATCACGAAACTTCTTTCGGAACGACGGTTCACGGCCCAATTCGACCAGGCGGTTCAGCAACGCGTCGAAACGCAAATCGAAGTCCGCTTCGCCAGCCATGACGGGATGGGGAATTCCCTGGCGAAAAAAAGGATCTGTCACAGCGCTTTCGAACAAGGCGGTGATCAGATCCATCCCGATGACCGGAATCACCGCAAGTGCCAGATGCATGCTGTTCCGGTCGAGGGCTATGGCGTCGTGATAATAGCCGCGTGGGATATACAGCAGGTCCCCCGGCTGCATATCGACGTGCTGACTGACGGCACCCTTATGCTGCTCGTGAAAAGCCCTGTCCAAATTCTTGAAGGTGGGATGGTTGATCGGTGCCTCGAAATACCGTTGGTAGATGCGCCAACCTTTCCGGCCTTCAATATGTAAGGCGAAAACATCATGCGTGTCGAAATGAACGGCAAACGCAGGATGTGCGCGCCACGAACAATAAAGGTTGATCTGGGTCGCCCCGCCCGTCTCGTTGGCCAATACCGCGGCCAAATGGCGTAGGCCGGGTGTCAGCGAATCGATATTGTTCAGCACCAAGGACGCGCCCCGGCGCAACCATGACCGGACCTTGGCGAGGTCCGATACCAGACCTTGCTGGCCTTCGCGGTTGCGACCGGGCCGACAGTAATCGGGTGGCGGCACGACGGCGGTGTCCATCATCAGCTGCAGCGTGGCTGGCGACCAAACACCCGATTGATTGAGAATCGACGTCAGACTGGGCCATGACATAATCGCCGCGAACTTGTCAGCGGCACCGCGTATGTGCAGCGGTTTGCGCCCCAGATATTCCTTGTAGAACTCCTCGACGGAGACGGGCGCGAGCAAATCGGCCAGCGACCGGATGCCGGCCTGCGGCAGGGTGGGAACGGCAGGGGGGACCGCCGATGTGATTGCATGCCCGCGACTCATGTTGCCTTCTTTATAGCCGACTGTCCCCAGCAGGCAAAGGCCCGGAACCAACTAAACCATCGGTTCAGTCCGGCATGGCTGGGCCATATCCATGAGCCTGTGCCAATACCCTATTCCTATTTTCGCGGTGGGCATGTGCGCCAATATTTGCGCCCGTCACAGGGTTGGTTCGATCGATTCCTTGATATCCGGGCCAGCGGCTGTTTGTGGCGGAAATATCACAGCGAGAGATTTTCGACACATACCCGACGCCTATTTGTTGACGATGCAAGGCTGCAATGGCTCTTATTCGAAACTCACTTGGTTGGGGTACGTGCGTCCCCGGCTGTTCGGCTTGGCGCGCGTCTTTGGAACTCTGAGAGGGACAACATGAAAAAAGCACTATTGGCTTCGACGGCGATCGTTACCGCCGCCGCACTGGCTTCGCCGGCCAGCGCCGCCGACCGCATCAAGCTGAGCCTTGGCGGTTACATGGAACAGTACATCGGCTTCATCAGCCCCGAGACGGACAATTCCACCGTACAGGGCAACCGCCGGGATTTGGCGAATTTCGACCAGCAGTCTGACACGGAAATCTGGTTTTCCGGCAGCACCACGCTCGACAATGGCATTAAGCTGGCCGTTCGCATCGAACTCGAGGGTGAGGCGAGCGCCGCTTCTGCCAACTACATCGACGAGTCGTGGTTGGACATTCAGACGGCATGGGGCACATTGCGGCTCGGCGCCGACGACAGCGTCGCCGACCTGCAGAGCGTCGAACCCCGCAAGGGCCAGGACCTTCCCGTCAGCGACTACAACAACTGGATTCCGACGTCGTTCGGTTCGGGCGTTGCGAACGGTATCACGACCGCCGACGACGCGTATGTCGTCCGCAACTCCGCCGACGACAATCAGATCCTGTATCTGACGCCGAAGATCGCGGGCTTCCAGGCCGGCTTCAGCTATGCTCCGGATATCGGCACGGGCGGCCGGGTAGCCACCCCGAACCGTGGCCAGGGCGCTGCTTCCACCACCGCCGCCACCTTGAACTGGGATGGCAAAATCGGCGATTTCTCGATCGCCACCGGTTATGCCTACACGCATGAAACCGGCACCGGCGCGGCTGCGACGGCACAAGGCTTCGTCAACCACAACGTTGGCATGAACGTGAATTTTGCCGGTTTCGGTGTCGGTGCCAACTATGGTCGCCAGATGGAAAAGAATGGCTTTAACGGTGCCGGTAACACCGTCGCCAGCCAGGACGGCTACAACTACAAAATTGGTGCTTGGTACATCGCCGGCCCGATGGAAGTTGGTTACAATCACTTGGTGCAGGTCGCACAGGGCGATAAGACCAACAGTAATCATGACAAGAGCACGGTCGATGGCGTGTTTTTCGACTACACCCTCAGCGACGGCGTGATCTGGGAAAGCTTGCTTTTCCACGTCAACTACGACGAAGAACACAACGTCGATGCGACCGAGCAATCCGGCGGCTGGGGTGCCGTCACCGGTATCGTCGTGAAGTTCTAATCGGCTACCGTCCTCGGACGGAGGCAAGGGGGAGCGACCTTCGGGTCGCTCCCTTTTCTTTTCCCGAATCAGCCAGGCTGGCTGAATCCCCCGATACCGGCAAAGCCCGCCGGATCGGAGCCCTGCAGGCGTCTTGCGCGCTCGCCGGACATTCCCCCCAAGGCATAAATCGGCACGGCCAGAGTGCCGGCATACCGGGCAAAACGCAGCGCGCCCAATGTTGCCGCGCCTGGGTGACTGGCGGTGGGGAAAACCGGCGACAGCAGTATTGCATCAGCGCCGGCGCGCTGGGCCCGGCGCAAGGCGGCCGGGCCGTGGGCCGCTGCCGTGACGATCCATCCGGGCCGCCGCCATAGGCGCCAGCGGTGCGATCCCTGGCGGACCTTATGATCCGGCAGGTGCAGGCCATCGGCACCGATTTTTGCCGCCAGCCGGGCATCGGCGGCGATCAGCAGGCGCACGCCGCGCTGCCGGCAGGCGGCGAGCAACCGACGCGCCGCCGCTTCGCGCAATGCGCTGTTCGCCGCAGGATCGCCGTAATCGCGCAGGATGACGGCGCTGCCGCGCGGCAGCCCGGCGATGGCCGCCAACGGATCGGGCAGGCGCACCGGGTCGGTCAACAGAATGAGGCGGGGCAGCAGTACGCCCCGCTCCGTGCGCCGTGGTTTGAGGCGTCGTGCTTCCTCTGCTAGGTTCGCCACGCCCGTCCATCCTTGCCAACGGAACGATCCCAGGTCGCCATGACCCTTATCACCGTCATCGCCGCCAATCTGGCGGAGGTCAAGCAGCACATGGCCGAAGCCTGTTCCGCCGCTGGCCGTCAGCCCGAGTCGGTAACCCTGGTCGCCGTCGGCAAGGGGCATCCGGCGGAACGCTCGCGTGCCGCGTTGCTTGCCGGCCAACGGGTGTTCGGCGAGAACCGGGTGCAGGAAGCCGAAGGCAAATGGGTTGCCCTGAAGCAGGAATTTGCGGACGCCCGTCTGCATCTGATCGGGCCGCTCCAGCGCAACAAGGTACGCGCCGCCTGCGCCTTATTCGACATGATCGAAACCGTCGACCGGCCGCAACTGGCCCGCGCGCTGGCCGACGAATTCGCTCGCTGCGGCCGGGCACGCGACTGCTTGGTGCAGGTCAATACCGGCGAGGAGCCACAGAAGGCGGGCATTGCGCCACACGCCGCCGATGCCTTTATTCGCCTCTGCCGTGACGAGTATGCGATTCCCGTGCGCGGCCTGATGTGCATCCCTCCGGTGGATGAAGACCCGGCGCCGCATTTCGCCCTGCTGCACGACATCGCGCGGCGCAACGGACTGGCCGAACTGAGCATGGGCATGAGCGCCGATTATCCCATCGCCATCCGCTTCGGCGCTACCCTGGTGCGGGTCGGCAGCGCCATCTTCGGCGACCGCGGACCGGCTAAAGCAGGCTGATCGCCAACCGATCGCCGGACCGGCAGGCGGCGAGCAAGGACAGCAGATCGCCTTTGGCCAAGGCAACGCATCCGGCCGTCGGGGTGTCGTCTTCGGCGGCCACATGGAGGAAGACGGCGCTTCCCGCGCCAGGCACCACCGGATCGTCGTTATGGCCGAGCACGACAATCAGATCGTAGAGACGGTCCTCGCGCCACAGAACCTCGTGGCGAGCGGGATAGGGCAGACGGACCGGTCGGTTGTAGTGGAGATCGGCGGGATCGTCGCACCAGCCGTCATCGGGGCGGATCGGCGCCGATTCGAGTAAAGTCGTCGGCCGCGTCAGCCGGTCGGCGCGGTAAAGCAATCGGCGCAGGGGAAACACGCCGGCCGGGGTCGCGCCGTCGCCTTCTTGCTTGTCGGCCCGGATGCCGGCGCGGCCGAGTGCGCAGCGTGCCCACCCGCCAGCCCATGACAGCACGCCGACGGTGGCAGATGCGGCGGCGGCGACCTGAATGTCCATGGACGCCAGGTTCCTTCGGAACTAGCGGCTGGCGCCAGCGGGCGCGGCGACGGCCGGCCGGCGGGTCACATCTTGTTCGTACTTGCGTAGGGCCGACAACATCGTCTCGCTGAACCAACCGCCATCCAACGCGGTACTGCCAGCCGGCGCGACGGGCGTTGCGGCTGGCGTTGCGGCCGGGCTGGCGCTGTCGGTGGGCGGGGTCGTGGTAGGCACCACGGCAAAGAGCGGCGGGCGGCCGAGGAGCGAAGTAACGGGCTGCCGTGTCGATGGGGCGGTTTTGATTGGGGATGCTGTCGCCGTCGCTGCCGCCGCTACGGCGGTTGCCGCTGTTGCTGCGCCGGACGGCTGTTTCGAGGTGAGCGGAATGCGGGATCGGGTTGGCGGTGCAAAGGTCACCCGTCGCGGATCGGCGATGCTGGCGGTTTCGGGTCGCTCATCGGCAAGTTCCATGACCGTCTCCAAGGCCGAGTCGGTGTTCGCGGCCGACGGGGCCGTCGCAGGTGTAATCTGAAAAGCTGCAACTGCCGGTGTGACACGGGGGGGTGCGACGACGGCGCTCTCCATTGCCGAGGCGCTCGTCGCGGCTTCGGCCAGCTGCGTGGTCGGTGGCGCGTCCTGGCCGGCTCCGGCCGCATCGCGCAACCAGGCGATGGCGTGTTGGCCCATATCCTTGCCGGTGGCACTTTCGGAAATCACATTGGCCAACCCAAACAGCGCGCCGATCGGCCCGCCGAACAGGATGTGATCGGCCCCCATTAGGTGGTCCGGGTTGAATGTTAGTGCATTGCTTCCTCCCTGGCCATTGCCGGCTGTAGGTGGAGCGAAGCGGAACCGGAAGGCGGCAATGGCGGCGTCGCGGTTTCCGG
>CANITX010000056.1 GCA_947470575.1 Rhodospirillales bacterium
CTTGCTCGCGGCGCTTCGCGAGGGCGGCATCGCGGGCGCCGGTTTGGACACCTTCCACACCGAGCCGCTGCCGGCAGATGACCCGTTGTGGGACGCCCCCAACACGCTCATCACGCCGCACTTCAGCCCTCAGGTGCCTGACCGAACGGGCCGATCTCTCGATATCATATGCGAGAACCTGCGCCGTTATCGGGCCGGTGAAGCTTTTCTCAATCAATTGACCGCGGACGATGTTTATACGGTCGCCGGGCGCAACCGGGTCGCATAGGCGAGGATCTTCCCAGACCGATGTCGCGTTAACACATCGCTAGGGCGAATCAGATACAACAAATCGCCACTGTATAAAATGCCTCGATTGGCGTGAGAATGCGCCCAAAATCACCAATCCTCGGCCGTATTTCAGGTTCATCGCGTGCCGCCGGCCCTGTAGGTGCGGGCGTAAAAGGCCGCCGGTGGGTGTTAAAGGGCTTGGGCGCCTCGATGATGGCCGCGCCTTGGGTGATGCGCAGTTCTCAGGCACAAGCGCGCCAACTGCACATTATGTTTTCGTCCGATTACCTGCCGGATGCCTTTCGCAAGGCCTTCGAGCGGGAAACCGGGCTGACGGTCATCCACACCCCCTACGGCTCCAACGATGAACTCCTGAGTAGGCTAACCGCGACCCGAGGCCGGCAGTTCGATCTGGTCGGTCCGACCAATCACATCACCGGCCTGTGGAAGGAAGTGGATCTTCTTCAGCCGCTCGACGTGCAACGCCTGCCGACGGCGAAACTGATCCCCCAAATGCTGGCCTCCTGCGAGGGATTTGCCTGGGACGGCCGCATGCGCCTTATGCCCTATCTGTCGGGAACGGAAGGCGTGGCGTGGCGCACGGATCGTGTTGCCAAGGAGTTTAATGCCAGGACCTACGGCGAGATCGGCTTGGGCGATATCTGGCATCCTAGCGTCTTGGGCGGCGTGATGGGCCGGCCTTACTCGCTAATGGCCGGCATCGGTCGACTGTTGGCGAGCGAAGGCAAATTGCCGCCTTTCGAGGACAGCTATCGCGACCTCGAAAGCATGCACGCCATTTGGTCCAAGATCGCCGACTTTGCCATCGCCCACAAACCGTGGATCCGGCAGTTCTGGGATCGTGCCGAAGCACAGGCCGACGGTTTTTCCCGCAACGGGGTGGTCATCGGACAAACCTGGGATGGGCCGGTGCTGCGCCTGATCCGCGATGGCGCTCCGTTGCGCTTCATGGTGCCGAAAGAAGGCGCGTTTTCCTGGGTCGATGGCATGGCCATCCCGATCGGCGCGAAGAATCTCGATGGCGCTTACGCCTTCATGCAGTTCGCCATGCGACCAGACATGAACGCCCTACTTGCCAATCGAACGTGCTACAGGCCCGTGGTCAAAGGGGCGGATGTTCATCTCGACAAAGCCTATCGCCGGGTTCTTGCCGAAGCTTATCCGGAGCCATCGCGGGAGAACCTTTGGCAATGGCCTCCGATGCCCGCCTGGTACGAGCGCGCGCGCGGCCCCTACGTCGACCGATTCATCACCGCATAGCCGGGCTTGCCGCCTTGGCCTTGGTTCTCGAAAAAGAACGGCCCCACCGGCTGCGGGTTGCCGGTGAGGCCGTGATCGCAAACCCTTGCGTGAGTTGGGGGCTTCTGGGGGTTTGCGAGAACCTCAATGTCGATAGCGAATGTGGCTACCGGACTATTTTGCAATCTGGCCGCGGATCTCGCCGCCGCCATTGGTTGCCGTGTGCACGTTCACATAAGCAAGCCCGCCCATCAGTTCGGCGGCTTGGGCTTCGGTGAGCGTGGCGGAACCTTTGATGGGAGAAGCCGGATTTTCGAACGGTACCGCTGGCCGCGCGTTGCTGCCCGGCGCCGCGGGAGAATGGATGTGTGCGGCCGTCGCTGGCCCGCTCAGACCGGAATAGGTGATCTCGTAATCCAGCTTGCGCGTGGTCGTATCGAAATTGAAAGTGCCCTGTCCGGAACCTTGGCTGGTTGTCGGCGGCACTTCCGATGCGGCAGTGAGCGTCGCTTTGAGTACGACCATTTCGGCACGGGCATCGTTAAACCCGCTGCCGATTGAAAATGCAACCGCCGCGGCGCCGATCGCTGCTGAACGCCACACCTTATTCATCGTATTCGGGCTCCCTAGGTCTGTTGCCGGTTGCTCGCTCGCGGTGGTGTTAAGCCCGCCGCGGACGTAGCGATACCCACGCTCTGTCCACAAACACCCCAAGTTCGGGGTTATTCCATTCGCGGCGAGGACGCTGAGCTTCAGTTTGGGGTGGGAGTCATTGAAGACTCGCGGAAAAGCACGAATCCTGAGGAAAAATGTAGCGGTAGATCGGAAGCCTAGACGACGGATTTCACGCGATTGTGATTGCTAAGGTACGGTCTTCGGAGGCACCGCGCTGGGCATGGCTGGAAGCTTCGTGAGGTAGATGGCAATGGCTTCGCGGTCGTCCTTGGACAACCGGCTCGTGCTATTTTTAACAACCTCCCGCATTTCGCCATCGAACGAGCCGCCCTCCGGCGTGGAGCCGGTCTCCAATGCGAATACGATGTCGCCCACCGACCACTCCGCAAGTCCCTTCGGCCCTGGAGTGAGGTTGGGAGCCGCTGCCTGTTCGGCTCCGATTCTGGCGCCGGCCATCCATCTGCCGTGGTCCAAAGACCCCAATTTATTGCGCGGGGTGTGACATTCGCCGCAGTGGGTTAAGGCTTCGACAAGATAGGCGCCACGGTTCCACTGTGCGTCGCGGTTTGGATCGGATGTCCAGGCGCCTGGCGAAAAGCTCAGCCATTTCCACGGTAACATTGTCAGCCGTATCGAATAGGGAAATCCGACATCGTGCGGCCGACTGGGCCGGGCAACCGGTGCCACGGTTTGCAGGTAAGCCCAAAGGTCGTCCACGTCGCCATCGGTCATCTTGGTGTAGGTCGTATAGGGAAATACCGGATAGTAGTGCCGGCCGTCCGGTCCCACGCCTTCACGCAACGCCCTTTTGAATTGCGCAGCGGTCCAGCGACCGATGCCGAAATTGGGGTCCGATGTGATATTGGGTGCGTGGAAAGTGCCGAAGGGCGTCGGTATCGGAGGGCCGCCGGCTAGGGCAGGCCCCCCGGACTTGTCATCGGTGTGGCAGGCCAGGCAGCCGCCGGCGTCGAAGATATAATGGCCCCGATCCGCCGACGGGCTGTCGGCGACGGCATGGCTCGACAACAGCAGCATCGCCCCGAATGCCACGCTTCTGAAATTCAGGGACGATGCCGCCATATCGAATCGAGAGCCGCAGTTGATAGGCGTGCCGAATGACAGTCCTTATTACTGCGCTTCGAAGCGGAATTTGCCACCGGACTTGGATGGACCGCCATGGCAGCCGCCGCAAGCTTCCGAAGCAGCCGTCCACTGCGTCTTGACGGCGTCGACGTTCCCCGTCTTCGCAACGTCGCCAAGCTTCTGGGTTTCGGCAACCAGTTTGGCGATTGCTGCGTCGAAAGCAGCCTTCTCCGTCCAAACGGCGGGCGTGGCGCGGGTATCGGGGACGTTCTCCCGTCCACTGCCGGTCGGGAACAGCGACGCAAATTTCTGAACGGCGGCAACGGCCTCTTGTGTTTTAGCCGGGATCGAGGCGACGTCGGTACTTTCGCCCTTTGCAACTTGAGAGGCTCCCCGAAGAAGAGGAAAGAGGCTCTTCATGATTTCCTGCCGTTCTTTCACGACGGCTGCCGCGTTCTGCGCCGATGCGGCATTCGCAGCCAGCGAAATGGCAAGCGCCAGGAAAGCGATCTTCGATGTCTTGTAGAGACCTGAACTCATTCGATACATCCGCTTCAAGTTGTTAAGAGACTACGTTGTTTCTTATGCCGGAAAGCATATAGATGCCAATTTCGGTAGGTGGCAGGATCGGTAAAGCCTTGTGGCCGGCACCATCGCTACCCATTAACACATCCGAATGGCGGTTATTCCAGTGTGTGCGTGTAGCGCTTTCGGGGCGCCGCGAACCCTCGAATTAGCGCAATGGGCCAAGAACGTATGGAATACTATGGCTTCCGAGGTGTCTATTATGTGAAGGCTGCATAAGAGCAGTGACGCGATCACGGGGTTGTGATGGTCGATTTCTTAAGCGAGGTTCAGGACTGCGTCCCGAGTCTACGGCGGTACGCTCGTGTCCTGACTCGCAACGCCGATGCCGCCGACGATTTGGTCCAGGACTGTCTGGAGCGCGCGATTTCACGACGTCTCCTTTGGCGGCGTAAGGGTTCTCTCCGGGCGTGGCTTTTCACGATCATGCATAACGTCCATGCCAACCAGGTGCGCTATCGCGCCGTCCGCCCGTTGACGGTCGGGCTCGACGATGTGACGACGGAATCGGTGACTCCGGCCGATCAAGGTGTCGGACTGACCTTGCGCGACCTTGTCGTATCGCTGGAGCGATTGCCCGAGGAACAACGCCAGGCCGTCTTGTTGGTCGCGCTTGAAGGCATGTCCTATGCCGAGATCGCGCAGGTCACCGATGTCCCGATTGGCACGGTGATGTCGCGTCTGGCCCGCGGGCGCGAAGCCTTGCGCGGCATGATGGACGGGGAAACCCGGCCCAATCTGAGGAGGGTGCGATGAACGACCGTCCCCTCGGCAGCGTTACCGACGCCGATCTGCATGCTTATGTCGACGGCGAGCTTCCGGCAGCCCGTGCTGCCGAGATTGAACGTTGGCTTATCGAGAACCCCGCCGATGCGGCGCGTGTTCGCGCCTGGCGGACGGTCAATCGGGCGCTCGGAACCTTGCATGCGGACATTGTGAACCAGCCAATTCCGGTTCGACTGAACCCCAAGGCGATTGCATCCGGTCGCCGTCGCCATTTGTGGCGGATGGCAGCCGGTATCGTCCTATTCATGGTGGGGATCGGCGCTGGCTGGGGTGCTAAGGATCTCGTGGGTGGCGATGCCGAGGAACAGTCTTTGGCAAGCCGGGCCATCTCGGCGCATCGGGTTTATTCTGTCGAAGTACGCCATGCGGTCGAGGTTGCCGCCGCCGAAGAGGCGCATCTGGTTTCGTGGCTGTCGAAGCGCCTGGATCATCAGCTGAGAGCGCCCGATCTTATGAACGCCGGGTTCCATTTGATCGGGGGGCGGATGTTGCCGAATAACGGCAAGCCCGCCGCTCAATTCATGTACGAAGATGGTAGCGGCCGGCGGCTGACGTTGTATGTCGCGCGCTGCCAGCCGAATCGGGTGACGGCATTCCGTTATGAGCAACAGGACGGTATCGGCGCCTTCTATTGGATGGATGGCCCGATTGCCTATGCCGTATCCGCCGAAAGCGGGCGTGAGTCACTTCACATGCTGGCCAATGTCGTCTACGAGCAGGTGGAGCGCTGAACCCCTGCCATCTGCGGGCTCTCAGCTATAGAGGCGACCGATCAGGCGCGGCGGGACACCGATAAAATAAAGCCCCAGGCAACACAGATTGCGCAGCGGGCGCAGCAACCATCCGTCGCGGCGATAGCGGGCCGCCGAGGTGACGGCTACGGCGTCGAGCATCGTCAACCGGCGCCGGCCAAGGCGCCGGACCATGTCCACATCCTCCATGAGCGGTAAGGGGCGGAAGCCACCGATGTCGCTATAGAAGGCACGCGCCATCAGCAATCCTTGGTCGCCGTAGGGCAGGGCGAAGACACGGAACCGCCAGGCAACCGCCTGCGTCAGCAATCGGGCCATCCGGCCGTTGTCGTCCAGCGCGAAGCGGAACACCGCGCAACGCTGCCGGTTGGCGGGCATATCGATAAAGCGCGCGACCGCTTCCGACCAACCCGCCGAGAGGTGCGTATCGGCGTGCAGAAATAGCAGCCATTCGCCTTGGGCAGCCCGGGCTCCGGTGTCGAGTTGCCGTCCACGGCCCTGTTCGCAGGTTACCACCCGCGCACCGGCACGATGCGCGATGGCCAGGGTCTCGTCACGCGATCCGCCGTCGGCGACGATGACCTCAAAGGAAATGTCGGCTTCGGTCAGGATGGCCAACGTGCCCTCCAGAACCGCTCCGGCGTCGAGGGTGGGAACGACGATGCTCAGCATGCCTCTCCGCCTATCACGAGATGCAGGTTCTTCGCCATCCGCCCGCACGATGTTCTTGATTTGTTCTATTCGATTGCTTAACATCTAACCATGGTCGATATCCTCGCCGAGAAGCCGCGCAAGGGCCGCGGTGCCATCGACAATCCAACCGGCCGATTCGAGCCGCAGACCCGCCATCGTATCGATGACGGATGGGGCGAAATAGCGGGAGAAGGGGATGACGGTCTTCCGCCCCTTCGCACCTTTGTCACGCCGGAAGCCGCTCGCGCGGTCATCACCCGCAACAATTCGCCCGATATTCCGTTCGACCGTTCGATCAATCCCTATCGCGGCTGCGAGCACGGCTGCGTCTACTGCTTCGCCCGGCCGACCCATGCCTATATGGGCCTTTCGCCCGGCCTGGATTTCGAAAGCCGGCTGTTTGCCAAAACCAACGCACCGGCCGTCCTCGAAGCGGAACTGCGCAAACCAGGCTATCGCTGCGGGGCGATTGCCATCGGGACCAACACGGATCCCTACCAGCCGATCGAAAAGGACCATCGCATTATGCGCGGCATCCTCGAAGTGCTGGCGGCATTCGAGCACCCGGTCAGCATCGTCACGAAATCGGCTTTGATCCTGCGCGACCTCGACATCCTGACAGCGATGGCGGCCAAGGGTCTGGCGGCGGTCGGCGTTTCGGTGACCACGCTCGATGGCGACTTGGCTCGTCGGATGGAACCGCGCGCCGCGACACCGGCCCGTCGCCTGGCGACATTGCGGGAGCTCTCTGCGGCCGGAATACCGACGACCGTGATGGCCGCACCGATGATCCCCGGCCTGAACGACGGCGAACTGGAAGCCATCCTATCGGCAGCGCGGGATGCGGGGGCGCTGCGGGCCGGTTACGTTCTACTGCGCCTGCCGTTGGAGCTGAAGGAACTGTTCGAAGGTTGGCTGGCTCATCACCGGCCGGACCGCGCCGCCCGTGTGCTGTCGTTGATCCGCCAATGCCGAGGCGGCCGTTTGTACGATTCCGAGTTCGGTGGGCGCATGCGGGGGCAGGGCCCTTATGCCGACCTGCTGGCCGCCCGTTTTTCCACGGCCTGTCGGCGGCTGGGGATCAACTCTCGACGCGCGCACGACGTGGGGCTGGATACCAGTCGGTTCCGCCCGCCGCCGAAAGCCGGCGATCAATTGGCCTTGCTATGAGGAGGCTGCCTCCCGTCGTTGCCGGATGATGGTAAAGTGCTGCGATGCGATCGTTTGGCGGTGCCGGCAGTCCGAAATGGCCCTCCGGTGAAGCGACGTCAGCATCGCGCGGCAAGCACGGGGCGACAGGTGCCTGATCTACAACACGAGCGGTCGGCTCAGTCTGCGGGGTTCCTGCGGATCGCCGGCATCGACGAAGCCGGGCGTGGGCCTTGGGCCGGTCCGGTGATCGCCGCGGCGGTCGTGCTGGAGCCATCCGCATTGCCAGCGACCTTGCGCGACGGCCTCGACGATTCCAAACGCCTATCGCGACAGCGTCGAGAGCGTCTGTTCGCGGTACTGACGGATTGTACCGCCGTGCGCTTCGGGGTGGGGAAGGCGGAAGTCGCCGAGATCGACGATCTCAATATTCTCGGTGCCACGATGCTGGCGATGCAACGCGCCGTGGCCGAACTGCCCGGCGGCTGTGACCTGGCGCTGGTCGACGGCAATCGCCCGCCGGCGCTGTCCTGCGCCGTACGCTGCGTGGTCGGCGGCGACGGTCTATCGCTTTCCATCGCCGCGGCGTCGATCGTTGCCAAGGTCACCCGCGACCGATTGATGGCCGAACTCGACGTTATTCATCCAGGCTACGGCTGGTCGCGCAATGCCGGATATGGGACGGCGGAGCATCAGCGTGCCCTGGCTACCCTCGGCGTGACGTGCCATCACCGAAGAAGCTTTGCCCCCATCCTCAAGATATTGAGTCAGGGCCGCTCGTGACTCCCCATATATGGCGTACCGATTCGTTCCTAAGTCTTTGAATCCACTTGGTTCTTGACGACGACTCCGTCGCCCCGCATGGTGGGGCGATGAAGGGACAAGCAAAAATTGCACAAGATCGGATCCTGCACGGCGAATGCGTGCAGGTGATGAACGGACTGCCGGAAGGTTCGGTCGACATGGTCTTCGCCGACCCGCCGTACAACCTTCAGCTCGGCGGCGAATTGCTGCGTCCCAACAACACCCGTGTCGACGGTGTCGACGACGATTGGGACCGCTTCGGCGATTTCGCCGTCTACGATGCCTTCACCCGCGACTGGCTGGCCGCCGCCCGCCGGGTCTTGAAGCCCGACGGCACGCTTTGGGTCATCGGCAGCTATCACAATATCTTCCGGGTCGGGTCCACCCTGCAGGACCTGGGCTATTGGATTCTCAATGACGTGGTCTGGCGCAAGTCGAACCCGATGCCGAATTTCCGCGGTCGGCGCTTTACCAATGCTCACGAGACCTTGATCTGGTGCGCCCGCGACCGCGACTCCCGCTATCGTTTCAATTACGAAGCCATGAAGGCCCTCAACGACGATCTGCAGATGCGCAGCGATTGGTACCTGCCGCTCTGCACCGGCGGCGAGCGGCTGAAGGTCGACGGGCGCAAGGCCCATCCCACCCAAAAGCCCGAATCGTTGCTGCATCGGGTCATCATGGCGGCCACCGACGTCGACGAGGTGATTCTCGATCCATTCTTCGGCAGCGGCACGACCGGCGCCGTCGCCCGCAAACTTGGCCGCCGGTTCATCGGCATCGAAAGGGAGAAGAACTACGTGACCATCGCCGAACAACGCTTGGCGAAAACCAAACGCCCGACCGATCTTTCCCTGGTCGATGTCCCGTCCAAACGGCAGGAACCCCGCATACCCTTCGGCTGGCTGGTCGAACGCGGCTTGTTGATTGCCGGCGACACGCTCTACGACTTTGGGCGCCGCCATAGCGCCCGCGTGCGCGCCGACGGTACGTTGATTACCGCCGATTTTCGGGGATCCATCCATCAGGTCGGCGCTTACGTGCAACGGGCGCCAGCCTGTAACGGCTGGCAATTCTGGCATGCCGACGTGAAGGGTCAGCTTATTCCAATCGACATCTTCCGCCAGAAGCTGCGCGCCGAACTGCACTGATCGGACGGCTTCTCGCCTTGATGGGATAGAAGCCTTGCGTTATGGTCCGCGCCCCGGGGCAAACCTGCCCCGCCGCCCAAATGCCAGACGGACACGCCAAACGGAGGGGTGCCAGAGTGGTCGATCGGGGCGGTCTCGAAAACCGTTGAGCGTGCAAGCGTTCCGTGGGTTCGAATCCCACCCCCTCCGCCAATCCCTACCAGCCCAACAGTCTCCCGGCCCATTTGGGACCGCTGAAAAGCCCAGGAAACGCGGGCTTCTCCAGACAAAACTCCTGACTGCCACAAGCGCCAGAAACGCCGTTTTGGTCTCTCTCAGCCCCGTTGTCTCCAAAGCTCCTGACTTTGCGATTTTAGTACGGAACTTTAAGGGACTGATATTGAACGGTTATTCAGCGCAAAAAGTCCGTACATTTCGTATCCTTCTCGTGACGCGAGGGGTGCTGAGATGGAAAATGCGAATTTCTAAACTACCTGATGCTCTTCTCGATGAACCCGAGCGTGGTGGCGTTTTCGATCAGCGTGCGGACCTTTGCACGGTCAAGGCCTGATGGAACCTCCGCTTCTATCTCAAGCCTGAGGGTCACTTCGCTGCCGGCCATCGTCGTCAACTGCTCGACAATCGCCTCAACGATCTGATGCATGACACGCGCAGGCCGATCGGGTGAGATCATCACGGTTCCGGAGAAGCGCGTGGGGTTTTTCTCAGCGACCGGCACAGGTGCGACTGGAGTTGTTCCCGTCGGATCGCCGCCGGGAGCTGGGGGCGTGCCTGCAGGGCCATCAACATCACCACCGGACACGGCCGCTGGCTTGGGCCGATGGGCTTCAGCGACATCCGGTTGGATGATGACGGTGTCACTATCGATGATGACCTGCGCTCCGCCTGCGTGGTCAATCCTCAGACCGGCATAGGTCTTTTTGGCCTCGTCCCATCGCTCGGCATACGCAAACGGGCCCGGGAGCATACCGCCGACGGCAGCATGAACTGTCTTGGCCAGAACCTCGCGGTTCTTCACACGTGGCATGTAGGTGTAGCGGTTGAGATACTCCCAGAGATCCTTCAGATGAAGGTGGGGCTTGCCGTTCCAGATGTATTTCTGAAGCTCACGGTCCAGCCGGGCCGGGCCAAGCTCAGGGAGCAGACCTTCGTCGCTAACGAGCTTCTTGCTTGCCCTGGCCAGCAATCCGTCCTGAGCCGGGACCTTGGCGGTCGTCCATTCCAGATCGGCCTGGGCAGTCTCCTGCAACGGATAGATCAGATAGCACCAGGCTTCCTTGAGCCGCGTCTTTAGGGTTTCATTGGCCTCGCCCAGCTTAGCCTTGGCCAGCGCGCTGTCGCTCTGGGTCAGGTTCAGCCGGTCGATTTCCCGGACGATCTCGGCCCAGGCCAAGGCCGAGCGCATCGAGGCCTTGAGGTTGTCGAGCTGCCGTTGTTCTGCTGCCAGGAAGACCAGCATGTTGCGATACACGCGCGGGGTCGTGCCCCGCTGCATCAAGATATCCTTGGCCTCGGCTAAGGCCTCAGAGCCCTCGCGGCCGGTGTGGGAATGCGCAACACCCAGCACGACGGCGCGCACGCCGCCCGCTTCATCAGGCACGTCGGATGAGCTGCCCGGTGCGACCTGCACGGCGTCGAAATGCCCACGATCGGCCAGGCTGTTGATGTAGTTCCCAAGCGCCTTATCGATCTCCAATAGGACCAACGCCTCCTCGATCTGCCCGGCACGATCTGCGGCGATCCGGTTCAAGCTCGCCGACATGGAATACCAATAGCGGCCAAGGTCGCTGTGCATGAACTTGGCCTGGTTGGTGAGCCGCCTCAGCGCATCGCCGAATATGGCTGGCCGTTCGCCCGGCTGGACCACACCCAGATTGATCTGCTTGTCGTCCAGACCCTTGTTCTCCTGCCCGTGGGTTGGAGCCGTGCCCATGAAAATGGCGCGCGCCACCCGGCGGGTCGCTGAATATTTGTTCAAATTCGGGGCGGATTGATCAATTTTATAGGGCGTGGACGTAATGCCATCGACGTCGCCCGCGATGATCGACTGCCAGCTAGCGTCGAGATAGTGGAGCAGTTCAGGCTCCACTCGGGCCGAGCTGATCGCAACGCTCCCAGGCATGATCATGACCGACGGATCATTCCCCATCCACAGCTCGTGGATGACTTGCGCCATGAGACGCAGAACACCACGCGTGCGCTGGAACTTCTCCAGCGAGCCCCAGCTCGTATAGAGCTGGTCGAACATCTCGGGATGGATTGGGTAGGACTTCTCCAGTTTGCGCCGGTAGTCCTCGTCTGCACATCCTTTCGGGAAATCGTCAGCGTTTTCACGATAGAGTTTTGCGTACTGCTTCAGCGTGTTGTCGCGGTGATGGAACCGATCGCTGGGGATTTCCTTAAACAGGCGGCGCCGAACGATCTCGTAGCTCTCTTCCTGAGAGGCCGGCCGCCAGGATGATTCCACACGGCTGAAGGTCTGTTTGAGCCGCACGAGGGCTTCCTGGCCACCTTCGCCGCCGACTTCGATCTGTGATGCCGGAAGTGACGCCACAAGCAGCGTGCCCGGGCTCGCCTTAACCGCTTCGGTCAGCGCCTGGACGAAGGTAAGGTTGGCGTCGAAGGAGCCCGATGGCAGGCCCTCTACCTTGTAGACCTGACGAAGATAGGCAACCCACTCGTCGATCAGGATCAGCGATGGCGAATACTTCTTGAAGAGGGCTTCCAGAAGATTTGATCCCGGGGCGATCCCCCGCGCATCATTTTCGGCCACCATGGCAAAGCCTTCGGATCCGCCAAGCTGCCACGCCATCTCACCCCAGGTGGTCCGAATTTTAAGACCACCCTCAACGCTCAAAACATCCTGTGGGCCTCGCGAGGTGCCAACCAAAACAGCTCGGTTAACCTTCTTCGGGACTGTCAGGCCATTCTGCGACAACAGCTGATCGAGGCCAGGCAGGTCTTGCCCTGCGACACCGCTCGCCATGTGATAGAGCGCAAGCATAGAGTGCGTCTTGCCGCCGCCGAAATTGGTCTGCAGTTCCACGACCGGATCGCCGCTGGCGCTAGACAGCCGCTTTGCCGCACCGATCAGCAGGTTGCTAAGGCCTTCGGTCAAATACGTGCGGGCAAAGAACTCGGTGGGATTTTTGTACTCTGACGGTGCACTACCATTGTGGACCTTGGCCAGATCAGCGGCGAACTCCGCCTGCTGGAACTCACCGGTGGCGACATCTTGGTGGGGCTCAACCACCTCTCGCCATGGCATGAGCCCGGCCACGGTTTCGACCGAGATGTCGAGGCGATGGGTCTTGCGACGCTCCTCATTGCGCTGCAGCTCGGTGAACTTGGTGCGCAGGATTGTGTCGCGCATTTTGGCGATCTCGGTCGCCACTTCCCCTGCGCTGATCGACTCCATGAGCCGTCGCATAGTGTCCAGGGCACGCTCCGCGTCGTCATAGGTGAAGGTCTCATTGTGCGAGAGCTTGTTGCGTACATCAAGAAGCTCCGAGACGTAGGACCGCTCAGGGTGCCCGAGCACCATGGCGAATGCGTCCTTCCAGAAAGCCATCATGGTCTTCAAGAGACCCTGCTGATCCCAGCCGACCTCTCCATTGGAGTTTGGCTTTAGGCCGGACACACGCTGCACCACCTCGACCTGCCAGTGGCCGGTTAGGGACGTTTCCAGGCGCTTTTCAACGAATGGGACCAGGGCCTCGGGAAGAAGCTCCATGCCTTCGAAGACATATTGACGGGTACTCTTGGCCATCTTCCGTCTCCCTTAGAGATCGAGGCGTTGTTGAAGGTTGCCGCGAGTGTCGAGATTCGACGCAGCTTGCCGGGACAATTCGGTCCAGTCAGCAATCAAGGCGTTGTAGGCGGTCGCCTCCTTGGCATCCTGTCGCTTGTTGGCGCTGATGTCGTAGAGAATGTAGGCGAGGTCCTTAACGGCCTCGGCCTTGTCGCCAATTTTCTTCAGCAGGACGGCTGTCGCATGTGAGATGCCGTCCTTTTCGTGCAGCCGCACGAGGTGCTGCAGACATTCCCAGATCGTCAGGTGCTGATCGGTCCCGGGCTCCCATTTTTCATCCAACTCATCCCTGCGGAGAAGGCGAACCTTGCCAGCTTGGCTTTCGACAATGCCAGCATGTTTGACTCTCTCAACTGAGATGCCGCGGGCCTGGGCGATACTGTTGGCTGTACCGTAATCCCCGGCCTTGAGACCGTTTTGTTCGAGCCAGGTGATGGCGAAGCGGGTGTCGGCGTCAAACTCGCCCTGAATGCCGCCAAGGTATTCGTCCAACTCACGGTTAATTAGCTGCAGGGCGGCCTTCACGCTCATCGGACTATCGTCGGATTCGAGGACGGCGCGGTAGCGTGAGAACACGCCCATACCAGGGCCGATCGCCGATTGCGGCATATCGGCCGGAGCGATGTTGGCAGCCTGAAGTTCCTTGATCGCAGAGGGTAGTTCGCGCTTCAGCGCGCGTATGAATTCAACCTTCGTAACCGTCTCAGCCGAGTCTCCTCGTCGCCGACAGACAAGAACCACCGAGCTCGCAAGAGCGTTGGAGCCAATGGCGCGCAGCCGCGAGCTTGACTCGGTGCGAACGGGCCAGGTTCGATCTACCGTCAGACCACTATCAATAATCGCCGAAAGGAATGTAGCCCAACCAGTCGACGATAGACCCTCTGTTTCGATCTCAGACTGCTTAAACGCATAGTAGATCGTGATCGGAAACTGCTCTGAAGACTGACTTCCAAAGTTAGAAATCGTTTCTCGCATCCTGTCTAGGAAATGCGTCTCGGCATTTTCTTTCGACCCAAATCGGAATTGATTGGCGACGATCTCATCACTCTTTGGAACAAGAACAGTTCCAAATAATTCCGGGAAAAAGGGTTTCAGATTCTTTCTGAGCCAAATATAGAAAAAGTCTGATAGATTCGAGTAGGGTACATTGTCATAATATGGAGGATCTGTCGAAATGACTACGTTACTCGGGTATTTTATCGCCCTTGCATCAGCTTGATAAACATGACCGACATCACCTGCCGGCAGTGTCTCTACACATTTTGATTGATATTTGATGATTCCGGGCATGCCTCCAACGACATCTTCCAGAATATTCGCCTCTCCATAGTCCCAGACCATAGGGATCGCGTGTCTACTGAAAAGGTACATGATCTTCTCATTTCCAGGGCGCCATCCGGTTAGGACATTATTGAAGTCCAGCGCCCTATCGAGAGAAAATGACATCAGTATTGCAAGCGCCTGCTTGTATTTATCAATAAAGTCAGAGCTATGTTGCTGCGTCCGTTGCCCATCTGACAAATCAAACTCAACTTTGCGCAGAACATCTCCGATAGTTTCCGAAAAAACGGAAAGAGCGGTGGCTTGGCGGGCGCTAAACAGATCAGAAAAATCTGTCATTCCATACACGACGCAATTCGTACACCCCGGCCAATGATCAATCGTTCCACTCGGAAACTCAGCCATATCCGGCTTATCGGGCTCCCGAGAAAGTAGCTCCGACGGGGATATATATACTTTGCCCCCACTTTTCTCGACTGCAACAGCAACTAATACCTGCCCAAGCTCCCCCGCTTTTGCTCTTTCTCTTATGTAGGAAAGGGGCATGGCGGCACCAGAAACTAGGCAGCGGCCACCCTGCCGCCCAACGGTTCCCTCTAGTGGTTTCCCTTTGTCACCAAACAGCTCAGAACGCGTTTCAAAGCGATAGAAATTGCCGTCAATTATGGGCTCTATCCAGGACTTCCTGCCCTTCACGTTCGATAATTCAAAGGATCTGATCAGGGGCACACGCAAGCCGCCCAGCGCTGGGTCTGGGCTTGGGATAGTTCTAGCCCACAGCCAAGCGACGACCTTCCCTTTCCCGCCACCGAATTTGGGAGGCATATCCGCCTCAGGGTAAAGGTGGCCAATCTTCTCTCTGACGAGCTCGCACCAGTATTCACCGTAGCGTCTGAAATCCTCTGCCAATCCTTGAACGCCTTGATAGAATACACGCTCGCGGGGACCTGAATGGATTGGCGGCGCTCCCTTAAATTGAGGGAACACCTCAATCATTGCTTTACCGATCATTACGGCAACTGGGTTTAAATCGGAGCCGTAGGCAGGGAGACCAAGGCGTTGAGCTTCCAGAGGGATAGATGCCCCGCCTGAAAAGGGGTCATAAACTGGAGGCATTTCGCCGTTACAGCTGCGCCGAATCTCCGCCTTCGCGTGTTCTAGGACAGCCTGATTGTTCGAGTTTTCCCACTTCACTAAGTCTTCTATTATTGCGAAAAGTCTCTGACGTTCCTCCTCTTGATCTTCTTGAGTGGGAAACTGCTCTGGATGGCCTGAAGGGTCATCTACCAATTGGGCGAACAGCACCCCTCGGCACGCAGCAAGGGGGCGGCGCGCCCACCACAGGTGAATTCCTCGAGGATGCGGGCCAATGCCTGGGAGCTTCTCGTAAGATGATGCGATATTGATCGCTTCCAGCGGAATGGCGACTTCGATCAGTTTCTTTTTATAGGGCTTAGTCATGCGGGTGCCTCGGCCCGGTCAAGCAGGCGCTTTATGTTGAACTGGATGGCGTTTTGCTCGAACGGTGGCTCTCGGCTATCAAGCGCACCGCGAACATAGCGTGGCTCACGGGCAAATCCGGCCTCTACTTGAACTATAGCAAGGATGAACTTGTCTGGCTCGTGCAGAGAGGTGATTACCTCCTGTCGCGTGATCATCACGCTGTCGGCACCGTCGATCCGTCCCTTGACCTCGATGAAGCGCAGGTGATCCGTCTTCGGGTCGTAGGACATTATATCGTAACCGACCTTTTGCGCTGAGACGTCCTTAGGCGAATTGCCTAGCGCTATCTCCGCTTCGATCACCGCGGTCATGGCGGCTATCTCGATCAGCCGGCGGGCAACCGGGTCCTCAGAAAAGCATCCGCCTGCGGCTTCACCATCTGGTTGTCGGGCCTGTAACAATCCGCGCGGAATTACGATCATCCCGCCCCGCACTCGCGGCGGCTGGGACGAAATGAACCGCTCTTGCTCCAGGATGGCCATCCGGCGCTTCAGCCGTTCAGCTAAGTCCTCAGCACGGCGCTGGGCGTTCTGCCAGTTGACACGGGTCCTCCTGCCAGCCCGCTCTTCTTCCTTGAGCTCGAAGGCCCGAGCATCCCAGTAATTCACTTCCTTTTTCAGCCGCGCGCGGACTTCCTGCTCAACCTTGTCGATCTCGGGAACTCGACGGGCCTTGACCTCGGCGACGTGGCTCTGAGCCAGATCGACCGTGGCGAAGCGAACAGCCGTCTTCTCCAGGTCGTTACGCAGCCAGTCCTCATGCAAGAGGTCATCGACCAGGGCGAGCTCGGCGGGCGTTGCAGGCCTCAGATTGAGATGCGGCGCGATCCCTGCGTTCGTGGCCTTGCCATCGCGGGCGATAGCGGCGAACTGGAGCTTCTCGGAAATGATGTGCGGCTTGCCGGTGGAGGTCATTCGGCTGTCCTGGACGCTGTGTTCCAGCAGGAATAAGGCCTCAATTCCCTCGCCGGGGTCGGTATCGTCGACCATAACCGCGCCACGCTTCATCAGGTGATCGTACTGCTCGCGAATGACGCTGATCACCGCCTCCATCAGCGGATGGCCTGGATAGAGGAAAGCCGCCACTGGCTGCTGATTGATCCGGCCCTTTTCAAAACAGATTCGTTCGTATTTCTTCTGGAGCGGCGCGCCCGAGCCGATCTGTCGGTCGCGCTCTCTCAGGACTACCGGCACATGGAGAATTTCCCAGCGGCCTTCTTCCCGGCGTTTGATCTTGCCGCCCAAGTGCTGGAAGGCCTCGACGAAGAAGCTCTGGACGTGGTGAGGCTGCAGCCGCTGGGCCTCAGCCCGTTCCATTTCCAGTCGCAACTCATGCACCTTGGCCTTGGGCATGGTGTCGTTAGTGAGGGCCCGGCGATCAAGTAGCTGCAGCAGGTGGTCCTGATCAACGGCGCCGTCGACCACCTGGAACAGGCGGGCTTTGACATCCTCCTGTTCGCCGTACTGGATCGCCTCAAACAGCAGATCCTTCAGGGCGGTACCTTCGAAGAGCTCACCCAGGACGTCATAAACACGGCCGCCGAGCGCCTCGCGCGCAGCCTCCAGCTTTACCAGAAGACGGCCGTAGACCTCGCCCTCCCGTGTGTCGGCTGCGACCAGATTCCAGAGGTGGCAGACCTCAGTCTGACCAATGCGGTGGATACGACCGAAGCGCTGCTCGATCTTGTTTGGGTTCCACGGCAGGTCGTAGTTGACCATCAGATGGCCACGCTGAAGGTTTACGCCTTCGCCAGCCGCGTCATTGGCGATGAGGACCAGCATATCGCGGTCCTGCATAAACCGCTCGACGATCTTGCGGCGTTCTTCACGGGTCACGCCGCCGTGGATCACATCGACAGCGCCGGGTTTGCCAAGGCGCGCACGCACTTTGTCGACCAGATAATGCAGTGTGTCCTTTGGCTCCGTGAAGATGATCAGCTTGCGTCGATTGCCATCTGCGTCGACCATCAGGTCTTCGTCGAGAATGCGGTTGAGCTGAGTCCACTTCGTGTCCTGTCCTGAGCCGAGCACCCCCAGGGCCATGCTTTCTAGCCCTTTGAGGGTCTGAACCTCGATCTCCAGCTGCTCGATAGTTTCGGCGGTGGTGGCACCGGTGGAGATCAGGTCCTCAATCTCATCGACTTCCTCCTGGCCGTATTCCTCGATGTCGCGCAGGTCGTCTTCCCGAACATTTACCACGTTGAATTCGGTTCGACCTCCGCGACGAGCAAGACGCGCCTCTGCCAGCTGGTTCTCCAGGCGTTCGCGACGACGCTTGAGGGACTGGTAGATTGCGGCCGGCGACGATGCGAGGCGGCGCTGTAGGATTTGCAAGGCGAAACCGACATTGTTGCGCTTCTTGCCGTCCTGTTCGGTAAACCGCTGAACACGGTTCATCTCGGTTCGGACGTATTCTGTGACGGCGCTGTAGAGCTCAGCCTCCATAGGTGAGAGCTCGTATTTGACAGTGTAGGCGCGGCGCTCTGGGAATAGCGGTCGACCATCAAACCGGAGCAGCTCTTCCTTGGTAAGGCGCCGCATCATATCGGCCGTGTCTGCATAATGGACGCCGTCACGGAAACGTCCCTCGAACCGGTCGCCATCCAGCAGGGCCATGAACAGTTGAAAGTCCTCTTCCTTGCCGTTGTGAGGCGTGGCCGACATGAGCAGCAGGTGGCGCGACGCCTGGCCCAGCAATTGGCCCAGCTGGTAGCGCTTGGTGTATTTAACGTCGCCACCGAAATAGGACGCGGACATGCGGTGGGCTTCGTCGCAGATCACCAGATCCCACTCGGTGGAACTGGAAAGCTTCTGCTGAAGGTCTTCGTTGCGGGCCAGCACGTCAAGGCGCGCGATGAGCCGAGGGTGATCGTTGAACGCATTTCCCGATCGGGATGTCTCGATCATGTCGCGGGTAAGGATGTCGAACTCCAGGCCGAACTTCTGACCAAGCTCATCCTGCCACTGTTCGACCAAGCTGCCTGGCGCGACGATCAGGCAGCGTTCGAGATCACTGCGTGCGATCAGCTCCTTGATTAGCAGACCGGCCATGATCGTCTTGCCGGCGCCGGGGTCATCGGCCAGCAGGAACCGCAGTGGCTGGCGCGTCAGCATCTCGCCATAGACCGCAGAGATCTGGTGCGGCAGGGGCTCGACTAGACTGGTGTGGATGGCGAGGTAGGGGTCGAAGAAGTGCGCTAACTTGATCCGGTTGGCCTCGGTGACCAGCCGGAGCAGAGCGCCGTCAGCGTCGAAGGACCAGGCGTGGCCGCGGGTTTCCACGGATAGGCGATGCTCATCATCGCGATAAAGCGTGGTCTCAGCCACCGACCCACCAGGGACGCGGTAGACCAGATTGACGGCCTGCTTTCCTATCCAGTCGACGGAGATGATTTCTACGGGCTGGCTAGGAATAATACCTTGAACAATTGCCCCGCTCCTGAGGTCATCTAAGGTTGCCATTCTCATTTCTCCCTTTTGCGGAGAACGAGATTTGTTTTCTTGCTAGAAGTTTCCGATGTCAGCCGTTCATATTCCTCCACAGCCATAACCACGACGAACGGCTTGTCGTACTTGGTGACGGCCACCGGCGCGATGCGCGCGGCGTCGATGAGCACCCCGAAGTGGTTCTGCGCGTATGATGAAATGAACGTTTTCATGCGGCTCCTCATGCTGGAACCGCA
>CANITX010000057.1 GCA_947470575.1 Rhodospirillales bacterium
AGAGAGGGAAGCGAGATCAATTGCATCGCTACGATGACGATGGCGTAGCTGAGTGCATTGCAGACGAAAGCGGCGGTGGGGCCAGACCAGATAATGACCAATCCGGCGATTGCCGGTCCAACAACGCGGGAAGATTGGCTGATGACCGAATTCAAGGCGACCGCAGGGGGCAGGTCTTCCTTGAGAACTACGCGGGACATCAAGGCTAAGCGTGCCGGTTGCCAGAAAGCGACGCAGGAGCTGAGCAGGATCTGGGCCAGGATCACCATCCAGACCTGGAGCATGCCAGAGGCGTTTGCCAGCGCCAGCGACGCTGCGGTAAGTCCGCCGAATCCTTGGAAGATGAGCGCCAATTTGCGGTGTTCGAAGCGATCCGCCAGGACTCCGCCCAACGGCCATATGAGCAGGCGCGGCACCGTCTCCGCGATGGCCAGCAAGCCAAGCCAGGTCGCCGAACCCGTCAGGGTCCACACCAGCCAACCGGCCGCAATCTCGTGGATGCGCGTGCCCAGCAGGTTTACTAGGTTACCAAAGGAATAGAGCTGAAAATTACGGTGCCGCAGGGCGCGCCCGGGGGCGCTCGATCGAAGATCCGACAGCCGTATCATGACAACCTGCGATCAAGCCGAGTCCGGACTGGCGGCGGAAGAGTTCATTGTTTGCGCCGGGGGCCCGGAGTTACAGCAAAGCCTATTCCCTCGCTGCGCGGTTTAATAGTGTTCGGTCGTTCCCGGTCCGCCAAGAGGTCGCAACATCGACTCCGCTTGCATCCTGGTTCGGATTGGGCGCAAATTCAGACATTCCTTCCTTCAGTGAAAGCGACCACAGTCATGCCCATTAACATGCATCAGGCTATCGTTCCTGGCGTCCTGCAAACGCTGAACGCCCTTTCCGCCATCATCGACAAGGCGGAGGCGGACGCGACGACCCGCAAAATCGATCAGGCGGTGCTGCTCGGCTATCGGATGGCTCCCGACATGTTTCCGTTGAGCCGCCAGTTTCAGCTGGCGACGGTTTTTGCCACGGGCATGGTTGCCCGATTGGCGGGCGTCGAAGTGCCGAAATTCGAGGATACGGAAAAGACCCTTGCCGAAATGAAGGCGCGCATCAATAAGGCGGTCGCCTTCGTTCAAGGTATCAAGCCCGCAGCCCTCGATGGCTGCGAATCGCGCGACATCACCATCCCGGTTGGCGGTCAGCCAAAGACCTTTTCGGGGCAGGATTATGTCAATCAAGTCGCCCTGCCGCAGTTCTATTTCCATTCCACGGTGGCCTATACAATCCTGCGTCACTGCGGTCTTGCCATTGGAAAGCGCGATTTCCTCAATCGAAAGTAACGCACGATAGTGCTGGGCCGGTGACAACTGACCGGCCTGCCCTGTCACCTGAATTTGGTTCCCACAGCCGTGCCTCGTCATGGGCCATACAGGATTGCTTTGCCGAATACGCCGGCCCACCGGCCATTCAGGCCGCTACCTGCGGCAAGATCGGCCAGGCGGTCGATACGTCGATGAAGCAGGTATTTGCCTAGGTGCGCGAGCCGGTTCCGGCGGCACGGAGTCGGCCCATGCTGCTGCTGGCTCTGGAAGTCATGCGGAAGGAGCACGAAGCCCACGACATCGTTTACAAGGTGGCAAAGCAAGCCATGGCGACCGACGACAACTTCGCCGGCATGCCGGCCGCCGATGGTCGCGGTTGCGCGTATCTGTCGGCAGAAGCCATCCGGGGGCTGACAGATTCACCAGCCTACATCGACCTTTGTGCCAAGACGGCCGATCAACAGGCTGAGTTTAGCCAGCGCGTGGCGCGGAACTTTCCGTGGTTGTGTCGGCAACGACGCGGTAAAGCCAAGGCGTTACCGCCCACCCCTATCCGCTATCCCCGCGAACCCTGCAACGCGGTTGCGCCCAAGTTCCTTGGCTCGGTACAGCGCCTTGTCGGCGCGCAACAGCAGGGGCGCGGCGCTGTCCTCGCCTAGTTGAAACGAAGCGACGCCGAAGCTGGCGGTCATATGGATTTCGGGAATATCCTTAATTCTTAGATCCTCGGCGATTCGCCGACGCAGTTCTTCTGCAGCCTTCACCGCCTCCGCCTCGCCGCAGTTTTCCATCAGAACGGTGAACTCCTCGCCACCCCATCGCGCAAGCACATCGGCTTTGCGCACCGAACCGCGCAGAAGCAGGGCGGCTTGTTGCAGTACCCTGTCGCCAACCATATGGCCGAAGCGGTCGTTAGCCGCCTTGAACCGGTCGATGTCGATCAGAATCAGGGCCAACTTGGACTTGCTGCGAATGGCACGTTCGACGGCCTGGGTGAGCGCGATGTCGAAGACCTGACGGTTGTGCAATCCGGTCAGGGAATCGGTGGTCGCCATGAATTCTAGCCGTCGCTGGAATCGGTTGATGATCCAGCCGATGATCAGTCCGGTCAGCAGAATTGCCGCAACGCCTATCAGGATGTTCATTTTCAAGCCATGGCTGGCAGCCGCGGTTGCCGTCGTCTCCCGCTGTTCGACCAGCAATACCCATTGCAGTTCGGGGATGTAGCGGGTGGTGAGCAGTACGGCCTTGTCGCCGGCGCCATATTCGAAAGTGCCACGGTTGCTGTCGGCGACCTCGGCGGCAATTTCAGCCATGCCGGGCATGTCCGCCAGGTGCCGGCGGTAGGCGACGCTGCTATCGGGATGTAGGGTAATCCGCCCCGACCGTTCGACGAAATATACGTTGCGCCTGAAGTCGCCCCGATAACGATCGACGATCTTTGCCAGGGCATCGAGCTCGAGCCCGACGCCGGTGACGCCAATGAAATTTCCGGCGTAGTCCCTGACCTTGAAGTTGATGAACACGGTGATCCGATTGTCTTGCTGCTGATTCGGATCCACGCTGATCTCATAATCCTCCGCCATACCACGCACGCGGAAATACCAGACGTCGTGGGGGTCTTGTTCGTCGATGGTCTTACTGACGCCGGTAAAATGGTAATACCGGTGCGTCTTCTCCGAGATAAAAAAGGCGGTGAAAAAGCCGTACTTTGTTCGGATTTCATCGAGAAAACGGCGAACTTGCTCGGGATCCTCCTCGCCATTCAATGCCCAATCGCGCAAAAACGTATTGTTGGACATCTGCGAGGAGACAAGCGTCGGGCGGACCAGATCGGCCTGGATTTCGGAATAGATCGTATCTCCGGTCAAAGGCAGTTCGCGTTCGACGACCCCTTGTTTCAAGGTATTACTGGCCAAGTGATAGTTCAGGAAGTTGATGCCGAGGAAGGCGACGACCAACACGGTGACGACAGATGCGATCAATTGGCTGCGCATCGACTTCAATGGCATGAAGCGTGTTAGCCTTTCCGTGAGCCCACCCGGCCAACCGGTCATCAACATTGCCGATTCATCCTGTTTCCGGCACGGCCTTGTGCCGCACTTGATGATAGCGACATCCTGAACGGACGAAACCCCCTGGTTTCCCAGGGGGTTTCGATGGTGGGCGCGACAGGGATTGAACCTGTGACCCCTACGATGTCAACGTAGTGCTCTCCCGCTGAGCTACGCGCCCTCACGTGGGGTTGATGTACATCCAGGTAGTACCCAGCGTTCATCATGCCCGCCTCTCATAATCGCCACTTGTCGGATTGGCAAGTCCCCGGGTGTGTGGGGCCCGGTTGCTGTAAGGTGACAACGCGGTTGCGTTCAGTCGGCCTGAACGTCTACCAATTACGTGCACGTTAATATGCCGCTGTTGGGAGAGACCGCGCAGTCATTGCGAAATGGCGGCTACAGCAGGAATGGGTGGAAATCGGCACCAGCTATGGCGTTATCCAATAACCACACCGGCACCCGCCACGCCGCCGCTCAAACCTCGTCGCCTGTAGGCACGTCCACAGCCAGGGTGTACGACGCATCCTGTTCGGTGACGATGACGGAGGCGACGATGCCCTTCGCGGACGGCGCTTTCGTTATCGATAGGCCGGATCGGCAAACCGTCCCGACGGTTTTTGCCTCGCCGCATAGCGGGCGGCACTATCCTGCAGATTTTATCGCCGCGTCGCGGTTGGATTCGACGGCTATCCGTCGGTCGGAGGATGCCTTTATCGACGATTTGTTCGCTTCGGTTCCCAGGCACGGCGCGCCGTTGCTGAGCGCCCGTTTTCCCCGCGCTTATGTCGATGCCAACAGGGACCCGTTCGAACTCGATCCCGAGATGTTTGAAGATTCGCTACCGGACTATGCCGATACCTCGTCTCCGCGTGTTGCCGCGGGTTTGGGCACCGTGGCGCGGGTCGTGGCCAGCGGCTCCGATATCTACCGTACCAAATTGCGTGTCGCGGATGCCCTTGAGCGAATTGAGATTTGCTACAAGCCGTATCACGCGGCTTTGGCGCGACTGGTCGAGGAGACCCGTCGGAAATTCGGGGTCTGCCTGCTGGTCGATTGTCATTCGATGCCGTCGGTCGGCGGACCGCTGGACCGCGATCCCGGTGGCCAACGTGTCGATATGGTGCTCGGCGATCGTCATGGCGCCGCATGCGCGGCGCAAATCGTCGATCTTGCCGAATGGACGCTGGCCGGCCTCGGCTACAAGGTGTTGCGCAATGCTCCTTATGCGGGGGGGTTTACCACCCGTCACTATGGCCGCCCATCGGCCGGTATCCATGCACTTCAAATTGAAATCAACCGAGCGCTCTACATGGACGAGGCCCGCATTTGCCGGAGCACAGGATTTTCGACGCTGGCTGATGACATGGCCGTTTTGGTCGGCGCGCTGACCCAGGCCGAAGCCTGGAATTCGTCTGCTGCGCGTATCGGGGCGTAAACAGGCATAGCTGGCTGAGGTCGCCATGCCAATGGGACCGGTCCGAGATGCCATCGACAGCGACATGGCGCATGTCCAGGCGATTTACGCCCATCATGTGACCCATGGGCTGGGCAGTTTCGAAGAGGTCCCGCCCGATACCCGCGAAATGGCAGCGCGTCGGCGTGCTGTCGTCGAACGGGGCTTGCCCTATCTGGTGGCTGAGGAGCACAGCAAGATAGTTGGTTACGTCTATGCCGCGCCTTTCCGTCCGTGCCCGGCTTATCGATACGCCCTGGAAAATTCGGTCTATGTCGCTCCCGAGGCGATACGACGCGGGATTGGTCGCCGGCTGCTGCAGGCGCTGATCGAGCGATGCACGGCCTTGGACTACCGTCAGATGATCGCCGTCATCGGCCATTCCGGTAACCGGGAATCCATTGGCCTGCACGCGGCGGTCGGATTCCGCCATGTCGCTCTTCTGCCGTCGGTCGGCTTCAAACTTGGACGGTGGGTCGATCTGGTCATCATGCAGAGGCCGCTCGGATCTGGGGACGAAAAGCGCTCCCTGCCGGCCAGGACACGGCCATGCGGCCTGAGTAGAGAGGCCGTTGGATTGTTCTGATTTGTGCAAAGGTGATTTGCAAATTGAGCAAAAAAAAGGGCCGTGCCGAGGCACGGCCCAGGTATTGGGAGGAAACGTCCAAGAAATGCGACATGCAACCTTCCATGGAAATGCTAGGCATTTCGATAAAGCGGCCGCAACGTCGCACGAGAATAATTAGCGCAAACGGACTCGCCGTTCAATCCTAATGTAGCTCTTAGCTAATATAAACGTGGCTCATTCAACCCATAACTTTCAGGATTGAAAATTGCCAATTGGGAGTCATTTGGTAAGGCTCACACGCTGGCACGCCAACTGCATGAGAATAAGGGTCACCACTCACCGCGTGTAAAAATATGTTCCTGTCTGCCCTTGCCCGGATGTTTGCCAATAGCTTGATCTTCCTTGCTGTCGTGGGGGCAACGGCATTGATGGCCGGCCCGTCTCGTGCCGAACGGGTATATCCCGCAAAAACCATAGGTTCCCTATGCGCCGATGGGATAGCGCGCCAGGAACGTACATTGGGTATTCCACGCCACCTATTGGCGGCGATTTCCTTGGCAGAGTCCGGCCGGTGGGACGAATCGACCCAGGAAATTGTTGCCTGGCCTTGGACAGTTATGGCCGAAGGGGAAGGTAGATACTTCACCCGTAAGGCGGAGGCGGTTGCCGAGGTCCGAGCATTGCAACGGCGCGGTGTCACCAACATCGACGTTGGATGCATGCAAATCAATCTGCAGCATCACCCTGACGCCTTCGCCAATTTGGAGGAGGCATTCGATCCGACAGCCAACACCGCCTATGCCGCACGCTTTCTGGCATCCTTGCGGGGATCCGCAGGATCGTGGCTGCGTGCCGCGGCCTACTATCATTCGCGTACGCCGGAACGGGCCAAGGCGTACAGCGACAAGGTGCGCCGTCTGTGGGCAAGTTTGGGTGGGCCGAAGCGCGAGGGTGAGGCGAAGGCGACGCAATTGGCCGTGGCGATTCCAGGCGATGAATCGGTTTTCGAAGATGTCTTCGTCGAGCCGCCGGCGGCTATCGCCGCTAAGCCTCCGGCGGTGCGCACTGCTGTGATCACGCCGATCGACCGTGAACGAACGGCCGCACTCAATGGCCTATTGCGCAACAGAAGAGTCGGTGCGCCGCTAGCCGCCGATGCGACGACGGAACCCGGCATGAAAGTTGCCGCCTGGCAGGACGCAAGCCTGCGTCCTGGCAGTGGACCTATCCCTAACGTGAACCTCGCTTCCTTGCGGACGCGCCCGGCCTTGGATGCAGCCCGTATCCCCACCCAGGACGCCTTCGCCGCCAAGCGACAGGAGCAGTTGGCTCGCTGGCGTCGTGACGGTCGGCTCTAATACTTATCCCTCCATTTGATGTATGACTTTGTAGTGAATTGGCCGCTTCGGATGGCGGCCGATTGGGAAATAACGTCATGCGCGGGAAGCGGCAGGTTTTCGCTGTGATAAGGATAGCGGCTCTGGTCAGTGGCCTGCTGGGGGCTACGGCTGTCGCAGCTGACATCTGTCCATCCAACCTACAAACGCCTCAGGTGACCCTCTCCGTCAATCCGGGAAAGGTCATCTATAGCCGAGAAACCACCCGTCGGGAGCTCAATGGCCTCCGGCGCAAATATGGGAAGGTAGCAGCATTGGACACCGGCGTGGTTGGCTTGACATTGGCCGACCTGTCTCAAGCCATGCAGGTCGAGGTTGAGACACGCCCTGCTGGGCAGGGCCGTTCCTGCGCCTATCTGCGTAAAGTGGAAGCATCTGTCGGCTATGACCAGATTCGTGTGTTCATCGCCCGAGACTACCGCCCGGGCAGTTGTCCCGACGGAGCCATCCTTGCTCACGAGAACCGTCACGTGGCCGTGTTCCAAGGGATATTGGAACGATATGGTCCCAACTTGCGTCAGACCCTTGAGGGCACGGCGCGCCAACAGGGTCCATTGGTGGTTGGACCTGCCGCAGACGCCACCGCCACCTTTCAGGATCGCCTACGTCGCGCCTTCGATCCTATGTTCAGGCAAATGAACCGCGAGATGGAAAGGGCGAATGCCGTCATCGATTCGCCGGCATCTTACGCCAGCGACCAGTCCCGTTGTTCGGATTGGTAATCTATGACATTCGGCGCAGGCTTGCCTCGGCAGCGGCATTTAAGATCGCCTCGCTATCGATGCTGTAGACCCGGTAAAGATCGGGTATGTCGCCCGACTGCCCGAAGTGTTCAACACCCAGGGTCGCGACACGAAAGCGCCCGATCGAACCCATCCAGCCAAGACTGGCGGGGTGTCCGTCGAGCACGGTGACCAACGCCGCGTCAGAGGCCAGTCCGCTCAAGAGCCGTTCGATGTGGGACTCAGGGCTATCGCGACGGCGCTCGCGAGCTCTGCACGCCGCAATCCAGCCGTCGTGCAGGCGGCCAGCGGACGTAGCGATCAGCAGGCCAGCCCCGGGGACGTCTTCAAGGAGTTGCTGATGGGCAACGATAGCCTCCGGTGTCACGGCACCCATGCACACGATGGCCAACTCCGCGCCGGATTGGGGTGCGTGCAGCCAATAGCCCCCATCGATGACCTGCCGGCGCAGCTCGGGTGTCATCGCACGTCGCGGCTGTTCGAGGATGCGCGTCGACAGGCGCAGGTAGACGGAACCGCCATCGTCAGCCTGCATATGATCGAATCCCCATGCCATGATCGCCGAAACCTCGTCGGCGAATGCGGGTTCGAAATCGGCAATGCCATCGTGACCCAGGCCGATCAGGGGCGTGATCACCGATTGATGCGCGCCGCCTTCCGGCGCCAGTGTGATGCCGGACGGCGTTCCAACCACCATGAACCGGGCGTCCTGATAGGCAGCGTAAGTAAGGGCATCGAGACCACGGTGAATAAACGGATCGTAAAGAGTGCCGACTGGCAGCAGCCGGGCACCGAATAGCGGCTCCGATAGACCGAGGGCAGCCAGCAGCAGGAACAAGTTGTTTTCGGCGATACCCAGTTCCATGTGCTGGCCCTGTGGCGACATGGTCCATTTTTGGGCCGACGGAATATGCTCGGCGCGAAAGACGTCGGGCAGGTTCTTGCGATGAAACAGGCCGCGTTGATTGACCCAGCCGCCCAGGCTGGTCGACACTGTGACATCGGGCGAGGTGGTAACGATGCGCCTAGCCAGCTCCGATTCCGAGCGGCCTAATTCGTTCATGATCCGCCCAAAAGCTTCCTGCGTCGACATACGCTCGCCGTGTGGCGCGGGAAAGCTGTCCATGCGGATGGTGGGTGCCCGGCCGCGGGGCTTGGGGCGGGCCCGGAACGGAACGGCCTTGAGAAAGTCGGACAATTCGTCTGCTGCAACGTCGAGACCGGCGAAAGGCTCCCACTCTTCGCCGTCGGCGATGCCCATGGCCTTCTTGAAGCCTTCCATCTGCTCGGGAGTCATTTGGCCGGCGTGGTTGTCCTTGTGACCGGCCAATGGCAAGCCTTGTCCTTTGACCGTATAGGCGACGAAGCACACCGGCTCCTCGTCGCGGGCAGTGTGGAAGGCTTCCAGCACTGCGTGCATGTCGTGACCGGCCAAGTTGGTCATCAGGGCATGCAGCGAGGTGTCATCGTGGAGGTCGAGCAACTCCTTGAGGCCGTGGGTGCCGCGCATATCGGCGCGCAAATGATCCCGCCAGGCGGCGCCGCCCTTGAAGCAAAGCGCCGAATACATCTGGTTGGGGCAGTCGTCGATCCATTGGCGCAGTGCGCCGCCGGCCGGGCCTTCGAAGGCGGCCTGCAGCTTCTTGCCGTATTTGAGGATTTCCACCCGCCAGCCAACGGTGCGGAAGAAGTCGTGAATCTTCTTGAAAAGGAAATCGTTGATGACGCCATCCAGGCTCTGGCGGTTGTAGTCGATCACCCACCACAGATCGCGGACTTCGTGTTTCCAGCCTTCCTGTAAGGCTTCGAAGACGTTGCCTTCATCCAATTCGGCATCGCCCATGACGGCGACCATGCGGCCGCGCGGTCGGTCTTCGGGTGCCAATCCCTTCAGATGGACGTAATCCCGCACCATCGCTGCGAACAGCGTTGTGCCGACGCCAAGTCCCACCGAGCCGGTCGAGAAATCGACATCGTCGCTGTCCTTGGTGCGCGACGGATAGGATTGGGCCCCGCCGAGTGCCCGAAATCCCTTCAGCTTGTCCAGGGTCTGATTGCCGAGCAGGTACTGGATGGCGTGGAAGACGGGCGAGGCATGCGGCTTCACCGCGACCCGGTCGTCCGGGCGCAGCACGTCCATATAAAGCGCGGTCAATATTGTCGTCGCCGAAGCACAGGACGCCTGATGGCCGCCGACCTTGATCCCATCGCGGCTGGGGCGGATATGGTTGGCGTGATGGATCATCCAGGAAGAGAGCCACAACACCTTACGTTCCAAGGCCGTCAAGCAGGCTAAGCGGCCGGGATCCATAATGTTGGAGCGCCGCCCGAGATCATCGGCTGCGGCAACGATGGAGGAGGCAGCTTGCTGGATCATAGGTATTCCCGGATCGCGAACTCGAAGGCGTTTAGATTAACACGTCCCGACTATTGAGAAACACCAGCTGTTCAAGCTGGCGGTGGCTTGCTGGGCGGGAAGCGTATTTATGGTTTGCCCAACATGCGTTCCCGTCGGGTGCCGAAATAGGTACAATATTGTACAGATCGATCCGTCGCTGACGCACCATCCGTCATATCGAGACGAGTCCTGCGGAGTAGAATGCCATCATGGACCGGAATAAGAAAAATCAGGAGGGAGGGTCGAACGGGGTCTTCCGATGGTACGTTATGTCCGTTTTTCTCCCTGGGCTCCTGTTATTGGGGCTGGCCGGCGTACTCACGAGCTTCGATGTGGAGAAGGATACCGTCTACTGGATAATTGCCCCCGGCGTTCTCCTCATGTTCTATGTTAATGGCCGTGGTCTTCGCCGACGCCTGACATCCCGGGAATAAACGCCGCAGAAGCGGTGATATTCGGCGGCCGACAATGGCCATGTTCGATGTCAGTCAGCTATCGACATTCCCATGTCCAGAGACTAGGTGTATTCCCTAGATTGGTATTTCCATAGGCTCGGTGCCTAACTGGGGTTCAAACTTTGGAAATCAGGGGATGCCCCTAGGATACGAGTGTCCCCAATATGTGCGGTAACAACCGCTGAGTGTGGCGGATATTTTGGGTTGGCGATCCGGTTCCGGCCGGAAAAGAAGTGAAGGCGCGCCTATGCGGATTGTAAGATGTCGGGGTTGGTTGGTCGGTATGCTGTTGGGGGTGTCGGCCGGGGCCGTTGCAGCCCAGACCACCTCAACACCGGCGAATATTCAGTTATTGTCTTTCTTGGCGCCGATCCACAGCGTTGAAGATCCCAGCCTGCGCGAAGCACCCGTGACCGTCTTTCTCGACGTTGCCGATCAGTCCCTGGTTCCGGCCATTTGCGAGCTATCGCCCCGGCTGCGCGACGCCTTTATGGAGGTACTTCATTCCAAGCCGATACCGGTGACCGCGGATCGCAAGCTCAATACGGCCGCTGTTGAACCGATGCTGCTTACTGCGGCCAACAAGGCATTGCGTCAAAATATCGTGCAGGCCGTCACGCTGACGTCCGGAACGCAACGCCTTTCGGGAGCTTCCAGTCGTTCGCGCGCGTTGGCGCTCGGCTGTAGCAAAATTCAGTGATGTAAGAAGGTCGTTGACCGGCTGACCGGGCAGCCTGCATCAAACCAATAGGTTGATGGCGTTGCCGCGCGTTGCGGTAACATTGCCGCCTTGGCTCGCCTGTTGCAGCAACTGCAATACCACCTGCTGTTGCTCAACGGCGGACTTCAAGGCGGCTACCGCTTGGGCCAGCCCTGAGCTGACCGATATGACGGAATTGATTTCCATCTTGCCTAATTACCACGGAATTGCCCTTTTGTGAAGTCCTCGACGGGGTCGATTCTCGGTCACCCGGCTGCCGCGGCTCGTGGCCTTCTGGGCGTCTACGTCATGAACGGCGTACGGCTGCAGTCCAAGCCCAAGCATCGTCCTTCGCGAACCGACTCCTGATCGTCATACCATTTGGTATATGCTGCGGCATGCGCTGCACAGGGGCATGCGGGAATTCCCGCTGCCCCCAATGAAATCAACTGTAGGAGGATCCAATCCATGAGCATCCAATGCGTTGCCATCATCAGTCCCGGCGACATGGGCCATGCCGTTGGTCGGGCGCTGGGCGAGCACGGGCGTAACGTGATCACCTGCCTGGCCGGACGCGGCGAAGGTTCGCGCCAGCGGGCCAAAGCAGCCAAGATGCGCGATGCCGGTTCGCTTGAGGCCATGGTCAGCGAGGCTGATCTCGTGTTGTCCATCATGCCGCCGGAGTCGGCCGTGGAAGCCGCTGCCCAGGTTGCTGCTGCCATGCAGTCGACCGGCAAAAAGCCGCCCTATGCCGATTGCAATGCCATATCGCCGGATACGGCCCGCCGCGTCGGTAAGCCGCTCACCGACGTCGGTTCGCTGTTCATCGATGCCGGTATCATCGGGCCGGCGCCGGGCCGGGGCGATCCGCCGCGCTTCTATACCAGCGGCCCCGATGTCTCGCCGCTCAAGGCGCTGCACGGCCAGGGCATCGACATACGCCATATTGGCGACACCATCGGCCGGGCCTCGGGCATGAAGATGGTCTATGCGGCGCTGACCAAGGGCACCACCACCCTGCATACCGCCGTGCTGATGGCAGCCGCTTCCCTCGGCCTGAGCGAGGAGCTCTATGCCGAACTGCAGTCCAGCCAAAAGGGCGCCTGGGCGGCCATGCAGAAATCGGTGCCGTTTCTGCCGGCCGATTCGGGGCGCTGGATTGGCGAGATGGAGGAAATCGCAGCGACCTTCGCGGCGGCAGGCGTTACGCCCCATTACCATCAGGGCGCGGCGGCCATACACCGCCTGCTGGCGAAGACACCCTACGCCCAAGAAACCCGTGCCACGCTGGACAAAAGCCGGACGGTGGAACAGGCGGTTATCACCTATGCCAAGTTCCTGCCCATGCCGAAGTCCTGAACGAAAATATGTCGTCTTAGGACATGACCTTGCACCGTCGGGGCTAAACCGGACATATCGAGCGGTCGGAGGGGCTGGCACTATAGTCATTGTGACGTTCGCCGAACGTCTACGCCCCGACGCGGCGCTGCCAACCCTGGTGGCGAAGCGTCTTCCCTCAGAAATCACCTGGGCCGCTTTTTAGCGGCCCATTTTTTTCCAGGGAGCGCCTAGAGCAGATCACGATCACATGGAATCATGTGATCGTGTGAATCTGCTCTACTTTCAATAGAGCATGAGCGCTTACCGATCACAGATGATCGGTAAGCGCTCTAGGGTGGGTTGAGGTCGCGGATACGTCCGTGTTGGCGAAGGCTGACGCGCATCTGATTAAAGGCACTGCCGAAGGCTGCCAACGGCACGCCGACATGGATCGCTTGGGCGTTGCTGCCAAATCCGGCGGCGCGCAAGCTTAACAGGCGACCGTCCAGCATTTCGGACACCAAGGCCCCGGATTCGCCAGGACCGAAATGCACTTCGTAACCGGCGTCCAGCGGGCCGACATGATCGGCGCCGTCATCGACCCGCAAGGCCGCCAGGGCGCCGGACGCCACGTTGGCGCGAAAGATGGCGCTGACGGCAAAGGTGCCGGACTCCGTCTCGGCGACCCGCACAATGATGGCCGGTGGCGTGGCGGATGTCGGCGATGGCGATTCGGCAGCGCAGGTCACGATCCCGGCCGCCTCGTCGCGGGCGCAGATGGCCGACCAATCGCCGAACGATTGGAAGTAGAGCACGTAGCCGGCCAAATCGGCGGCGACAGCTGAAGCAGGAAGAACGATGGCGGCGACGGCGATGGCAAGACGGTGAAAGCGATGCGGCATCCACCTATTCTAAAGGGCTGGCTGTCGCCCGCAAGGCCGCTGGCGTGCTCCCGCCGTGCCAGAGCGGCAAGCTAGATTACCCTGCTTTGTTGGTCCGAGAGGCTAATTTGCTGTACCGGTAGAGAGCAGAGGAAACGGTATCTCCGGTGTCGTCATCCAAGCACCGAGGGTTGGAAACGCGGCGGCAAAGCCTGCAGGGTGTTTAGGCGCGCTGGCCACGCAATGACGCATTTCCCATGCGGTTGCCGGACGGCAGCGTCCCCCTTGAACGTGGGCATAGAGGGTGCCGGAGGGCGAAACGAACAGGCCGATGACGGTATCCATGAACCGATCTCCTCCTGGGTTCCGAACGATGGGAGGAGACTAGGGGCGATTCGGCTTCGCCGATGTGACGGTCGGCACATATTGTGCGTATTTTCGCGGAGTTTTTAGCAGCCCAACTGCGTCGCCATGTCGCGAAAGTCCGTGGCAACTACATCCCAGTCCTGATCGGCTTTTAGATCGGTGGTCTGGCCGGGGCCGTGTTCGGTCGGACGGGTAACGAAGCCGGTACAAAAGCCGAAGCCGCGCGCCGCCGCCAGGTCGCGGTTATGGGCGGCGACCAGCATCACTTCTTCGTTGGCGAGGCCGAGCAGCCGCGCAGTCGTCTCATAGGCCAGCCGTTCCGGCTTGTAGGCCCGCGCCACTTCGGCGCCGAGCACGGCGTCCCACGGCAGGCAGGCACGCTTGGCCATGTTGACCATCAGCGCGACGTTGCCGTTCGACATGGTGGCAATGATGAAGCGGGATTTGAACCGGGTCAGCCCGGCCACCGAATCCGGCCAGGGGTCGAGCCGGTGCCAAGCACGGTTCAGATCGTCGATCTCCGCCTCGCTCAGTCCGTGGATGTCGTGCCGCGCCAACAGCTCGACCAATGCCATGCGGTGCAAGGCGTCGATATTGGTCCATGGCAGCTCGCCGCTGATCACCCGGTTCATGGCCGGGCGGTAGGCTTTGCGCCATTCCACCGCGAAGGCCGTCCAGTCCCGTTCGATGCCCTTACGCGCTCCGAAGGCCTGGCATTCCCGCGTGACCGAGGAGCGCCAGTCGACGACCGTACCGAAAACGTCGAAAACCAAGGCTTTTACGTTGGTGAGCGTCATGGGGCTCCTCGCCATATTGAGTTGTCGACCGGCCCAGCGATCCTACGCGCGTCGCCAATGTATGGGTAGGCCCGCAATGCAAACGGGCCGCCCGAAGGCAGCCCGCGATTTGCGTCAGGACAGGTACGACAGCATCATGGGCCGGTTAGCGTGATTTGTATATCTTCGCCCTGTTGGCTGGTGGTGTACGCAGCGTTTTGCATGTTGCCGATATCGATATCCATGCCTTGGTCCGTACCGTCGGCAACGTGAATGCGATCGGAGCCATTGACACCGCCGCCCGCAAGAATGGAGATGCTGTCGGCGTTGATGCCATAAAGCATAATCTGGTCGCTCGAGCCGAAGTCGGCGATGACATCGTGACCGTCCCCGCCAAAGAAGCCGAAGGTGTCAATGCCGGTGCCACCCGCCAGTTGATCGTCGCCTGTCCCGCCAATGATGAGGTCGTTCCCCTCTTGGCCATCGAAAATATCAGCGCCGTCTCTACCTTCGAGGAAGTCGCTACCGGCGCCGCCCGACAGGGTATCATTTCCGTCACCGCCAATGAGGGTATCATTGGCGGCACCTCCGGTGAGGGTGTCGTTGCCGGCTTCGCCAAGGAATAAGGCTGAAGTGTTGCCGGCGATCAAAATGTCGTCATGAGAGGAACCTGAAATTTCCTCGATTCCTATTAACGTGTCGCCTTCGGCGTCGCCGCCCGCACCGGTGCCGGTGAGAAGACTGACGGTCACGCCCTCGGACGACCCGTTGTACATGGTGACATCGAATCCGTCTCCGCCATCCAGATGATCGGCTCCGAGACCGCCGGTCAGGAAGTCGTTCCCTTCGCCGCCTTCGACTGAGTCATTGCCCAGGCCGCCATCGAGAACGTCGACACCCACCATGCCGAACAGCGTGTTGTTGTTATCGTCGCCGGTGAGCGTATCGCTTCCGGAGCCGCCTTGCAGTCCTTCAATACTTGAGAAGTTGTCACTACCGATTTCCGGGCCGCTGGCCATATTGGTGGCAAGACTGGCCGTGACGCCGTCATGGTCGCCGGAGTAAACGACCACATCGAAGCCGGTGCCGCCGTCAAACGAGTCATTGCCGAAGTCGCCGCCGGTGAAGAAACTGTCGTCGCCGGCCCCGCCGTGAAGATCGTCGCTGCCCGCGCCGTCGTCGATCGTGTCGTTACCGCCACCGCCATAGATGACGTCGTTGCCGCCCAGGCCGGACATGGCGTTACTATTTGCATCGCCGACAATGAGGTCATTGCCGCCGGCGCCGGTCAGACCGGCGGTCAGCACCGCAAATGTCATATCGTCGGTCTCGTCATGGACAAACTCGATGCCGCCGCCATTGTACTGATCGGCAACGGTCACGCTGCCTTCGTCGTCGAAGGCAAAGACCAAGTCGCCGCCATTGCGGAAGACGTCGAGCACGTTCTCGCCATTGCCGATATTGAGGGTGTCGATACCGGATTCGTCATGAATGACGTCGATGCCGTCGCCGCCGGCATAGAAATAGTTGTCGCCGTCGCCGCCGCCGAACAAGGTGTCATCGCCCGCGTCGCCGCTGATGAAGTCGGGGTCACCATCTCCGCCTTCGGAATCATCGCCATAGATGGTGTCGTTGCCGCTGCCGCCGTTCAGGAAGTCGGTATCGATGCCGCCCTCGATGGTATCGTTGCCGCTGCCGCCGCCGATGTGATCGGTGCCGGCCAGGCCAAAGATCGTATCGTTGCCGCCCAGGGCGTCGAAGGCGTCATCGCCGGTGGTGCCGGTGAGCACGTCATCGCCTTCCGTCGGACCTGATTGTGCAAGGCGAATGACCACATTGACGCCTTCCTGGACGACGGTATAGCCGCCCTGGCCGAGGAGGAGGTTGGAGATTTCGACGGTGAAAATGTCTTCGCCGGTATCGACATCGAAGGCATCGCCGCCGAACTCGCCTGTCTCGAACGCGCTCACGTCGGAAAGATCGATGTTGCGCAGCACGATGCTGTCGCCGGCCTCGAAATCGGTGATTTGGTTGTAGCCCGTAAGGTCGCCGTTGTTGAAGCCGAAGACGTCGCCGCCGCTGCCGCCGGTCAGAATGTCGTCGCCGGATCCTGCGTCTATGCTGTCGTTGCCGCCGCCGCCGATCAGGATGTCATTGCCGCCGGCGCCAAATAGCGTGTTGGCGTTCTCGTCGCCGATCAGCGTGTCGTTGCCGCCGCCGCCCTGCAGGCCTTCGATGCCGGTGAAGGCGTCGCGGCCGACTCCAGAGCCGCTGGCCGTATTGGTGAGCAGACTGGCGGTAACCCCGGATAGATCGTCGCCATAGTCGACCATGTCGAAGCCGTTGCCACCATCGAAGGTATCGAAGCCGGTGTCGCTGGTAAGGAAGCTGTCGTTGTCGGCTCCGCCGTGAAGCTCATCGTCGCCCGCGCCGTCGCGGATACTGTCGTTGCCGCCGCCGCCGAAAATGAGGTCGCGCCCCTCCAGGCCGGTGATCAAATCGCCGACGCCGGTGCCGACGATGATGTCGTTACCGATGTTGCCGGTAAGTCCCGTTTGCATGAAGAAGGATATGCCACCTTCGTCATCTTCCAGGGTTTCGATGCCCATGCCGATGCCGGCGAACTGCTCCCCGATGGTAACGCTGCCGTCATCGGTGAAGTCGATGACCATGTCGGTGCCGTCGCGGTAGATGTCGGCGATGTCGAAGCGATCGTCGATGCCCAGGAAATCGTCGCCCGACGTATCGGAGATATCGTCGTTGCCCTGGCCAAGGGTATGGAAATAAGTGTCGGCGCCCGCGCCGCCATCCAGGAAATCGTTGCCGGCGTCGCCGAGCAGATTGTCATTGTTGGCGCCGCCAAAAAGTTGGTCGTCGCCGGCCCCGCCAACCAACGCATCGTTGCCGTTGCCGCCGAACAGGGTGTCATTGCCCGCCAGGCCTTGGATGACATCGTTGCCGCCCAGGCCGTCGATGGTGTCATTACCAGCAGTCCCCTGGATGTTGGGGTCGTTACCCTCGGTGCCGAAGATCGTATTGAGGTTGTGATGCTCGCCGCTGGCGACATCATAGACGGTGACCGTGCCGGCACCGGCGCCGAAAATGTTCTGGCCGTTATAGGTCTGGTCGAAGACGATGGTTTCGATGCCGGTGAGGACGTCGACCCCGTTGGCGCCAGGGTCGCCACTGACGATGTGTTCTACCCGGATGAAGCCATTGCCCAGATCGGTAATGTGATGATCCGCGAAACTGCCGATGAAGACGGCTATATCGCGGTGGCCGTCGCCGCTGTCGGCACCGCCGTTGATGAGATCGTTACCGGCGCCGCCGAAGATGATGTCGTCGCCGCCATCGCCGACCAGCGTGTCGGCACCGCCCCAGCCCTGGATGACGTCGTTGCCGTCGCCGCCAGAGATCACGTTATCGCCCGTGATGCTGCCGCCGAACACCGCCTCGCCGTCGAGGATGGTCTGCGGCAAAGTGCCGAAGCCGGTGGAACTGCCGGTCGGCGTGATGCTTAACTGCAGCACGTAATCGCCTTTGTAGAAGCCTGCAGCCGCCGGATTGAGCTGATCGAAATTGCTATAGGAGGTGACGGCGACATAGTAAGTGCCGGCGGTTGCGGCCGTGAAAGTCATATAGGAGTCATGTGGGTGGATACTGCCTGTGCCACCAAGCGATATGTCGGCGTCATCGGTGATGCTCAGTCGCGCCCCTGTGGCCGTGTAGATGCCAACGACGCTGTCCATGGGTACGCCTTGCGACTGACCGTAATCGATATCCATGGTCAGGGTTTCACCGGCCTGCAATGTGACGGCGTAAACATCGGAATCGGTGAACGCACCGATGGTCGATTCGATGCGTACTCGGGGTAGAGAATCGTCGCCGACTTCTGGCGTCGGTGCGATGCCGAAAGAGGACCGCGGAATGTTGACCGCTGTGGCGATACTGTCGTTGAGGTTCTCGACTGCACCCGGCCCAAGAACACCTGCCCCGGCGATAACGGGGCTATTGCCTTCCAGCCAGTCGTCGCCCGAACCGCCGACGATGTTCTCGACGTTGACGATTGTGTCTGAATCGATCTCGTTGCCTTCGGCGAAGCCGACGGTGCCGTGCTCGCCGCCGAGAGAGACGGTAATACCCTGGGTGGTGCTGGAATAGACGATGGTGTCGATGCCGGCGCCGCCGTCATAGTGATCGTTGCCGCGGCCGCTGCCGGCGACGATGGTATCGTCGCCGGTGCCGCCGTTGACCGTGTCGTTGCCGTCGCCACCGATTAGCGTGTCATTGCCGGCATCGCCATTCAACGTGTCGTTGCCGGTGCCACCGTCCAGCGTGTCGTTGCCGGCGCCGCCCGATAGGATGTCGACACCGCCGACGCCCAGCAGCGTGTCGTTGTTGGCGCCGCCGACAAGATCGTCGTCGCCGTCGCCACCGGTCAGGAGAAGGCCGGCGAGCGGATCGACGATCTCCTCGGGCGGGGGCGGTTGATCGGCCGGGGTATCTTCGGGGGGCGGCGCTGCGGCGGCTTCTGCCTCTGCCGCCAGGGTGGCAGTATCGGGGCCGGTGACGATGCCGGAATCGATGGCGACGACGGTCGCGGCCAGTTTCTCCGGTACGCCTGCGCCGCCGGGCGCCGGGGGCGGTGGGCTGTCGCTGTTGTTGTTGCCGCCGCCCTCGTTGCCGCCGGCCGCCGTCTGCAGGTCGGTCTCGAGCCCGCTGGCCGCCGTCTTGCCCTGCGGCTCGACACCGAAGGTGTTGGCGCCTGCCGTCTGCGGCAAAAAGGCCAGGGCCGGGCCCAACAGGTTGACGATGCCCTGCTGCGAATAGGTGAACGGCTGGCTCGGCGGCACGTTCAGGCTCAGGATGTTCACGCCCTGGTACTGGAAGTTCAGGGTCACCACGCCGCCGGCGTTGCTGACCACGATCTCGCCCAGGCTGCCATCGGGATGCGGCAGGTTGACGATCTCCATCCGCCCGTCGACCATCTTGAAGCCGAGCTGGGTGCCGCGGATGCCGATGGTGGCGACCG
>CANITX010000058.1 GCA_947470575.1 Rhodospirillales bacterium
ATTATGTCCAGGCACACAAATGGTGGAACCTAGCCGCAGTGGCTGGCGATAAAAATGCCATCAAAAACAGGGATATCGTCGCCGGTAAAATGACACCCGCCCAGATAGCCGAAGCCCAGAAGCTGGCCCGCGAGTGGAAGCCGACGACCGGCAAGTGATGACCGAAGACCTCGACATATACCGCTCCGCCCATCTCTACATCCGTGAGCACAGTGACGACGCGGCCATAGAGGCCGCTAAGATGATGGATACCATGCTCGACAAGGGCGACTTGGACGGGCAGAGGGTGTGGCGGCGCATTCTCGCAGCCATCGATGACTTGCAGGCGAAGGAACGGCCTGCGGGGGCGGCCATCAACTAAAGGGACATTGTGCAAAACCAGCCCCTACCAAAGCCCTTGCTGTGGCTTGTCATAGTCTGGGTCGTCGGCGCCATGGTGTGGTGGCTCGTCACTAGCGGATGACTGAGGCGGTGGGAATATGCGGTTATCGGCAGGAATAACAGTCCTTGTTGTGATGCTGGTTTCCGGCCCCGCCCACGCAGCAGACATTGCCGGCCGCGCTTCCGTCATCGACGGCGACACCCTCGAAATTCACGGCATCCGTATTCGTCTTCACGGTATCGACGCCCCTGAGGCCCGCCAGTCTTGCGAGGATCGTGACGGCAAGCCGTGGCGGTGCGGACAGGTTGCCGCCCTGGCACTGTCAGACAGGCTCGGCGCGGCCCCGGTCCGCTGCGAACCGAAGGGTCGGGACAGGTACGGGCGAACGGTGGCTATCTGCTACCTGGGGGCGGTGGATATCAACGGTTGGCTTGTGGCGTCGGGATGGGCCGTCGCATATCGCCAATACAGCAAGGATTACGTTGACGAGGAACAGGCCGCCCGCGACGCCGGGACCGGGATATGGCAGGGTCGATTTACGATACCGGAACGGTGGCGACGGGGCGAACGGCTGTCGAACCCTGCCGCTCCTGGTAATTGACGTTCCAGCTAAAGAGAACCCTCACCCGCTTGCTGCCGCACTTTCCGCAACGAAGCATCCGCTTTAAGTCGCCGATCAGCAGGCCCTCGCCGAACCGACCGATCAGATTTTCCCGATCCAGCTTGCCGCTATGGCCACACTTCCAATCGCTGCAATCGGCATAGATGCTGAATTGCGGCTCCCATGAGCCAATAGACCGGTGGTCAAAGCCGGGTTGAGGATCGAACATGCGGGCATACTGCCATCCCTCGAACGGAACAAGAACGCAATTGATGCACTGGCTTTCGCTCCCGTTCGACGCTATTCAGAGCATAGTGTGGGGCGATATGTGGGTCTGCTAAACACAACGTCTTAAATTATATTTTAAAATCAATATATTAGTCTAAAAAATTGGCGGAAGAGGTAGGAGTCGAACCTACCGAAGGCGCCTAACGCCCCCCATCGGTTTTGAAGACCGAGCGGACCACCGGGCTCCGTCTCTCTTCCGCCGCCAGCTTATGCCAAGCCCAGATTCCGATCCATAACAACACGATGGCGATCAGGGCGACCCGTCGGCGGGCGGAAACAGGCGGGCGGCCGGCTGCGCCAGCCAGCGCCGGTCGCCGTCGCGCCGGGTCAGGCCCTGGGCATCGAAAAATTCGAGCACCTCGATGGTCAGATTGCGGCCGATGCCCGCCTGGTCGCGGAAGTCGCGAGCCTCGAAGCCGCCATCCGTCGCCGCGCCGGCCAGCTTCTCGGCAATTTGGGCCAGTTCGCTCAGCGCCACCGCTGGAAAGAAGCGGTTCTTGGCGACCCGCGTCACCAGACCCAGTGCCGCGGCTCGTAGCAGAAAGCGTTCGATCCGGTCCAACGGCAAGGCCAGTGCCGCCGCCAGTTCACCCAGGCTGGGCGGGCGCACACCGCCGGCCAGCAGCAAGGCTTCGACCCTCTGCCAGAGATCTGCATCGCGCTCGGACAACCGCGGCCGTGACCCTGCCGGTCGAACGAATCCAGCCGCCCGCGCGATACGGCCTTCGGCGGCGAGCGCCGAAAGAAGGTATTCGAAGACGGCGCGTTGCGGTGACGGGTCGAGTTGCTGACGCAGCGTTTCGTCGCGCAGGCCCCGCGCATCGTCGCGAAAGGCGCCGGCGGCAATCGCCGCAACTGCCGCTTCGCCCATCGCGGCCCAGCGTTGCGGCAAGAAGCCGATCTCCGCCCCCGCGCCGCCGACACGGACCATCGGCACGGCCCGCCACAGATCGGCAAGCTGCGCCGTATCGGCGTTGACGATGCGGGCGAACCAGCCCAGGTCGACACCTTGCGTGCTGGCTTCCAACAGCGCCGCCAGAGCTGCATCCGGCTCAGGCCGTTCGAGGGCCGCCAATACGCCCAGGCGCTCGGCGCGGCGGCGGCCGCGGGCCGGCGCCTCGGGATCGAGCACCGTCCCACCGGCGAGCGTGCGCCGCGACGTGCGGTCGCGCAGGATGAAGCTGTCGCCGCGCACGGCAGCGACCGCCCGATCCAGGACGAGTTGCACAAGCGCCGTGCCGCCCGGCTCGACGCGCCGCCCGTCGAGGACGGCGATGCGGCCGGTAACATCGGCGGCACCGAGATGAACATGCACCGGCGTCCAATGGGCAAGCGGACGTTGTTCCCCTGCCAGCAGCCGCAGGCGAGCATCCAGCCGAACGGTCGGACGATGCGCTTCTGCCGCAACCAGCCAATCGCCGCGTCCCACCGCGTCGCGCGACAGATCCGGACCGGCGATGTTCACTGCCAGCCGGTCGCCCGCGACACCACGGCGGACAACCCGGTTCTGGGCGCGGACCGCACGGACCCGCAAGGCAATACCCGCCGGCGAGACAACCAGCCCATCGTCGACGGCGACGCTGCCCGACAACGCCGAACCGGTGACCACCACGCCCGATCCGGTCATCACGAATGAACGGTCGATGGCCAGCCGGAAGCGGCCCTTGGCAGCACGTCCGGTCCAATGGCCGGCCACGGCATGCAGATGGGCGCGCAGGGCCGCAATGCCCTCGCCGCCTGTGGCGGATACAGGAAAGACGGGTGAGCCGGTAAGGCTGCTGGCGTCGATCAAGGCAAGGGCGGCGGCCGTCACCTCGCTCACGCGTTCGGGCGACACGCGGTCGATCTTGGTGATGGCGATGGTCCCGTGGGCAACCCCCAGCAGGTCGAGAATGGCCAGATGCTCCACGGTCTGCGGCATTGGCCCGTCGTCGGCGGCAATCGCCAACAGGGCATGATCGATGCCGGCGATACCGGCCAGCATGTTGGCGATGAAGCGATCATGCCCCGGCACATCGACAAAACCGAGGACCGACCCGCCTTCGGCATCGCCTTCCACCGGCACGTAGGCGAAGCCCAGGTCGATGGACATGCCGCGCGCCTTTTCCTCCGGCAGGCGGTCGGTATCGATACCGGTCAGCGCTTTAACAAGGCTGGTTTTGCCGTGGTCGATATGACCGGCCGTGGCGACGATCATCTCAATCGTCCCAAATATTCTCCGGCATCGGCAGGCCCTTGAACTCGCTGTCGGGGATCGGTCCGTCCGGCGGCGTTCCCTGGGCATTCAGGAACCACATCAACTGCCGACAATGCTGAGCGATGTGCCAGGTCGTGCGTTCGAGCAATTCGTGCGCGCTCGGCTGCCCCCAATAGGCCTCGACCCGATTGGTGCAGGAACGGTCGTCCAGACCCGCCCACCAGCCAGCCAGGTCGAGGCGCACGGTTTCGCCATAGCGGACGATGTCGTCGAAGGTCTGCATGCTGGCGTCGGGCCGGCCGGAGGCAGCGCCTTCGTTCATCTTGGCGCCGCGCATGGTTTCCAGGAAAGCCGCCGGGATACGGTACATGTGATGCGCCAGCACGCGCAGCGGCCGTGGTCGTCCCGGCAACGTTTCCTGCTGCCGCGCGTTGGGGATCTGGCGCTGGAAGCGTTGGGCGGCAAGGATGAAGCGGTCGAGCCGGCCGACCAGTTCCACCGGCGCCAAGGCAGGGCGGAACTTCTCGTCGATGCCAAGGAAGCGAGCCACGTCGTTCAACGACTGACCGAACACGAAGGCGTCGCCGCGCGACACTACCGGAATTTTGGAAATACCCAGGCGCTGCAGCTCGGCCAGGCCGTCCGCATTCTCGACGATATTGACAGAGGTGAACTCGATCCCACGGACCGAGAGGAATTCCTTGACCCTCAGACAGCTGGTTCAGCCAGGCTGCCAGAAGACCTTCACGTCGTCGCTCATCCCAAGTTCTCCTAATGCTCGGTACATCATATAACGAGTTGCGGCGCAACGCACCAAGTCTCGCGTCACCGCCGCAGCAGCATCGGCAACGCCTGCACCTGATCGAGGAAAGCGACCTCGTCGTCCATGCAGCGCAGGTCGAGCAGCACCGCCCCATCGGCGACGCGCCCGACGATGGGCAATGGCAACCGGCGCAGCGCCGCCGCCAAGCGCGATAGGGCGGCATCCGACACCTTGCGTCCCGTCGGCGCAGGGCGCAGCGACAGGGCAGCACTCGGCAGGCTATGCACCGGCATCGACCCGCTGCCGATCTGGCTATGGCAGGCAACCGCCTCAACGGTCGCGACGCCGTCCAGGCGCTCCGCCACCTGGGGACATAGGCGCTGTGCCTGTGCGGCGATATCCGCTTCGGCGCGCGCCAGATGGCGCAGCACGGGCAAACGTTCGGCCAATCGGTCGGGATCGAGGTACAGACGCAACACCGCCTCCAGCGCGGCGATGGTCAACTTGTCGCAGCGCATCGCCCGCTTCAGCGGATTGCGCTTCAGCTGGGCGATCAAATCGCGCCGCCCGGCGATGACGCCGCCTTGAGGACCGCCAAGCAGCTTGTCGGTACTAAAGGTCACCAGGTCGGCGCCGCCGGCCAAGGTTTCGCCCGGCGTCGGCTCATGCGGCAGGCCGAATCGTTCCAGGTCGACGAGGGTGCCGCTGCCGAGATCGACGGCAAAAGGAATGCCCCTATCATGGGCCAGTTTGGCCAGCGCCGCCTCCTCGACCTCGGCGGTGAAACCCTGGATGGCGAAGTTGGAACGGTGCACCTTCATCACCATGCCCGTGCGCTTGTCGATGGCCTCGGCATAATCCTTGAGATGGGTACGGTTGGTGGTGCCCACCTCGACCAGTGTGCAGCCGGCCCGCGCCATGATGTCGGGCATGCGGAAGGCGCCGCCGATCTCGATCAATTCGCCGCGCGAGACCGGAACCCGGCGGCGCTGCGCCAGGGTATTCAGCACCAGCAGCACGGCGGCGGCGTTGTTGTTGACCACCGTCGCCGCCTCGGCGCCGGTCAGCCGGCAGATCAGCGCCTCGGCATGGCTGTCACGGTCGCCTCGCCGGCCGCTGTCGAGATCGAATTCCAGGTTGGACGCACCGCGCGCCACGTCGGCGATGGCCGCAATCGCTTCGTCGGGCAACGGCGCCCGTCCCAGATTGGTATGCAGGACCGTACCGGTCAGGTTGAGGACCGGCCGCAGACTGGGCTGAAACAGGCGGTCGAGAGCCTCGGCCGCTCGCGCGGCAATGGCGGTCTCGTCGAGGGCCTCCGGGACCGCCTGGCTAGCCTCGGCCAAGCCCCGCCGTAAATCCTTAAGCACCTGACGCAATGCCGCTACCGTCGCCGTCCGGCCGTGGGTGGCGATCAAGGCCGTCAAGGCGGGTTCGTGCAGCAACCGGTCCACCGAAGGAATATCGGCCCATGCCGGCTTGGCTCCCTCGTTCATCGCATCCGCCATCCTATCGTTGAGGACACCAGCTTAGCACTGCCCTGGCGGGGTCCGGCGCCACCTTTTTCAGCCCTGCCGCTGTGCTATGGTGGCGGCCATGACCATCGGGATTCGCGACGCCACCCCAGCCATCGGCACCCTTGCCTCCGAGGCCAGCCTGCAACTTAGCATCGTTGTTCCCATGTACAACGAGGCCGAGTGCGTTGCCCCGCTGATCGCACGCCTGCGTGAAGTGCTGGCGGCCTACGGTCGCTCCTACGAAATCGTCCTGATCGACGACGGCTCGACCGATGGCACGACCCGGGCCATCCTCGCCGCGGCGCAGGCCGACCCGCATGTGCGCGGCGTTTTTCTCGCCCGCAACTACGGCCAGTCGACGGCAATGCAGGCCGGATTCGACACCGCCTGGGGCGACGTCATCGTCACCATGGACGGCGACCTACAGAACGATCCCGCCGATATCCCCCACCTGATCCGCTTGCTCGAGGAACGCGATGTCGACGTCGTCTCCGGCTGGCGCCAGGATCGTCAGGACGGCGCTCTGCGTAAGCTGTTCTCGCGCCTCGCCAACCGGCTGATCTCGCGCATGACCGGGGTCCGGCTCAACGACTACGGTTGCTCGCTCAAGGTTTACCGGCGCGATCTGTTGGTGCGCACCCGGCTTTACGGTGAGTTGCACCGTTTCCTGCCGGCCCTGCTCAGCGAGGTCGGCGCCGAGATCGTCGAGGTTCCCGTGGTGCACCATCCGCGCCGCTTCGGCTCGTCGAAATACGGTCTCGACCGCACCCTGCGCGTCGTCCTCGATCTGATGCTGGTAATGTTCTTCCGCCGTTACATCCAACGGCCCCTGCACATCTTCGGCGGTGCCGGCCTGATGTGCATGGTCCCCGGTGGCCTGATCCTGGCCTACCTGACCGCCCTGAAGATCGTCACCGGCGCCGACATCGGCGGGCGGCCGTTATTATCCATGGGCATCCTGCTGGTGGTCGTCGGCGTCGTGTTGATCGGCCAGGGGCTATTGGGCGAATTGACCGGCCGGCTGCTGCACGAAGCCGGAGGACGCGCCCAGTACCACCTCAAATCCCTACGCAAGCTGCACCGCGAAACACCGCCCAAGACGGCGGAGGACTGATGGCGAAGGCAAGCGGAACCGGCTCTTTGCGCCGCGTCCTCCAGGTGGCGCTGAGCGTTCTGGTGACGGCGTTGTTCGTCTGGTGGCTCACCCCGAAGCATCAGGCCGGCGACATTGCCGACGCCCTTCTGGCAACCCGGCCTGAACTGGCCACATTGGCGTTGCTCCTGGTAGTCGCCGGACAGTGGTCGCGCGGCTGGCGTTTAGCGCTGCTGGTGGCGCCGCACGGATGGGCATCGTTCCGCATCTACCGGATTTCGGTCATCCACAATTTCCTGGCCTCGATCATCCCGGCCCGGCTCGGCGAGATTTCGCTGATCGTGCTGCTCCGCCGCCACTACGCCGTGCCGGCCGCCGCCGGCACCGGCATCCTGATCGGCATCCGGGTGCTCGACCTGCTGCTACTGACGGCAGTTGGCGGCATTACCGGCTGGCTGGTACTGCCGAAAGACGGCGAGTTGGGCTGGTTGGTCGCCACCTGTGGTCTTGCCGGCATGGGTTCGGCGCTGGGTTTCCTGCTGCTGCCTTATATTGCCCCGGCCCTCTCGCGGCTGTTTGAGGCGCTCCATACGCGGCGCAACCATCTGCTCACCTCGATTCCCACCCGCGTCCTGGCATCCTACGCGGGATTGAGCCGCAGCCGCATCGCCGGCCTGCAAATTGCCACCGGGGCCATTTGGCTGTCGCTGTTGGCCTGCTACCACTTGTGCGCGGTGGCCGTCGGCGCGACAGCGGGGCTCGGTGCCTCGCTCGTGGCCAGCGTCGCTGCCTCCTATGCCTTCGTCTCGCCGGTCAACGGCATCGCCCAGGTCGGACCGTTCGAAGCTGCCTGGACCTATGTCGCAATGGCGGCGGGCGAAGGTTATACCGTCGCCCTGGCCACCGCCGTCCTGGTCCATCTCTTGACCCTGTTGGGCGGCGCCGCGCAGGCCGCTATCGTCCTTCCCTTCGGCTCTCGCCCCGCGTCACTCGGCTAAATTCCCTAGATCGGCGACGATGGCGGCAACGAAGCGGCGATATCTCTCTGCCGCCGTTGCGCCAGGCGTTCCCGATGGGCGATATAGACCGCCGAAGTACAGATCATGGCGCCGCCGATCCACGTCCATATCTCCGGCACTTCCCCGAAGGCCAGATAGCCGATCGCCGCCGACCAGATCAGCTTGGTGAAATCCAACGGCAACACGGCCGTCACCTCGGCTTCGGAAAAAGCTTTCACCATCGCGTACTGACCGATGCTGCCCAGTCCTCCCATCGCGATCGTCCACGCCAGTTGCTCGCCACTCGGCGTCTGCCAATAAGGCAGGGCGGCGATCAGCGACAGCGGCATCGTCACCAGGCCGGTATAGATGGTGATGGTGGTCGCCGCCTCGGTACGCGACAGCTGCTTAATCAGGACGACGGCATAGCCCGAGATAAGGGCCGAGGAAAGGACCAGGATAGCACCGAAATCCAGTGTCTCTTTGTCCGGCCGGACGATGACCAGCATGCCGACGAAGCCAACGGCCAGGGCCGCGATGCGCCGGCCGCGAATGGTTTCGCGCAGCACCAGAACCGCCATCAGCGTGCCGAACAACGGCGTGGTGAAGAACAGCGCCGCCACTTTGGCCAGCGGTGCGAACTTCAGCGCCAGGAAGTAAAGCAACATGGAGGCCCCGTTAAGGGCGCCGCGCGAAAGGTTCGCCCACAGCCGACCAGTACGCAGCGGCGCCCAGCCTTTCCCCATCAGCAGGGGCAGAAAGAAGGCAAGCCCGAATACCGAACGGAAAAAGCTGATTTCGAAGGGATGAATCTGCCCGGCGAGATGGCGGGTAATGCCGTTCATGGTCATGAAGGTCAATGTCGACAGCAGCATGTAGGCCATGCCGCGCTGGGTGCCCGTCAGGTTCAAGGCCGCCTCGATATTGCCAGGGAAAGCTCTCCCTCGCTCCAGTAGCACCTCTGGACCGGGTCGCACACGCCCATAGTTAGAATATCTCTATTCGGACCCTTCCCAAGGGGTGGTATGCTATGCAAGCGATTGGCCGAACGAGGGGAATCGTCGAAATGACCGAGCAGCAGCCTGCCCGTCGACTGAGCGACAAAATTCGGCTCGCCTTCGAACACGCCAGCAAGTTCGGTCGCGAAGAGGCGGCAAAACATCTTCGCCTGCTTTATGAAAGCGTCATGGCCGAAGAGCAGGAGCATCACCGAATGAGCCGCCGTCGCGAGGATCCGCCGCTCGACACGACCAAGGACAACGACGCCTGACGACCCTGGCTTCCGCTCAAAACAAGGTTCGCACACCGATCAATCCATCGCGCCCGACATCCAGGGTATAATTGCGCGCGTCCTCGCCGGCCCGGCCGGAATACACCAGCGACGGCGTCGCATCGCGCGGCGGATTGATCGCCACCCCCGTTGGATCCAGGGCCAGCAGGCGCGCCGGAATTTGGGCCTTCTGAAACCGCTCGGCCGGCCACAAATAGGCATCGAAGTAAAAGCGGCCGCTGCGACAGGCCATTACCACCCAGTAAAAGCCGATGGATGGCAATCGCAGCCCTGCCGGCGAACCGGCGAAGCTACCGTCCTGTTCCATGGCCCTTACGATTTCGGCCATCTGGCTGTCGAGCAGCCCGACCTCCGCCGATATGCCGCGCCAGGGCCCCAACAGGTCGCTGGCCGAAAAACTGCTAAGGTCCGCAGGCCCGATCACCTGCACGGTCATGAAGTGTCCGCGTGGGCCGGCACCGACAGTAAGGTCGTAGGTCCGGCGCTGTTCGATGTTAATGCCGTTGTAAACGAAGCGATAGCGATCGGAGCCTCCGGCATTGCAAGACTGGCGGATATCGTCGCCGTTCAGATAGCTGAACCAAGTGAACTTACGCGATACGGGGTCGCCGGCGCCCGTATAGGCGCAGGCACCGAGCGCAAAGGCCAGTAGGCTCATTGTCCAGCCGACGAAAAAACGTTGCCTCATCGGGTGCGTCTCCGAAACCTCGCCAGCCGGTCCTCAACCTTGCATCGCAGCCCCTGGCCGGCAAGCGCGAAGCAGGGAAATGCGCGAGAGGGAAGGAACATTCCCCAAACTCTAGCCATTCCGCCCGTCGACAGATACAGGATGTAGGGCTACTGTCACGGAGCATCCGTGTTAGCCAGCAACCAGGAGGTTTCGATGCCCCGTCTCGCCCTGATGGTGAAGATATACGTCCCCGCCGACCGGCGCGACCAGATGCTGGCAGCTGCGTTGGAAGACGCCAAGTGCTCCGTCCGTGACGAGCCGGGTTGCCAACGGTTCGACGTGCTGATCCCGGCCGGCGCGAACGACCAACTGGCGCTTTATGAAATCTATGACGATCAAGCCGCGCTTGACGCCCATCGCCAGACCCCGCACCTCAAGGCTTTCCGCGCGGCGGTTCAGGCCCTGGGCGCGAAAACGGAAGGCGTGCCGTGTAGTTTGGTAAGCGAAGAACCGTAGGACGGACAGCCCCGGTCAGGGCATTGACCGGCAGCGGTGGAATGCCGAAAATACGACGGCGTTGGCACCATTCGGCTTAGCATCCGGTTATGTCGCTGAAAAAGCCCGTGGACAGTGTTTTTCTGCCATCATCCGGTACGGCCGAACCGACGAAACGGCCACCCCCCTTAATTCGTTCGAAAGAAACGGACCATGCCCGATCCACAGGATCTCAAAATCAAGCCGGAACAGCAGCCTCGGCCCGAGGACGTTTCCTATGACCTGGATCGCGCACTTTCCTCGCTGATTGGTCTGCGTTCGCAGATTCCCGCCGATGCCTTCACCGCACGCACGCTCGGCACCGAGCGCGCCGGCAACGGCGTGATCATCAGTAAGGATGGGCTGGTGGCGACCGTCGGCTATCTGATCACCGAAGCCGAGTCGGTTTGGCTGCTCGATGAACGGGGTCGGGCGACGCCCGCCCATGTTGTTGCCTACGACCAGGAAACCGGTTTCGGCCTGGTGCAGGCGCTAGGCCGCCTCGATCTGCCGCATCTGGAGCTGGGCAGCTCCGCCGATCTGCCCGTCGGCGAGGCCGTGGTGGTCGCTGGCCATGGCGGGCGCCGGATGGCAACCAAGGCGAACGTCGTGGCCAAAAAGGAATTCGCCGGCTATTGGGAATACGTCCTCGACGAAGGCATCTTTACCTCGCCGGCCCACCCAAATTGGGGCGGTACCGCCCTGATCGGACCGGATGGCACGTTGCGCGGCATCGGCTCGCTCTACGTCCAGCAGACCAGCGAAGGCGGACCGCCCGAAGACGGCAATCTGGTAGTGCCGATCGACCTATTGAAAAGCATCATGGGCGACATGACGCAATTCGGCCGGGTCAACAAGGCGCCACGCCCCTGGCTCGGCATGCTGACCGCCGAGATCGACAATCGCCTGGTCGTCGCCGGCATCAATGACGGCACTCCCGCCGACAAGGCCGATGTCCGCGTCGGCGATATCGTGCTGGGCGTTGCCGGCCAGCCGGTGACGCAGTTGGCGCAGATGTTCCGCAGCATCTGGTCGTTGGGTGCGGCCGGTGTCGTCGTGCCGCTCACCGTGTTGCGCGAAGGCGGCAGCGTCGAGATCAACATCCACTCCGCCTCCCGTCGCGACTTTCTGAAATCTCCGTCGCTGCATTGAAGCGCGACGGCCGGAGTCGCATGACCGGGGTGCCTTCCCGTTCCCAATCCATGAACCTGCCGCGCAGCGCCGTGGAAGGCGTCTGCTGGCCGGCGGTTCCAAGTTCGTCCGATGCCACCCTATTGGCCGTTCTGCATCAACTGGAACAAAGCCAGTGGTGGTCGCGGGACCGGTTGGAAGCCATGCAGATGCGCCAACTGGAACCGTTGCTCGCCCATGCGGCTCGCACGGCTCCCTTCTACAAGGGGCGCCTGCGGACGTTGGGCAGCATCCGCCCGGGCGGCCTGACGATGGACCACGTCCGCGCCTTGCCGCTGCTCACCCGCGTCGATATCCAGGAAGCCGGCGACGGCCTGCTCAGCCGCGCCATTCCCAAGCAGCACGGCAAGACGGCAACCATCAGCACCTCGGGTTCCACCGGCCGGCCGGTAACCGTGCATACCACGCAGGTGACCAACCTGTTCTTCCGCGCACTCAACCTGCGCTATCACCTTTGGCATGGCCGGGACTTCAGCGCCAAGGCGGCATCCATCCTGCGCCCGCACGGCCCTATCGTCGAAGGACGCCAGCTCAACTGGGTGCCGGGCCATGCGTCGGGACCGATGGTCCAGTTCGACGTCACCTGCCCGCTGAGCGACCAGCTCGACTGGCTGCTGCGCGAGGAACCCGACTATCTGTTGACCTATCCGGGCAACCTGCGCTCCCTCATCGAACAAGCGGTGAAAGCCGGTCGCCGCCCGCAACGACTCGCACAGATTGCCACCATGGGCGAGATCGTCGACGCCAGCCTGCGCGAGCTCTGCCGGCAAGCTTGGGGCGTCAAATTGACCGATGCTTACAGCTCCCAGGAAGCCGGCATGATCGCGTTGCAGGCGCCGGAAGGAGATCACTATCTGATTCAGGCCGAAAACGTTGTGGTCGAAGTTATCGATGCCTCAGGCAATCCAACTCCGCCGGGCGCCATCGGTCGGGTAGTGGTGAGCGACCTGCACAACTTCGCCATGCCCCTGATCCGCTACGAAATCGGCGACTATGCCGAGGTCGGGCTGCCAAGCCCCTGCGGCCGGGGGCTCGGCGTCTTGACCCGCATCCTCGGGCGCAGCCGCAACATGCTGCGCCTGCCCGACGGCAGTCAGGTCTGGCCGGCGTTCTCCACGGCGATGAGCGAAGCGCTGCCATCCCTGCGCCAAGCCCAACTGATTCAGCGCAGCCGCGACCGGGTTTCGGCGGTCATGGTCGTGGCCCGGCCGCTGACCGCCGACGAGGAGGCCGCCGCGCGGACCATCGTCGGGCGCGCGGTACGCCAGGGTCTGGCCGTCGATCTGGAATATGTGGCCGAAATCCCGCGCTCCGCCTCCGGCAAGTTCGAAGAAGTCCGCTGCGAAATTCAGCCGTGACCTCGCCCGGCGCCGTTCTCTGGCTTCACGCCGGGCTTCGGCAACGCTATCTTCTAAAGAACCTGCACGCTGTGCGACCGTAAGGACAAGCTCCATGAGGCGCTGTTTCTTCATCTTTGACTACGAAGGCGATCTCGACGAGGTTCGCCGAGTTGCCGAATTGGGCTTGGTCCATGCCGTGTCGGCGGCCGGTTTCCAGGACCTAACCCTATGGAGCACCTACAAGGCCAAGGGGGTTGAAGAGGTCAAGCACCGGATCGACAAGGCCTTGATGGGAACCACCTGTTCGGTGGTTTTCATTGGCCCGCGCACGGCCAGCCTCGGCTATGTCAAATACGCCGTTGAGCGCAGCATCCAGCGCAGCAACGGCTTGCTCGGTATCCATATCCACGCCCTGAAGAACCCCATTGCCAGCGCCGGCGAACGCGGTCCCGTTCCTTATCAGCGCGAGGCAGCGGCGCGATTTGGCGGCCAATCCTATCCCGTGCACGATTGGGATTCGGAATACTTCGTGGACTGGGTCAATCAGGCCGCCACCGACTGGCGCAATTACGTCCGCGTAAAGCCAGCCCAGCCGGCTGGCGCCGCCTGACGCCCCGACCTACTGCCGTTCATTCAGGGCCCCGGCTTCAAAGAGGCTCCGGCTTGTTCGGCACGGCAACGCCAACCGCGCGGGCGACCGCGGCAACTTCGTCCCATGTACCGCCGTCGATCGGCACGCCGTCGCGCAGGCGTTCGGCCCGCGTGTTGCGCTCCGGGTCGCCCGGCACCAGAACCGCTTCGACGCCCGGTGCCGCCGGCGAGGCTTGTACATGGCTGCGGAAGGCATTCATGTCGGCCAATACCTGATCGGTTTCGTCAAACAGGTCCGGGCGCAGCACGATCATCAGCATGTTATTGATGATGTTGTTCTTCATGTTGCGCTCGGGCAGGTTGCTGCCGCCGCCGGTCAAGCTGCCGGCCAGCAGGTCGCAAATCATGGCGAGTCCGTAGCCCTTGTGCCCGCCGATTGGCAACAGGGCGCCGAACGGCGCTTCGTACATCACCGCAGGATTGTTGGTCGCCCGGCCCTGGTGGTCGATGAGCGAGCCGTCGGGAACCTCATTGCCGCCATGGTAGGCGACCCGCACCTTGCCCATGGCGATCTGCGAAGTCGCCATGTCGAGCACCACCGGCGGCTGGCCGTCCATGCCGGGAATGGCGGTGCAGTATGGATTGGTCAGGAAGCGCCGGTCGGAACCGCCGTGCGGCGCCACGAACATCGCCGCCGTGCCGTTGACATAGTGGATCGAAATCAAACCGGCCGCGGCGCACATGCCGCCCCAATGGCCGATGCGGCCGATATGGTGGGCGTTGCGCAGGCCGACGATGGCGAAACCGTGCTCGCGGGCGCGTTCGATGGCTTTCTCGGTGACCACGTGGGCAACCATCTGGCCGTATCGGTTCTCGCCGTCGAACAGCATCACCGGGCCGCTGTCCTTGAGCACCTTGGGCGCGCCGCCAAGCTTCAGGTTGCCATCGTCGATCGACCGCTTGTAGGACGGCAGCATGCTGATGCCGTGGCTGTCATGGCCGGTCAGATTGGCCTCCATCAAGTGACGGACGACAAGCCCGGCTTCTCGCTCGTCCGAACCCATGGCGCGGACGATGGCGGTGACATAGGTCTCGAGGTCTTCGGCGGCGATCCGATAGATCGGCATCTTCTCACGGCTGGACACGCGCTTCTCCCTGATCGGTCATGGTTGTGCGGACGGGCCCGCAACGGCCCGAGCGGATCATAACCATTAACCGTCCTGAAGGAAGCGGCAGCCGCTTCCCGCCGGATGTCGTGTCAGGCCATCGCCCTTTGGAAGGGGCTGTTGCGCAAGCCCCTCTGCTTCTCGAAGATGGAATCCTGCGGCCCCAGAACCCGCGGGAACGGCAGACGTACCGGCACATCCTCCATGCGCGGCACAAGGGTCGGCTGGCCCGTCATCATCAGCTTATTGAAGGCATTGATGTCCTCGACCTTCTCGACCAGCGGCCAAGCGTCGGCGGCGCGCGCCGTAATGAACAGCAGGGGACGATACCTATCAGAGTTGTTGGTGGCCGAGGCGTGCAGCGTGCGGGCGTGGTGGATGCTGATGGAACCGGCCTTGCCGGTCATCGGCACAGCCTTGGCAAAGACCTTTTCGGCCGCCGGGTCGGTAACCGCGCCGGCAAAAAAGCCATCCTGATGATGATCGAGGATCGGCCCCTTGTGACTGCCAGGCACCACCAACGTCGGGCCATTCTCCAGGTCGACGTCGTTGATCATCATGGCGATCACGGCGACGTCGTTGTTGGTATGCGGAAAGTAGGCCCAGTCCTGATGCCATTCGATCGGCTCGCCGCCGCGGCCCGGCTTGAGGTTGAGCTTCAAACCATGCAGGCGGACATCCGGTCCCAGAACCTGCTGCAGGATGGCCAGCAGTCGGGGATTCTTCAGCGTCGCCGCATAGGCCGGATGTCGGTCGGCCGGTTTCATCAGCCGGCGCAGCCGGGGCTGTTCGGCCGTGTGGTTCGGCTCGACGTCGAAGACGTCATCGGAGACGGCGATCTTGCGCGATTGCTCGATGAACCCTTCGGTCGCCTCGCGCAGCGTGCGCACCTCATCCGGCGTCAGGATATCCGGAGCGACGACATAACCGTTTTCGCGATAGAAGGACAATTGTTGCTCGGTCAGCATGCTACGATCACTCCCAGACAGATTCCAAATCCCAACAGGCGAATACCCAGGGGTTACTCAGGTGTCGGTCATGGCAGCCATGCCCTGCCCGCTTGCACGGCCGAAATAGCTCTTCTTGAGAGGCTTCTGTTTATCGAAAATCGATGCTCGGCGATCGACCGCGCGTGGCAACGGCAAGCGGACCGGTACATCGGCCAACCGCGCCGCAACGCTCGGCTCCCCCGTCAGCATCAGCGCATCGTATTCTTGATAGCTTACCGGATGCTGGATCAACGGCCAGGCGTCGGCGGCGCGCATCTGCAACAGCAGCAAACGGCGGTGCCGGTCGGATCGATTGATAGCCGAAGCATGCAGGATGCGCGCGTGGTGGATGGAAACGTCGCCGGGCTTGCCCAGCAGGGGTACGGCCTTGGCGAACGCCGCCTCGCCCGCCGGATCGGTCACCGCGCCGACGAACACTCCATCCTGATGATGGTCGAGGATCGGCCCCTTATGGCTGCCCGGCACAACCAGCAGCGGACCGTTTTCCGGTGTCATATCGTCCATCATGATGCCGACGGCACACAGGTCGTCGTTGGTGTGCGGATAGAAGGCCCAATCCTGATGCCATTCGACGGCTTCGCCGCCGTCGCCCGGCTTCATGTTGAGCTTCATGCTGTCGAATCGAATGGCCGGACCGATCAATTGCCGCAAAGCCGCCAGGATGCCGGGGTGATGCGCCGTCGCCGCATAGGCGGGATCTTGCTTATCCGGCAGTTTGATGCGGCGCAAGCGCGGCCGCTCGGCGCTATGCCCGTCCTCCAGGTCGAAGACTTCGTCAGTGGCCGCGATCTTGCGCGAGCGTTCGATGAAGCCGTCCGTCACCCGTTGCAAGGTCGCCACTTCGGTCGGCGACAACAAACCGCGTAACACGATGTAGCCATTGTCGCGATAAAACTGGACTTGTTCGGCCGTCAGCATGGTGGCGTGCCTCCCCGTTGCGATACGAGCCTGCCATTATCGATAATATGATTATCGCGATTCACGGTCCAGACATCAAGCTGTCATGCTCTTACCCTGCCAGGGTGGCACAGCAACCTGCCTGCCGACACGAGTCCAAAGAAGAAGGCCCGGACCTTCACGGTCCGGGCCTTCGATAGATGGATACCGGCTTGGCTTATTTAAACTTGATCTGGGCGATTTGCAGCTCGGTATTGGTCGACACCGTCGGCGTGAAGTTAAGCCGCTCGTTGACCCGTGAGAAGCCGACCATATGGCCGAGATAGACGAAGGCCACCAGGTCTTCGTAAAGCCGGCGCTGTACTTCCTGCCACATCTTGACCCGCTCGGGGCCGGAGGTTACCGCCGCCTTGGCCGTCAGGTCATCGACCACGGTATCGCAAATGAAAGACTGACGGCCCTTGCAGTTCGACTTGTTGAACATCGAGAAAACGGCATCGCCGCCCGTGTTGTCGTGCATTTCCTGCAGCAACAGCGGCGGATGATCCGTCGCCTTCTTCGATCCGTCAGCTGTCTTGTTCTGATACTGGTCGAGCGCCCCGGTCTCCAACATGCGCAGCTCGAAGTTAAGGCCGACGGCCTTATACATGCCCTGCATGGCTTCAAGCACTTCGGCGACGTTCGGGAATTGGGCGTGCCGGCCCAAGATCCACATCGGCGTGTCGACCTTGACCCCATCGGCCTTGGCCGCCGCAAGAAGCTGTTTGGCTTTGTTGGGATCGAAGGGATACAGCTTCTTGTCGATCTCGTGGTTGTGGCCGGAGACCGCAACGCCGATGATCTGTGTCGCCCGCTTGACGTCCTTCGGCAGGATGCTGCCGCGGATGCCTTCCCAATCCAGGGCGTAGTTGAGCGCCTGGCGCACCCGCAGATCGTTGAGCGGCGGGACGTCCATCTGGATGCGGATATAGGTGGTTTCCGGATTGTTGTAGCTGTAATCGAGCTTCGGCTCGTTGGCATCCTGCGAGGCGATATTGGGCGAAATGTCGGCCTCGCCCACCTTCACCATGGCGGCGCGCACGGACGATTCCTTGCGCCACAGGTATTTGGCCCCGGCCACCGGCGGCTTGCCGCCCCAGTACTTGTCGTAGCGCTTGACCATCACCGTGCTGCCCGGCTCGTAGCTGACGAACTCGTACGGACCGGTGCCGACCGGCGTTAGCACCAATTTCTCGGTCGTCGTCTTCGGCGAAACCAGGCCGACGATGCCCATGCGCGTGGCCAGGATCGGCTCCGGCTTATCGGCGACGACATCGAGCGTGTACTCGTCGACCGGCACGCCCTTGATCAATAGCTGACCGAAGGTCTTCTGCCGGGTTTCGCAATCCAAATGCTTGTTTTCCATGGTGCGGGCAATGCCGAACGCGGCGGACTGGGCGTTGAACGGCTCGCCGTCGTGATAGGTCACGCCCTTGCGCAGCTTGAAGCGCCAAGTGGTGTCGTTGATCTTTTCCCACGATTCGGCCAGCCGCGGCGTCAGCGAACCGTCGCGGGGATCGATCTCGGTCAGCGTCTCGACGATGTTCTGGCGCACCACCGGACCGGCGGTGGCGTTGTTCATGTTGCAGCCGTCGAGCATGAACGGCTCTTCCGACAGCACCACCGTCACCCACTCCTTGGTCATTTGGGCAACCGCTTCGCCGGACGCCAAGGCCATCGCGGACAGCAGGACAGCACTCGACGCGGTCGCCGCGAGCGACAGACGGCCAAATCGTTCAAACATGAATTACCTCCATTTTTTCAGCTTCCCCGGTATCTCGTTACAGTTCCGGCCCGCTCTGCACGGTCGGGATATGAATTCCTACGCCAGAAGCTCAGACCGGTCGCTCGCCCCGGGTTTGCGTACGGTGCATCAAGCGCTCGTATTTGGCATCGAAGGCGTCGCGGCGGTGCATGGCACAACGATTGTCCCAGCCCACCAGGTCGCCGACCTTCCAGTCATGGCGATAGACGAACTTCTCTTGGGTGGCATGCGCCCAAAGCGCATCGAGCAAATATTCGCTTTGCGCCTTCTCCATGCCGGCGACACGGGAATGTAGCCGCCGGCCGAGGTACAGCGCCTTGCGACCGGTGTCCGGGTGTGTGCGCACGATCGGATGCTCCGGGCCCGGCACGTTGCTGAAATCGGTCACGTTCTCGAAGCCCTTGCGCGGCCGCATGTCGCTGCTGTGGCTGACGGGGTGTACGATGCAGCGGCCCTCGATCTGCTCGCGTAGATCGGCCGGAAGCGTATCCAACGCTTCGTACATGTTCAGGAAGTAAGTCGATCCGCCGACTGGCGGAATCTTGC
>CANITX010000059.1 GCA_947470575.1 Rhodospirillales bacterium
TAGGTCAGGGTGAGTTTGCAATCGTCTCGACTCGAATACCTGTGACGGCCATCACAGGTGGAAACGCAACACCCATAAATAAGATAACAAGCTGGAGGAAAGTGCTGAAGCACAGGTGCAACGAGCAGGTTTGATCACAAACCGTTAAGAATGATCGGGTTAGTATTCGCCCCAATACCACTTATCCGAAAGGATGGTATTAGATGTTTGGGGGGCCGATTCGTTGGGGATTGAGGCTGCCAGAAACGTGGGCAAACAGTTCATTGCATACTGAGCAAGCATTTGAAATTGCGATGTAACAGACGATTTGCATGGGAATCGAAGCGTTTGCGGGAATCCCCCATGCTAAGGAGGTCTCCATTCGCATAATTTTTGCCGACGACCATAATCTGATCCGCGAAACCGTAGGTATCCTGCTCAGGACCCTCGCTAGAAATGTTGACGTGGTCGAAGCCAGCACGTTCGGCGAAGCCGTTGCCAAGGCGTCTTCGGGTCCTGCCCCCGAATTGATAATTTTGGATCTCTTCATGCCCGGCATGAACCATCTGCACGGCGTAGAAGAAATGCGCGGCAAGTTTCCCCGCGTCCCCATCGTTATCCTTACCGGCTCGGTCGATCTCGATGATGCCTATGCGGCTATGGAACGTGGCGCATCGGGCTACATTCCAAAGACTATCGGCAGCCAGGCTATGATCAATGCTCTACGCCGGGTGCTCACCGGCGAGACCTTTATGCCTTCCATGCTAGTGGCCGACTCGGAAAAGCTCGATCTCGGCAAAACGGACCCGGCCCGCGCCTCCGAAAGCGGCGAACTGGCCAAGTCCAACCCACTTAACAAACTGACCCCACGCGAACGCGAGGTCGTTCAGTTGTTGACGGGTGGCCACCAAAATAAAGAGATAGCCCGCTTGTTGGGTTTGCAGGAGATCACCGTCAAGGTTCACTTGAAAGGCATCTATCGCAAACTCGGTGTCGTCAACCGCACCCAAGCGGTCCGTTCGGTGATCGAGCTTGGCCTCGACGCCTCGACGCGACGTCATCTCACCACGGGATCGCCATCGCTGGATCAGCGAAAGCAGAAAAGCGAACCGGTTTCCTCCAATACGTGACTCATTTCGCCGGCCTCAGTGCGCTAAGGAAATTTTGTTCCTGTCCGGCATTCATGAACAATATGGCGCAGCCAAGCAGGCGGTCGCCATCCGGGCGGACGGGACAATCGCTTTCCGATATCTCTAACCGGGCACGGCCATCTTCCGCGTGATCTGGCGGCAAGGCGCTCGGATTGTCGGCCTCGCGCCGCAACCCCGTCGCTTCGATCGGCGTCACGAGAATGTCGGGAAGCACACCCAGCGCCTGGATCGATTTGCCATGAGGCGTGTAATAAAGCTGGGTTGTCATTTTTAGCGCGCCCTCGTGCACCAAAGGATAGATCGTCTGAACCGAACCTTTGCCGAAGGAGCGGACGCCCATAACCTGAGCACGACCTAAATCCTGCAGGGCTGCCGCCACGATCTCGGACGCCGAAGCCGAACCGCCGTTGATCAATACCAGCAACGGTAGCCCCGCCGCCAATTCGCCCCTGGTGGCTCGATAGGGACGCGCACCGGCGCCGTTTCGCCCGCGGACCTCAAGGATGGTACCTTCGTTGAGAAAGGCATCCGATAGCCATGTCGATGCGTCTAGAAGCCCCCCTGGGTTATTGCGCAGGTCGAGGATGAGGCCGCTCAACTTGCCGCCCGACTCCTTGCGCAATTCCTCCATGGCCCGTTCGATTCCCGAGGCTACCTGTTCGTTAAAGCTGGCTACGCGCAAGTAACCGATGCTGCCTTCCAAGTGCCATTTCACCGGACGCGTGCGGATGACCGCTCGTTCCAGCGCGACGACGAAGGGAGATTGATCGCCGCGCCGTATCGTCAGGCGAACGGAAGTGCCTGGTGGACCGCGCATACGGCTAACCGCCTCGGCCAAGCCAAGGCCTTCGACGGCTTCCGAGTCGACATGCGTGATCAGATCGCCGGTGACGATGCCGGCCATGGCTGCCGGCGTATCCTCGATCGGGGCAATGACCTTGATCTGGCCGCTCTCCTGGGTCACTTCGATTCCGAGGCCGCCGAAGCGACCGCTCGTCACCACCTGCATGTCCCCATAATCACGGGCGTTCAAATAAATGGTGTGCGGATCGAGTTTGCCCAACATGCCGTGAAGGGCCGCTTCGACAACGTCGCGTGGCCGCCCCGTTCCCTTCGCTTCGCCGAAGGCCCGCGCTCCTTCGATCGCCGCCGCCAACAGGGCTTTGTCATCGACGGGACGGACATAGTTTTCGCGCACCTTGCTGAAGGCATCCTGAAAATGCTCAATTTCCGTTTGCAGTTCATTACTGCTGCGCGGAACGCTCAGCGTGCCGACGACGGTCTCCAACCGCCCAAGCTCTTCCTGCGCGGCCGCCGATAATGGCGTGCTGCCGGTGAACAATTCGCGCACGACGCGCGCCACCGCCGTGCCATCCGGCCCGCACGCGGCCAAGACCGCCGCAACCGCCAACAAGCCGGCAATGCCCAAGAAGGATTTACGCCACATCGCCGTCATCGATAACCGCCTTCGTTCCGTCATGGCATCCGCCCGTTGCGGCGGACAATCTCGTCGAGTATGCGATCCGCATCCTCGTTGTCGACTTGGCATGTTCCGGCACTGTCATGCCCACCGCCGCCATAATCCAGCAGCATTTCGCCGATATTCACGGCAGCCCCGCGGTTCAGAACCGATTTACCGACGGCCAACACCGTATTTAACCCCTCGAGTCCGCGCAGCACATGAATCGACAACTGGATCGTCGGGAACAACACATACACCATGAAACGATTGCCAACATAGACTGGGGTCTCCGCCCGCAAATCGACAATGCCCACATGCCCGTTCACAACCGTGCATCGACGCAATTGTTCCCGAAACCGCCGATCATGCTCGCGGTAGAGAACGATCCTCTCCCGCACGTCGGCGTTGGCCAGGATATCCTCGATGCCTTGATTCCGACAGGCATCGACCAACTGTCGCATCAAATCGTAGTTCGAGATGCGGAAATGCCGAAAGCGCCCCAATCCCGTGCGGGCATCGAGCAGATAGTTGAGCAATACCCAGCCCGCAGGATCGACAATTTCCGCCTCCGAGAACTGCCCCGCGTCGCCCTTATCGACCGCCGCCATCAGATCGTCGGAGACCCGTGGAAAGGCCTTCCGGCCGCCGAAGTACTCATAGACCACCCGTGCTGCCGACGGCGCTCGGGCATCGACAATGTAATTTTCCGGCATTCGACCATGGCGGATGGCTTCGCTCGAATGGTGATCGAAGGCGAGGTGCACGCCTTTGACAAAAGGCAGGTTGGTGCTGATATCGTTCTCGGCGATCAGAATGGTGCCGTCCTGCATATCCTTGGGATGCACGAATTTGATGTCGCCGATCAGGCCCCGTTCGCTCAACAGCACGCCGCAAACGACGCCGTCGAAATCGCTACGTGTCACCAACCGATATTTGCCGCGCGTCGTAGCCACCGCCGTCACGTTCTCACCCTCGGAATCCGATGCCAACGAAATTACCATCGATCGTCGCGAGCATTCCGCATTGCTCCTCAGGCTGAAGCGGCACCAACCCCGGCGGCGACGGCAGCCGGCTCGGACACGACTGTTTCCGGACCGGGCCGCAATTCGTGAAACAACCAAAGAACCGAGGCAAACAATATCAATGCACCGGCCTGGTGCAGAACGGCCAGCGCCACCGGAACCACAAGCAACAGCGTCGCAATGCCGAGCCCGACCTGAGCCAAGGCCGCCAGCAAGACACAGCTACCGGCCAATCGGACCACGGACGCCATGTGACTCCCGCGGGTAGCCAGCCAGACGGCAACGGCTGTAGCCGCTGTGGTCATGGCCAGAACTCTGTGGTCGAATTGAACGGTTGTGATGTTCTCGAACAGATTGCGCCACCACGGCTCGAACTCCCATAAGCCTTCGGGGATGAGGTGACCGTCCATCTGGGGAAAGGTGTTGTAGGTAAAGCCCGCATCCAGACCGGCAACGAACCCGCCGGCAAGTGCCGTCAGGAAGACCATCATCAGCAGGCCACCTGTCGCCATGCGGCTACGCTGGCGCCAACTATCCGACAATCCTGTGCTAAGCGCGTTCGGCACAGCTCGCGCGCGCCTCAGGATAATGCGCAATAACAATCCATAGATCAGCAGGCCCAGCGCCAGATGCGCCGTTAGCCGATAGGGACTTACATCGGGTTCGTCGGCAAGACCGCTCATCACCATGTACCAACCCATGACGCCCTGCGCCGCCCCCAACAGGAACAGCAGAACGAGTCGCGACATCAGCACGCGACCGATCCAACCGCGCCACAGAAAGTAAGGAATCGGCAACAGCAGAACGACCCCGATCAAACGGCCCCACAAGCGATGGCCGAATTCCAGCCAAAAGATGAACTTGAACTCCGTCAGGGTCATGCCGACGTTCAGGTGCTGGTACTCGGGGTATTGCTGATATTTTTCGAACGCGATCTGCCAGTCGCGCGCGTCGAACGGCGGCAACCACCCGGTCACCGGTTGCCATTCCACCATGGACAGTCCGGCATTGTTGAGCCGGGTCACCCCACCTAGGAGGATCATGGCAAAGACCATGACCAAAAGCAGCACCAGCCAGACAACCACGGCGCGGTCCTGGCGTTGCAAGCCCCGTTGATCGCGCAATTCTGTGCTGACGGCCTCGGACAAGGCCAACACTCCCCATAGGTGGAACGAAACCTGAAATAATAGTATCGGCTGAATCACCTGGCGAACCAAGCCCTGGCTGGTCCCCGACGGCCCTGGCGGGTGATGTGCAAAGGCGGCCCACCATGTAGACTAGACCGCTCGCAACACCGAAGCATGCAAGTACACGACATGGCGCAAGGTACGGTTTATCTGGTCGGCGCGGGCCCTGGCGATCCCGAAATGTTGACGCTAAAGGCGGCACGCTTGATCGGCGACTGCGATGTTGTGGTCTATGACCGGCTGGTTTCGGCCGCGATCCTTGCCATGATCCCCGAGGGCACCACCCGCATTTTCGCCGGCAAGATCGCCAGGGGCCAATACATGCCCCAGAACGACATCAACGATCATTTGGTGCGCCTTGCCCGCGCCGGACATCGCGTCGTCCGACTCAAGGGCGGCGATCCATTCGTTTTCGGCCGCGGCGGGGAGGAAGCCGAGCACCTTGCCCGTCACGGCATACCCTTCGAGGTGGTGCCCGGCATAACGGCAGCCATCGGCTGTTCCGCCTATGCGGGCATTCCCCTGACCCATCGGGGACTGGCCACCGGCGTGCGCATTATCACCGGCCATCTGCGCGCCGGCCATGAACTCGACGCCGATTGGCGGGCCCTGGCCGATCCCGATGCCACGCTGGTCGTCTACATGGGACGCACGAATGCCGATCGCCTTTCACGCTGCTTGATGCAAGCGGGCTTGCCCGGCAACACCCCCGCCGCCATCATTTACGAAGGCACCTTGCCAAATCAGCGTACGGTGCTGACGAACCTTCTCGACCTGCCCCGCTGCCTTGCAGAAGCGGAACGAGCCGTTCCAACCCTACTGATCGTCGGCAAGGTAGCTGCCCTCGCTCGCGAACTGCGTTGGCGTAAAGACCTGTTCGAAGACGTTCGATCCTGCGAAGCTGGGATTGCCGAAGGGCCGTAGCCAATAGCGAACGGGGTAATGTAGCGTCGTCCAAACTACAAGCCGAGGATCGAACCCGGCCACCGCTCACCAGGGAGAGTACCGTGAAATTCTTATACTTCGACGATTTCAGGCTCGGCATCTTGCGCGGCGATCAGGTCGTGGACATCACGGCCGAAGTCCAGGACGTGCCGCATACGGAAAACCGTAATCTGATCAACGGTCTGATCGAACGCTTCGATGCCTACAAGGGTCGGCTGGAGAAAGCGGTCGCCGCCGGCAAGGCTATTCCGTTGGCCGGCGTGAAGATCCGCCCGCCGCTGCCCCGTCCCGGCAACATCGATTGCATGGCCGTCAACTATATGGAGGATGGCACGCGCAGCGAACCGGCCCCGATCAACGCCTTCCAGAAGGCTCCCGGCGCCATCATCGGCGACGGCGACACCATGGTACTGCCCGACGTGCCCGCCGGCATTTTCGAAGGAGAAGCGGAACTCGCCCTGGTCATCGGCAAGCGGGCAAGCAAGGTACGTGCTGCCGATGCCATGAGCCATGTATTCGGTTACCTGAATTTCATCGATGGATCGGCCCGCGCTCTGCCGCCGGCCGGCAATACCTTCTTTCAGATGAAGTCGCGCGATACCTTCGCACCGATCGGCCCCTTCTTGGTCACCGCCGACGAAATTTCCGACCCGCACAAACTGCAAGTCCGCTTGTGGGTCAATGGCATCCTCAAGCAGAACTTCAATACCGACGACATGGCCCATCGTATTCCGCGATGCATCGAGTGGCTGAGCTCGATCCATACATTGGAACCGGGGTATCTGGTCGCCACCGGCACCAACCATGGCGGCCTCAACGCGTATCACGATGGCGACCGGGTGGAATTGGAGGTCGATGGCTTGGGCCGGTTACATTTCGGCGTACGTGACGACCTCAAACGGACATGGTCTCGCGATACGCGCCTGGAGCATAAGAAAAAAGGCCTCGAAGGCGCCTTCACGCCACAGCTCACCGGAAAATACGCCAAGGGTGCCTGAGGAGTCGGCCCCGCCACATCCGTCCGCCGATCTCGGAATATCAATCATTGTCTGAGCTGGCGTATGATGAGTTGTATAAAGTAAGTCGGTTATCTCGCCTGGAAGCATTTCCATAACGGTTTCATGCAGAGGGAGGCGACGCTTATGTCAGGGAATGGTAGCAATTATGGCCCGACGGCCGCACGCGAACACAAGCGCCCCGGGCGCGAGGTGCGTCCGGCAAGCAAGACTGTCGACATGCACAACCACGTCTGGTCGCTGGAAGCCGGGGCTTACGTCAAGTCGTTCGAGGACCCTTCAACGATCGGCATGACCAAGATCGCCACCGATGAGACGAAGGCGCTGATGGAGCGGCAGGCCGCCGACCGCCGGCCGCTGCAGCTCGACTGGAAGCTGCGCATCATCGACATGGACAAGATGGGAATCGACATCCAGGTCCTCTCGCCCGTGCCGCGGCAGATGTACCCTGCCCTGCAAGCCGACGTGGTCGTCAAGAGCGCCCTGCTGGTCAACGACAGCCTGGCCGCCATGGCCGCCAACCGGCCCGACCGTTTCGCCGGCATCGGTACCGTACCCTTGCAGGAGCCGACTGCCGCCGTCGCCGAACTTGAACGTTGCATAACAAAGCTTGGCTTCAAGGGCATCCAGGTGCCAAGCAACGTCGGCGGCCGGGAGCTGTCCGACCCCGCCTTCGAACCGGTCTGGAAGAAGGCCGAGCAGCTGGGCGCCGTCGTTTTCATCCATCCGAGCGGCTTCACCCATCCGCAGCGGCTGGTGAGATTCTATCTGAACAACGTCATCGGCAATCCACTGGAGACGACCATCGCCATTCACTACCTGATCATGGACGGTGTGCTCGAACGCTATCCCAACTTGAAGGTCATCGCAGCCCACGGCGGCGGCTTCGCCGGCGCCTACCACGGCCGCATGGACCACGGCTGGGGCGCCCGGCCGGACGCCCATGGCGAGCTGCCCAAGCCGCCAACCAGCTATCTCAAGAAGATGTACTTCGATGCCCTGGTCTTCACCCCGGAACAGCTGGCGCATCTGATCGCCGCCTATGGCGCCGACCACATCATGATCGGCACCGACTATCCGGCCGACATGGGCGAATACGACCCGATCGCCCACGCCGCCCAGATGCCGAACATGGATCCCGCGACGCTGTCGGCGATCTGCGGCGGTAATGCGATACGGGTGTTCGGCCTGGATACCAAGGCAGAAGCAAAATTGGCGAAGGCGGGCTGAGCTCGCATCTCGGCTGCTACAATAGGGGCGGGTTTGAAACCCGCCCCTATGCCCGGATGCAATCCGGCCGTTCCTGCACTCAGTCCGGCACGACAACATCGAGCAGCGGTGCGTGCTGCTGCGCCCCGTAAACGTCGCTGTCCGCTGGGTCGCCCGACGGATGGGCGCGCGGGATCGTCACTTTGATGGCATAGGCCACATCGTAGGGGATCACCGAGACTTCGTTGTGCGATAGGCCATACAGCCGGGCAACCTGATGGGCATCGAGTGCGCCACTGTCGCGCACCCTCCGGTATGTCGCCTCGTCGGCAAACATAACGTCGAGCGTGATCTGCAAAGCCCCCGCGTTCTTCGAGCGGATGACCTTGGCCAGGTTCTTGAGCAACGCCATCGTGCCGTCCTCCTTAGACGTCGACCAATTCCATAGGGAACGGCTCCAACGGATTTTCCAGCTCCATGACGTGCCAAATATGGAAGCTGTAGACCCAACCCACCGACACGTCGGACGGTGAGAATGGGAAAGCCAAGTTACCGGAAATGCACATCCGGTTCGGGAAGTCGTTGTGCAGGCAGCAGTAACGGGCCTTGGCCAGCATCACCCGACTGGTTTCCTCGTCCTTGGCGATGCAGTCGACCAGCAGGCCGACCTCGTGCGCCTGCGTCTCCTTGACCGGTTCCAGCCCGCCCATGACCGCATTCTTGCCGTAGACGCGAAACGTCAGGCGGTAGTCGGCTTCCGAAATGCCCAGCCCCGCCGCATCCTCGGCAACCTTCGCCGTGTTTGTGGCGATGTAGGTATCCAGCTCCTTGATCAGCCCCGGATCGCGGATACCGGCAATGAACATTGAGCGGAAACCCAGCCGCTTTACCCCTTCCAGCTTCACCGTATAGATGGGCGCGTGGGTCATCTTGCTGCCGGCCACCTTGACGGCGCGCGGATCGATCTGTTCGTAGGTCGATCCGGTGGTATCGAGCGTCCCCGTCGGTTCGACCAGATGGTAGGGACTTGGATTCTCGTAGAGCGTATGGGCCGCGACGCGGATGCGCGGGCATTTCTTATCCGGATGGCCGGGCTCGACGACAAAATGATCGCTGCGCAGCCGGCCAATGACACAGTCCTGGCCGATCTTCGGTTCGACCACGGCACCGCCGCATTCGATGATTTTACCCAAGTGCCACGCCAGCGCCGGATCGGCGCCGCGCATGGTCGGGATCGCGGCAAAGATCGCCGCATCGCTGGAACGCCCAGCCAAGATGACCTGTGCACCGGCCTTCAACGCCGCGTGATAGGGCTCGACACCCATCATGGCGACCACCCGATGGGTATCGCGCACGTCCTGCTCGGTCAATTCGGCGATGGGGCCCAACGGCCTTACCTTCCCGGCCCGTACCTTGGCCAGAAGATAGTCCTGCTCGACCTCGGAATTAATCAGCGCCATCTTGAAGTGCAGGCCCTTCTCGCGGGCGATCTCCAGCACCATGTCACGGGTAAATTCGACATGCGGCTTGCCGCCACCGCCACCGCAACTGCCGATCAGCAGCGGAATGCCTTCCTTGACCGCCGCCTCCAGCATCAGCGCCATGTCGCGCTTGGCGCTTTGGCGGCTGGTGAACGGAATGCCCGCCCCCAGGTAATAGGGACCAGGGTCCATCGAACCGGCATCGCAGCCGATGAAGTCGAGCCCCTGCTCGACGCCTTTCCAGAAGGCCGTTTCCGAAAAGCCATAACCCAGGCACCCAGTGGTCGCCATCATGGTGATGTCGCCAGCCTGAGTCTTCGAACCTTCGGCAGGTTTGACCCGTTCGAGCATCGTACGCCTCCCTATCGCGTCCCAACTATTTTTTCTGACGGCAGCGTAACCTAGCTATTCCGCCCGATGGCCCTACCGAGCAGCATGTAGACCTTGCCCATATCCGACGACAGGAACGTCGTGCCCAACACCCCGTCGCGGTCGGTCTTGCGGGCTTCGCCAAGCAGCCGATCGAACTGCTCCATATAGCGATTGACGTAACCGCGGAAGTCTCCGTCTTCCTGATAGCGCCGTTGGATTGCCGCCAGACGGCCCCTTTCGCGGAAACCCAAAAGCTTGCGCACGAATACACCGCGTTCGCCGCTAACATAACGTTGCCAATCGTCCTCGGAAACTGCTGTTTCCATCAGACGATTCATATCGACACCCAACGATTGCAGCCGCTCGGATATGAAGGCAGCACGGCGCAAGAAATCGTCGGTCCCAACCTCATCGATGCGCAGCTTCAGCGTCTCGGTCAGCGTCGTCGCCTGCATTGCCGCCGTGCGCAGGTCGCGGGTCTGGGTGTCCAAGGCCCGGACCACCTCGCGAGCCCGCCCCGTGACCTTCTCCGCGGCCTCGGCTAGATCGCGAGTGCGTTCCTGCAAGGTGCGGTCCCACAGCTGGAAGCCCGCCGTCGCCTGATCGGAGACTCCCGTCATCTGACGTCCGCGTTCCGAGATCGCGGCAGCGACGATAGCCATGGCGGACTCGGCTGCCTCACGGGCGGCGTCCAATTCAGCCACTTGTCGGCGCAGCGTTTCTTCAGCCCGCGCCGCATCGTTGCCGATACGCCCGGCCGAGTCGGCCAATTCGTTGGCCTGTCGGCGCACTGTATCGCCAACCCGGCCGATATTCCCGGCGGCGCTGTCGGCGGCAGCCGCAAGGTTTTGCGTCCCCGCCTGCAAAGGAACGGTAGCCTTGTTCAAGCGTGCCGCCATGCCTTCTGCGGTCGCCGACAGGTCTTCGGCCCGGTCCGTCAAATGGTCGGCAATGGCGCACAGCTTGTCCGCCGCCTGATCGCCGCCTCGCGCCAATTCCGCCATTCGTCGGCGCAGAGCTTCCTCGGACTGACTGATGCCATCAGCTACCCGTCCCGCCGTCGCTTCTATTTCGTCGACGCCGCGGCGGAAGACATCGGCTACCGCTTCGACATCGCGAGCAGCCTTGTTCGACATCGCCGTGACATCCTCGCCATGCCGATGCAAAGCGCTGGTGATCATGCCAATCAGCGTAACGGCGCGATCGGCACCGGCGGACACTTGGGTCGTGCGCTCGTGGAGCGATCCGCCCACTTGTTCGATATTGGTCACCGCCACTTCGGAAGTGGCGATCAAGCCGCTGGCTTGCTGCTGCAGCACCTCGGACGCGCCATTGATTTGCGCCACCGCTTCGCGCTGCGCCTGAGACAGATCGGCAACCCGGGCCTGGAGAGCGTCGCCGGTCTCTATCAGCCGCGTAGAAACCGTCGCCAACGCGCCATCTATATGGCTGCTGGTATCGTTCCAAGCCGCCACCAAGGAGCCGAGGCGATCCGCCGCACGGTCGGAAGCCGCCAGCGATTGCGACGATTGTTCGTGCAACACGCCAGCCGTATCGCCGATGCGCTGGCGCGCCGCGTCGGCGGCGGCCTGCAGGTCCTGGGAACGGCTATACAGGTCGGCGCTGACCGTCTCCAACTGCCCATGGGCTGCCGCTGCCGCCGCTTCCAGGAATCCGGCGTGGGATTGCAACGCTTCGCGCACCTTGTGCAGACGTTGGGCGGCATCGATGGCTGCTACGCTGAGTTGCTGAGCCCGGTCGCTGGCGCGCTGCCCCAAGGTGTCGAAGGTATTGCCGGTGCGTTCGGCCATATCGTTAAGATCCTGCGACTGTCGGCGCAGGGCTTCATTGACCAGTTCGATCAGGCGCGCGGCACGTTGCGTGGTGCTCGATACCTCTCGACTGCGTTCGGCAAGCGTGCTGCCCACCTGTCCGACATCGCCAACCGCATCGTCCGAGGCCTGCTTCAGGCGGGTTGCCTGTTCGCGCAGTAGATCGGCCATGATGCGGACATCTTCGGCCGCCGCGCCCGAGTCCCGGTGCATCTCCTGTATCCGGGCATGCATGGCTTCGGCAGCGCTACGCAAATCGCCTTCGGCGCGACGCGACGTTTCCGAGAGCGTTTCGCCGCTGCGCCGCAAAGCCTCGCCGGCATTGTCGGCCATGGCGGCTGTTTGCTGAGCGCTGACGCCGAGCGCTTCGGTCTGGGAACGCAACAATCCGGCCACGGCGTCCAGGTGGTGCCCCCCATCGGCCGCCACCGCCGACAGGTCACGGCTCGCCATCCGGAGCGTTTCTCCGAGGGCGACCAGCCGGGCGGAGGTTTCATCCGCGCCTCCCGTAAGAGCGCCGAGCCGGCCGGTCATGTCCACGGCCAATGCCACCGTGCGTTCGCCGGCGCGTTCCATCGCCGCCGTACCGTCGATCAGTGCCCCGTTCACCTGAACGATGCGATGCGTCGCATCTTCGCCTGCCGTCGCCACCGCGCGGCTGTGTTCGGCCAAGCCATCACCTGCACGGTCGACGGCACTTACCGCCCGATCCGACATCTGGGTCAGCAGCGCTGCCTGTTCGCGCAACCGTTCCGCGACCCCATGCAGGTTTAGGGTTGCCGTTCCGGATACTTGGTCAACTTCCTTCCCCCGGCTGTGCAAGGCCTCAGCTGCCGTCCTGAGATCGTCTTCGGCGCGCTTTGTAGACTCCGCAACGATCTCGCTGCCACGGCGTACGGCGGCGCTAGCCTCTCCGGCCACGCCCGATATGCGCTCCGTACCGGCCGTCAAGGCCTCGATCTGATCGAGCAACTGGCGGGTCGACGCCGCCATGCGATGACTGCCGTCGGCAGACATAGCGGCAATATCGCGGCCCGCCGCCAACAACTTTTCGCCCAAATCTTCCAGTCGGGCCGACGCTTGATCGGCACCTCCGGATAGCAGGCCCAAACGGTTGCTCAGGTCCTCTGCAATGGCTGTCGTGCGAACGCCGCTGCGCTCCACGGTCTCCAACCCCTCCGTCAGGATACCCACCACCAACTCGATATCGTGTACCGAACGTTGGCTGACGACGCTCACCTCGCGTCCCCTAACGGCCAGCGCATCGCCCACCCGTCCGACCTCGCCAACCGCCTGTGTCGTGGTCTGAGTCAGCGTGCCAGCCTGCTCTCGCAGCAAATCGGCAACCGCGAGCACATCCTCGGCGGCGGCCCCCGAGGCCCGGTTGATTTCCTGTAGACGGGCCAACATCGCTTCGGCCACCGCGCGCAGATCGCCCTCGGCACGGCGAGCCGCTTCGGCCAGGGATTCGCCATTGCGGCGCAGCGCAGCGCCGGCGTCATCGGCCATCGCGGCGGTCTTTTCCGTGCTGCTGCCCAGAGCTTCGATCTGGCCGCGAAGCATATTGGCGACCGTATCCAACTGATATCCGCCGTCGGTGGCCACCGCCGCGACATCGCGGGCGGCTGCCCGTAGGGTTTCGCCCAAGGCTTCCAGCCGGACGACCGTGTGATCGGCACTTCCCGCCACGGTGCCCAACCGCGCCGTCAGATCGTCGGCGATGGCAGCCGTATGGGCGCCGCTGCGCTCCACGGTCGCCAGCCCCGCGGCCAGCGCCTCGTCGGCGGCGCGAATGCGGGCAACGCTATCTTCGCCGACCGTATCGAGACGGCGCGCCCCGCTATGCAGCAACGCGATCAGCCCACCGATGGCCTCGCGGCCGCGGTCGGAAGCTTGCCGGACCGTATCGGCCTCGTGGCCAAGCCGGATATCCGTTTCGCGCAGCCGCTCGTCGGCATCGGCCGCCGCCACGCGCAATTCGGCCGTGCGCTGACCGATCAGTCCGCCGGCGGCGGCAAGCAACGCGTCGCTCTGCTCCGCGACGTGCTGCAACTCGCTGGTTTCACTGCGCACGGCAGCGCCAACCGCGGTCAGTCGCTCGGTCGTGCGCGCCGATACCCGTTCAAGATCCTCCACACCGCTCCAGATGTCGGCGCCAAGAGCATCGAGCCGGCCGCTGACTGCCTCGCCACTGCTGGCCAGTTCGTCCAAGCGTTGGCGGAATTCGGACGAAAGATCGGCGGTGCGTGCCGCTGCGGTCTGAACGGCGCCAAGCCCGGCCGTCAACGCCCGGGCCATGACACCGACCCCGGCGGCACCCTGATCGCCGGCCGCAGCGATGCCGCGCGCCGCTTCGCCGAGCACCTCGGTCATTTCCTGCAATTGCAGGGTGGAACGTTCGGCAAGCGTGGCGGATTCCTCGGCATGGCTGCGCAGGGTATTGCCGACGTCCTCGATACGGTCGGCCGCCTGATGGCTGAGCCGGGTCAGGTGTTCGGCGCGCTGATGCAGGGCGTCGCCAACCTCGGAAACCTGTCCAACAGCCGCCCGGGCAGCCTCTTCGAGCGCAACTGTCCGACGGGCAAACGCATCGTCCGCGGCTTCGACCCGGCCGATCACGCTGTCGCCCACTATCGCCAACTCGTCAGCGGTTTCCTTGAGTGCCATGCCGACGGCGCGGGTGCGCTGGCCAACCCGGTCCGCGGCGACTTCGACATCCTCGATATGCCGGCGGAAAGCGTCGCCGCTTTCGACGATACGCTGGGTGGCCCGCTCAGCCGTCTCGTGAAGAACACCCGAACCATCGCGCAGCCGGTCGCCCAGTTCCGCCACCCGTTGGGTGACCTGCTCGGCGGTCTCGCCCAGCAATCGACGCTGTTCGCCCAGAAGGTCGCCAACCCGGCCGGTCTGCGCGGTGAGCTGTCCGGTCATGGCCGAGAGCGTTTCGGCCTGACGGGCCAGCGCTTCGCGCATCGTTTCGGCCTGTTCGGCGGCCCGGTCCGAACGGTGAGAAAGCTCGACCGCCTGCGCCTGCATCAGGGCGGCACTGCCGGTCAGGCGGTCGGTGGCATGGGCCGAAACCTGGGCCAGTTCCTCGACCTGGGCGCCCAAGGCGGCACTGGCCTCCCGGGTGTCGGCCGACATGGCGGCGGAGACCTTGGTCAACGCCTGGGTCTGCATATGGAAGGCTTCGGTATGCTCGTGCACCCGTTCGGCGGCGCGTTCGGCCGTTTCGCCGAGGTCGGCGGACCGCCGATGAAGGACCTCGCCAAGATCGCCGGCCCGTGCCGCAGCCCGGTCGGAAGCCACCGTCAGGCTCTGCGATTCGCGGGCCAGGGCATCGCCGGCTTCGCGCACCTTGATCGCCGCCGTTTCGGAGGACGCGCGCAGGTCGTCGGTCTGGCGGCGCAGGGTTTCGGCGACCGCCTGCGCGCGCAGGTCGGCATCGGCACTGCTTTGGGTCAGCGAGGCAACCCGCTGGCGCATCAGGTCATCGGCGTGGCGGGCCCGTTCAGCAGCCTCCTCCGAGGCCCGCGTCAGATCGCGGGCCTGGCGGCGCAGGGATTCCGACAGCTCGTGCACCCGAGCTTCGGCATCCGCCGCCGGATAGACCAATTGGGCCAGATACCAGCGCAGCACGCGGGCCTCATGGCCGAGACGACGGTCGCGTTCGAGGAACAGCACCACCATCCACAGCAACGCCAGCGGCGTCACCACGCCGGCGGCAAGCCCGCCGATCTCATGGGGTAACAGCACTTGGAGATCGAGAATCCCTTCCTGACCGAGCAGATAGACCCAGGCTGCGGACAGCCAGGCAACGCTGAGCATGGCACCGGCGATGGCGGCCAGCCGATAGCGCAAATAGAAGGGCGGCTGCCACGGCGCTACGGCGCCGATGGGGGCCGCGACGGCAGGCGGCAGGCGGGGGATCGCCAGATACGGTTCGGCGGCGCGCTCGCCCGACTGGACGGCATCGTCGGAAATGTCGTCGGCGTTCGACTGTAGCCTTTTGTAGACCATTAGCCCCACCTACAGCTGAAAGAACACTTATAACATATTGAAAAATAACGATATTACATGTTATAATGTTCAAAACATATGTTGCCCGCCCGTTACCCAGATTTCGCTTCCCGTAACGTAACCCGAATCGCCCGAGCATAGGAAATAGATGGTGGTGGCCACATCCTCGGGCGTGCCCATGCGGCCCAGGGGTATGCGCGGGATCAGCGCCTCGTATTCCGGCTGCAGCATGGCGGTTTCGATCTCGCCGGGACAGACGGCGTTGACCCGGACATCGAGTTCGGCGAATTCGTTGGCCAGTTCCCGCGTCAGTGCCGACAGCGCCGCCTTGGAGATCGCATAGGCAGAGCCGGCGAAGGGATGCACCTTGTGGCCGGCGATCGAGGTGATGTTGACGATGGCCCCTTGGCCGCGATGCAGTGCCGCCGCGAAGCCGCGCGCCAATTTAAGAGGCGCAAGTAGATTTATATCAAATACTTGCTGCCATGCATTGAGATCGCCATTGAGGCAACCCAATCGCTCTTTGAAGGGCGTCTTGGGCGAGAGGCCGGCATTGTTGACGAGCCCGTGCAAGGGCGCATCGCCGAGCACGGCATTGGCCTCGTCGACAAAGGCGGCGAGACTGGCCGCATCGCTGAGATCGGTCGGAATGTGCCGGGTCCAGTTGGGATCGCGCTTGCACGCCTCGGGCACATCCTCGCGCGAACAGGTAATGATCCGCCATCCCCGGTCGAGGAAGCAGCGCGCCGTGGCATGACCGATCCCCCGGCTGGCGCCGGTCACGATGACGGTCTTGGGTTCCTCCATCGTATCCTCGTGACCCAGGGTCCCGGCGACGATGCGCCGAGCATGTTACCGCCGGTTCCTCCCCCCCCTGTCCACCTCCCAGGGGAAGCAGGCGATGCGGCAGGCGACGGAAAAGCTGTTTACGCCTCAGCGGGCCATCAGCACGGGGATCTCGGCGTTTTCCAACACGTGACGGGTGACGCCGCCGAGGATCAACTGGCGCACCCGGCTGTGGGTGTAGGCGCCCATGACCAGCATGTCGACCCCGTGACTGGCGCAGAAACCGAGCACCGCCTGCCCCACCGTCTGACCTTCCGGCTCGATCGGCTCGGCAACGGCGTGAATACCGTGCCAGGCCAGGTATTCGCCAAGCCCGCGCGCCGCCGTCGGCGGCGTGCGGGCGCTATGCACCGCCATCGCCAGCACGGTGTCGGCCAGGGTCAGATAGACGATGCCGGCGGCCACGGCACGCGCCGATTCGGCGCTGCCGTTCCAGGAGATGGCCATCTTCTTGCCGAAAGGCTTGAACGGCACCGGCGGCACCACCAGCACCGGCCGGCCGGTTTCGAACAAGGCGGCATTGAGCGTCATCGAGGATGGCAGGTCGCCTTCCGGCGTCGGCCGGGCGATCACCGATATGTCGGCCAAGCGGGCGCGCACGGCCACCGCCTCGTCCTCGCGGCCGACCACCTCGACCCAGGAGGCCGCCGCCGTCGTGCTCTTTTGCGGCGTTTCCACCTCGGGCAGGTCGTGCGCCTTCAGCGCAGCTTGGTAGAGGCGACGAGCCCGGCCCGAACGGTCGCCGGCTTCCTTTTCCGCCAGTTCGATCATCTCTTCGATCATCGCCCCCGACATGCCTTCGCCGAGCAACGGCACGGCATCCTTGGGGTCGGATCGCACATGGAACACCTCGACGTGCGCGGTATGCATTTTGGCAATGTGGATGGCCGCCTCCAGGCAGCGCGCCGAGGCATCGGTTCCATCGACGGGAACCAGAATGGTCTTGACCGGCATTTCTACCTCCCCGAACGATTACGTCCCAACACAGTCTATCCCAATACCAATTTGAAACCTAAGGATTTTTGGAATTCGAGGCGAGTGCTTTGGCCAGCGCGAAGCGAGCCGCCGCCAAGGTTCGGTCCACCGTGCCGCCGGCATCGATGCGCACCCATGACATCGCGCCTGTATCGTAGGCCGACTGCCGGCGGATAACCTCGTGACCGGCGTCGGAAGCATCGCGGCCACGCGCCCCGGCCCGCGCCAGACGTACGTCGAGCGGCGCCTCCAGCCACAGGCCGAGGAAGGGCACGCCATGACGGGATGCCACCGCTTCAATGGCTTGGCGCTGCGCCGCTTGCGCATGGACAGCATCGGCGAGAACCGCGTGACCGGCGGCCAATGTCCGCCCGGCGGCCTCGGCAAGGGTGGCGAAGGTGCGTTCGGTCATTTCAGGCGCATAACCGGACGCGTCCAACCGCTCGAAGGCATCGACGCCGGCCAGGTGCTTGCGCAGTACGTCGCTGCGCAGCAGGCGGGCGCCGGGCGCAGCGCCGAGGTCGCCAGCCAGTTGCCGGGCCAGCCAGGTCTTGCCTGTGCCCGACAAGCCACCGACAGCCACCAGCAGCGGCGGCGGCGGCGACAGGTAGGCGATGGCACGGCGCAGGTAGTCGCGGGCTTCGTCGATCAGGGCGCCAGCTTGGCCGGCAGGAGCGGCGGCCGCGGCGGCGCCGGTGACATGGGCGCGGATGGCAGCTCGTTCCGATAGGAACAGCGGTAGGGCGGCGAGGCCCTCGGGGTCGTTGGGTGTTACCCCCTCTCCCTGTCCCTCTCCCTGTCCCTCCCCCTCGCCCGCCGCCACATCCAGGTAGCGGTTGAAGACGATATTGGCCTCGGCGCGCAGCCCCCTGTGGTCGACGTCCATCAGCAGGAAGGCGGTGTCGAACAGCACATCGACGTTGGCGATGGCCGGACTGAACTCGATGGCGTCGAACAGGGTCGGCCGGCCGTCGATGAGCACCATGTTGCGCAGGTGCAGATCGCCGTGGCCGTGGCGCACTCGCCCTTGCTGGCGGCGCTGTTCGAGCAGGGGAGCGACACGCGTGAGTTCGTGGCGGCTGGACTCGATCAAACGTCCGACATCGGCGGTAACGAAGGTACCGGCGGGCGCTTCGGCGAAGCTAGCGGTGTAGTTGTCGATATTCTCGGCCATCGCCCGGCTGCCGCCGAAGCCGAGCACGACTTCGCAGGCGGCGTGGAAACGGGCGACGACGGCGGAGGCGTCTTCCAAGATATCGGCCGTCAGCCGACCGCCTTGGGCCAGGCGGTCGAACAGCAGGCTGTCGTCGAAGCGGCGCA
>CANITX010000060.1 GCA_947470575.1 Rhodospirillales bacterium
GCCTCGGTTACCGGCCACCGGCCCCGGAAACCGCGACGCCGCCATTGCCGCCTTCCGGTTCCGCTTCGCTCCACCTACAGCCGGCAATGGCCAGGGAGGAAGCAATGCACTAACATTCAACCCGGACCACCTAATGGGGGCCGATCAAGTGCGCATCGGCAGAACATGCAGGCACGCAAGCACATGGCGCTGGCTTTGACCTTCCGCAGGTGTCGCCGCCGGCATGCCGTTGGGATCGCCGCCGCGTTGTTGCTTGTTTATTTCATCGGCCCCGACTTTTGCCCGCCCGCGAGCGCCCAGGGTGCCGCCGATAACAGCTTCTTTCACAGCGTCGAGACCAAATCGAGCAACCTTGGCCCCTTCAAAAAGTGGACCGGGGCCATGGAGCGGTTTACCGAAGAAAAGGCCAAAGAAGAAAAACGTACGGATTGCGACTCGCAAAAATTCAATACCTGCAACTACCAACTTTGGCAGAAGTTTCTCGACAGCGTCCGCAATAAGCCCAAGGACGTCCAGATCGAAGAGGTCAACAACTGGGCCAACCAGCGCAACTACGTCACCGATCCCCGCAATTGGGGCGAAGAAGACTATTGGGAGACACCCGGGGAATTCATCGCCCGGTTTGGCGACTGCGAAGACTATGCGATCATTAAATATCTTTCGTTGCGCAACCTTGGGTTCACAGACGACGAGTTGCGCGTCGTCGCGGTCAAGGATTTGAACCTGAAAGTCGGTCACGCCATTCTGGTGGTATTCTTCGGCGGTAAGGTCCTGTTGCTCGACAACCAGATCAAAAAGGTGGTCGACACCAATATCGTCCGTCACTACGAACCGGTGTTTTCCATCAATCGCAGCTTCTGGTGGCGGCACCGGCAAGTTTGAGGGTCGCCGGCATCGACGGCGGCAAGGCCGCCATCTCCGATGTCCGAACACATCGCCTGGCCGGAGCACAAAGAAAGACGGCGACTGCTTCCCAGCCGCCGTCCACGCTGCAGCGCTTTCGGCGACCTTACTTGAAGGTGATCTGCTCCAACGGAATCTCGCTGTTGGTAGCCGAGGTGGGCGCGAAGTTGATGCGCTTGCCGACCCGAGCGTAATAAACGAGATGGTACAGGAAGACATCGGCCACCATGTCTTCGTGAACGATCTTCATCACTTCCTGCCACGTCTTGACGCGTTCCGGTCCAGACAGGGCGGTCGCCTTGGCGATCAACACGTCGAGATCCGGATTGCAGTGCGTGGAAGACTGATTCTTGCAGGAATACTTGTTGTACATGGAGAACACCGGGTCCCCCAGATTGTTATCGTGCATGTGGCCAAGCAGAATGGGATCGCGATTGGCGATCTTGGCTTCTTCGGCTGTCGCACTCTTACCCTTGTTGGGATGGACATTGAGCTCGGTCCATTGACTGACATCGAGCATGCGCAAGGACACGTTCAGGCCGATCGCCTGCCACATGGTCAGCAGGGCCTCCATGGTCTCGGTGGCATTCGGCCATAAATTGGTGCGGCCGAATATATCGATGTGTTTGTCGACGGGTACGCCGGCTGCCTTGGCCTCGGCCAGCAGTTGCTTCGCCTTTGCGACATCGTAAGGGTAAACCTTTTTGCCGACCTCCGGGTTCCAACCGGCGACGCTGGGAATGACCATGTGCGATGCCGGTATCGCATCCTTCGGGATGATCGAGCCGCGCATGGCCTCCCGGTCGACTGCGTAGTTGAGCGCCAAGCGGACCCGCCGGTCATCGAGCGGCGGCACCTGCGACTCGATGCGCACGTAGTTGGTTTCGGTGCTGATATAGCTTCTATCCATGGCGGGATCGGTCGCGTCCTGCTTGCCGATAGCCGGAGCCAAATCTGCCTCGCCGACGGCGACCATAGAGGCCATGACGGCGGACTCCTTGCGCCAGACGTACTTGGCGCTTTCGACCACAGGCGCCTTGCCCCAGTACTTTTCATTGCGCTTCAGCCCGATTTCGACGCCCGGCTTGTAATAATCCAACACATAAGGACCGGTGCCGATCGTCGTCACCATTTTATTCTGGTGCGGCAAGTTAGGCGAATCGAGGCTGACGACCGTCATGCGGGTCGGCAGGATCGGTTCCGGCTTGTCGGACTTGATATCGAGCGTCAGTTCGTCCACCGCCACGCCGGTCAGCGGAATGTCGCCGAATGTCTTGATGCGGATCTGGCAGTCGAGATTCTTGTCCATGGTCCGCGCGATGGACTTCGAGACATTCTCGGCATTCAGCGGCGCACCATCGGTGAAAAAGACGCCCGGACGCAGTTTGAAGCGCCAGGTGGTATCGTTGATTCGTTCCCATGACGTCGCCAGGCGCGGCTTGATCGAACCGTCTTTGACGTCGAGTTCTGTCAATGTCTCGTTGATGTTCTGTTTGAGAACGCGCCCGACAGCCGAGCGGTTGGTGCTGCAGTTGTCGAGGGCGTCGGGTTCTTCTACCAGAACAATGGTAACAGACTTGCTCTGGGCGACGGCGTTGCCGGGCGCGAACAATGCCAGACCCGTCAGGGCGGCGGCAGAAGCCGTCGCCAGGATGGCGAAGCTTGTTGCTCCATAGGACATGATGGTGTGCTCCCTGTATGAATTTTCAGTACCGGGAAGCAGAATTGAGTCGCGCTTCCAATGACGGCACGGCCCACGATTTAACGAACGCTTCTTGTCGGTGGACCCTGCTGCCACCCAAGCCGAACGCCGGCTCACGAAACAAATGTTTTTTGCCTTTTTTGGGCGCGAAGAACGCTGCTCCTTAGCGTTATGATGCAGTCAGCAACCCTTTGCAGTCAACGGCCTTGGGCCATTACGGCGTGTCGGCGGCAGGCTCATCGATCAACCGTCGAAATACGGCCGGCCATTCTCGCGAAACCACATGCGCAGCAGGTGACGCTTTTCCTCGACCCGTTCGCCATCCTTGAAGTCGGTACGGAAATGCAGGCCCTGGCGATTGTCGATGATCTGGATCTGGCCGCGCTCCATCACGTAGCGCATGGAAAGCTGCCGCGAGGGAATGATCGACTGGACGCATTCCAAGGCATCGAGGGTGACGTTGTCGATCTGCACCTCGGCCGTCTGATAACCCTTGGTGATCTTGTTATGGGAAAAGCGGCCGAGCAGCCGCTCGCCATCCATATTGAAGCACGGCGCCCAGATGACCCGGGCATCGCCTTCCCGTTGCAGGCCGCGGCGGTCGTGGAAGAACGGCTGAAAAAGTCGGTCGAGCTGAGCCGGCGCTTCCTTGGCCAAGGCGTTGTAGAGGGTGTAGAGGGACACGTATTCGCTGTCGCCACCCTCCTTGGCCGGATAGATGCAGAGCAGGCTGGTGTAATTGGGCAGATTGCGGTTACCACTATTGTCGTTGTGATAGGTCAGCCGCCGGTCGGTCAGCGCGGCATCGATTCCCCGCTCCGCGTCGTTGGGATCGTTCCTGACCGAACGCATGATGGTGCCGTTCATGGTCTGGGCGACGGGCCGGGAATACATCCTGGCCAACAGCCAGTAGACCCAGCCGGCCTCCGTTTCGGACCAGTCATCGAGCGGCAAGCGATCGACGACAGCAAAACCCGGCCCCTCGTCCACCGTCCGTCGTGCCTCGGCCATGACCTTACGGCAAGCCGACAAATCGAAGTGATCGGGTTCCAACAGGTAGAGGGGCAGACTCTCGCGCCGCAGCCGAATGACGGCGGCGTCCAGCTCCTGTTTCGCCGCGTCGCCGACACGAACCGTCCAGTCGGCGGGCGATAGACTCGATCGCGTCCAAGTCCGGGCGTTTGCGAAGGCCGCCTTAGGCCGGGGATCCCTGCCTTGATCGGTCAGGTCCAGTACCGGCTGTGTGGTGATCATACTCGGTGCTCCCGTATCGATCTGTTTCAACGGTTCCTGCTCTGTGGCGGCGCCGGAAAAGAAGCGGCCCGCAGAGCGGGCCGCCAGGATACCGCAATTCGCACGAAGCTTACTTGAACTTGATTTCGCCGATGCGAAGCTCGGCGTTGGTGGTGACGTCCGGCTTGAAGTCGATCCGGTTGCCGACGCGCACAAAGCCGACCATGTGATACATCCACACTTCGGGCACAACGTCCTCGTACAAGGCGCGGAAGACCTCTTGCCATGCCTTGACGCGCGCCTCTCCGGTCAGCCCTTCCAACTTCTCCACCATGTCATCGACGCTCTTGTCGCAGAGCATCGATTGCGATCCGGCACAGGAATACTTCGACGGATAGGAGAAGATCGGATCGCCGAAGTTGTTGTCGTGGGTTCCTTGCAGCAACGTCGGACCGCGGTTCTCGGCGAAGGGCTTGTTATGGATTTCGTTGTACTGGCCCGGCTCGAGATTCTTCAGCGTGACGTTCAAGCCGACCGCCTTAAACATGGTCATGAAGGCCTCCATCACCTCGGCAGCGCCGGTGTACCCGGTCGGACGACCGATGAGGGTGATCTCGGTCTCGACCGGCACGCCCGCCGCCTTGGCTTCCGCCAACAACTTCTTGGCCATGGCGGGATCGTAACCCCGAACCTTCTTATCCAGCTCATGGTTGTGGCCGGGAATGGAAGGCATCACGATCTGGGTCGCATGGATAGCATCCTTGGACAGGATCGTGCCGCGCATGCCTTCCCGGTCCATCGCATAGTTCAACGCGAGGCGAACCCGCTTGTCGGTCAGCGGCGGTCGACTCATATCGATGCGCAGGTAGGTCGACTCCGAATTCAGGTAACTGTAGTCCATCCCCTTATCGGTCGCCTCCTGCGGGGCGATATTGAGCGCGATGTCCGCCTCGCCGATCTTGACCATGGAAGCGCGCACAGCCGATTCCTCGCGCCAGATGTAGCGCGCCCCATCGGCCTGCGGTTTCGGTCCCCAGTAGTTGTCATTGCGCTTGAGGACGATTTCCTGGCCAGCCTTCCACTGCTCCATAACGTACGGGCCGGTGCCAACGGGTTGCAGCGTCGGTTTGTCCGGCGGCAAATTCGGCGAGCCGATCGCCATGGCCGACATGCTCATGGGCAGGATCGGCGATGGCTTATCCGTCTTGAGCAACACGGTAAGATCGTCGACCGGCGTTACTTCCAAGGTCATGTTGGCGAAGAACTTGGTGCGGTTGCCGCAGGGCAGTTTCTTGTCCAGGGAGCGATCCAGCGACGCTTTCAACGTTTGGGCATTGAACGGCGCCCCGTCATGGAACTTGACGTTCGGACGCAGCTTGAAACGCCAGGTGGTGGCATCGACCTGTTCCCACGACGTCGCCAGCCGGGGGGTCAGCGCGTTGGTCGCTGGATCCTTGAATGTCAGCGTTTCGGCGATGTTTTGCAGCACGACCCGGCCCTGAAAGGCGCGGCTGGAGTGGCAGGGTTCCAGGTCCGGCGGCTCGGCCGGCGTGACAATCGTCAAAACCTTGTTCGCCTGAGCTTGCGCCTGTCCCGACGTCAGCGCCGCCAGGGCCAGAATAGCCGCCAGGGCGGCCGTGGTCCGACCGGCGGTAGGACCTTTACGATGCATCATTGCAGCCTCCCTCATGGTTCTTCGTTTTGAAAATAGCACAAACAGACCTGTCACGGGGCGGTTGCTAGGATTTGATGATGGCCTCGTCGCCCAGCAGGAAGGGGGCGTTGCAGCCCATGGCGATTTCCTTGACCTTGCCGCGCAGGCCCGGTGGGATTGGGATGCCCTTTTCCAGACGCAGCTTGATGGTGGCATGCTCGGGGTCGCCGGGGACCAGAACCGGCTGCTCCGGATCGACCGGCTTGGCGGCGTGCAGGCTGTCGATCAGTTCATCGGTGATGCGCTCGAACTCGCCTTCCGGCATCAGCGCTGTCGGGTTGATCACCATGAACCAGTGGCCGAGTTCCATGGTGCCCTTCTTGCGCGTGCCATGTCCCTCGGACATGACAAGGCTTGCCCCGCTCAATGCGCAAGACAGGATTTCGACCATGGTAGCCAACCCGTAGCCCTTGTGGCTGCCCAGCTCGCGGGTACCGCCCAACGGCGTCAACATGGCGCCCTTGAAATACCAGGAGGCGTCCGTGGTCGGCCGGCCGCTGGCATCGTTGATCCAGCCGATCGGCACCGGGCGTTTTTCGATGGCGGCGTTGCGGATCTTGCCGCGGGCCACCGATGAGGTCGCGAAATCCAGGCAGAACAGATCGTTCTTCTTGGTCGGCGCGGCGAAGGCGAAGGGATTGGTGCTGAGCATCGACTGTGCCGAGTAGGTCGGCGCCACGGACGGTTCCGAGCCGTTGGTGCAGGAGAAGCCGATCAGCCCCTGGCGGGCGGCCATCAGGGCATAGACGCCGGCGGCGCCGAAGTGATTGGAGTTGCGCGCCGTGGTGCAGGAGACGCCCATCTTCTTGGCCTTCTCGATGGCCATGTTCATCGCCAGTGCTCCCGGCGCGAAACCGAGCCCGCCGCCACCGTCCACCAGCGCCGTGGTCGGCGTCTCATGCACGACTTTGACCTCGGCATTGGCCGACAGCATGTTCTTGCGCCGGCGGTCGTCGTACGAGGTGAGCATCGAGATGCCGTGGGTATCGACGCCGCGCAGGTCGGCTTCGATCAACAGATCGGCGCTGGTCTCCACATGCTCGGCCTTCATACCCCAGGCGGTCAGGCATTCCGCGATCTGCTGGCGCACCAACTTGTGGGGGAAGCGGGGAAAATCGTAATCGTCGTTGTTGTACATGTCTCGTCCGTCTCCAGGGGTTTCTTGCGGATATCCGGGCGCTGGCGGCGGTCGCCCGCGGCCAGCCACCCAGACTAGGCTTTTACAATCTTGTCGGCGGTCAACAGGAAGGGCGCGTTGCAACCCTTGGCGATCTCCTGGACCTTGCCCAAGAGCCCGGGCGGCACGGGGATGCCCTTCTCCATACGCAGCGCGATGGTCTGCTCCTCCGGCTCGCCGGCAACCATCACCGGATTTTCCGGATCGACCGGCTTGGCAGCGTGCAGGTGATCGATCAGATCGTCGGTGATGCTTTCGAACTCACCGCCCGGCATCAGTGCCTTGGGGTTGATCACCATGAACCAATGGCCGATTTGCATCGAGCCCTTCTGGCCCTTGTGGACTGCCTTATCGGTGACCAGTTCGGCGCCGCTCAACGCCGCCGACAGGATTTCCACCATGGTCGCCAGGCCGTAGCCCTTGTGGCTGCCCAGTTCCCGCGTACCGCCGAGCGGCGTCAGCAACGCGCCCTTGAAATACCAAGTAGCGTCCGTCGTCGGGTTGCCGCTGGCGTCGGTGATCCAGCCGATCGGCACCGGGCGCTTTTCGATGGCGGCGTTGCGAATCTTACCGCGCGCCACCGCCGAGGTGGCGAAGTCGAGGCAGAAGAGTTGATTGCGCTTGGTCGGCGCGGCAAAAGCGAAGGGATTGGTGCTGAGCTTGCCTTCGGCGCCGAAGGTCGGCACCACCGAATTGCTGAAGCCGTTGGTGGTCGAAAAACCGATCAGGCCCTCGCGCGCCGCCATCAGGGCGTACACGCCCGAGGCACCGAAATGACTGGAGTTGCGCACCGTGACGCAGGACACGCCGACCTGCTTGGCCTTCTCGATGGCCTTCTGCATGCCCATGGTGGCCGGCACGAAACCGAGCCCGCCGCCGCCGTCGATCACGGCCGTGGTCGGCGTCTCGCGCACCACCGTCACGTCGGTGCCGACAGTGATCCACCCCTTCTTCCGCCAGTCGTCGTACGAGGTCAACATCGAGATGCCATGGGTATCGACACCGCGAAGGTCGGCCTCGATCAGTCGGTCGGCGGCGATTTCCACATGTTCGAGCTTCATGCCCCAAGCTGTGAGGGTTTCGGCGATCTGCTGACGCACGAGTTTGTGCGGATAGCGTGGAAAATCGTAATCGTCGTTGTTGTACATGGCCTGTCCGTCTCCCTGTGACGCCGCCCTTATTGATTGTTCGCGGCGGCTGGTTTCGTTGCCGGTCAGTTATCCTCTTTCATATGGTCCACGAACCGGCGCCACTTGCGCATGTAGCTGGCAGCCGGTCTGGTCAGGCGGACGCGATCCTTTTCCGAGACCTCGCGCACGATCTTGCCCGGCGATCCCATGACCACCGAGTTGTCGGGGATTTCCTTGCCCTCGGGGATCAGCGTGTTGGCGCCGATCAGGCAGTGCGAGCCGATTTTGGCGCCATTGAGGATGACGCTGCCGATGCCGATCAGGGTTTCGTCGGCGATGGAGCAGCCGTGCAGCATGACCATGTGGCCGATGGTCACCCGCGCGCCGATGTTCAAGGGGAAGGTCGGATCGGCGTGCAGCACGCAGCCTTCCTGGATGTTGCTCTCCTCGCCGATGACGATGGGCTCGTTGTCAGCGCGGACCACGGTATTGAACCAGATGCTGGCGTTCTTCTTGACGATCACCTTGCCGATCAGCACCACGTTCGGCGAAATCCAGCATTCGGCATCGAGTTCCGGCCGCCAGACTTCGTTGTTGTTGGGGCCCCAGTTGTGCAGCGCGTAACGCATGTTCATCCCCTCCAGCGGGTCGCAAGGCTAAGTATGGGTACGGCGGCGGATTGGAACGCCAAAGACGGCCACCATGGGGCCGGCCACCAAGCGGTCAAAGAGATTTACATCCCCCCGAGGTAGCCTGGAAGCGAAATTCGAGCGGCATCCCATCCGGGCCATTCGGAACCCTCATGCCGCCTTGATGGCCTCGTCCCCCAGCAGGAACGGTGCGTTGCAGCCCTTGGCGATTTCCTGGAGCTTGCCGCGCAGGCCCGGCGGGATGGGTATGCCCTTCTCCAGGCGCAACTTAACCGTCGCCTCTTCAGGGTCGCCCGGCACCAGCACCGGCTGCGCCGGATCGACAGGTTTGGCGGCGTGCAGACTGTCGATCAACTCGTCGGTGATGCGCTCGAACTCGCCTTCGGGCATCAACGCCGTCGGGTTGATGACCATGAACCAGTGACCGAGGTTGGCGCTTCCCGAGGTCGGACGGTTCTTCGCCGTGACCAGGGTCGCGCCGCTCAGAGCTGCGGACAAGATCTCGACCATCGTCGCCAGGCCATAACCCTTGTGGCTGCCCAATTCGCGCGTGCCGCCGAGCGGCGTCAGCATGGCTCCCTTGAAATACCACGACGAATCGGTGGTCGAGTTACCCTGGTCATCGGTGATCCAGCCGGCCGGCACCGGCCGCTTTTCGATGGCGGCATTGCGAATTTTGCCGCTGGCCGAGGTCGAGGTGGCGAAGTCGAGACAGAACTGCCCGTTGCGCTTGGTCGGCGCGGCGAAGCAGAAGGGGTTGGTGTTGAGCATGGTCTCCGCCGAGAAGGTCGGCACCACGGACGGACGCGCGCCGTTGGTCGTGGCGAAGCCGAGCAACCCTTGGCGTGCCGCCATCAGCGCGTAGACCCCAGCGGCGCCGAAGTGATTGGAGTTGCGCACCGTGGCGCAAGCGACGCCCATCGCCTTGGCCTTCTCGATGGCCAAGCCCATGGCGGTGGCGCCGGGGACGAAGCCGAGCCCGCCGCCGCCGTCGACCACTGCCGTCGTCGGCGTCTCATGCACCACCTTCACGTCGGTGTTGATGGTGATAAGGTTCTTGCGCCGGCGCTCGTCGTAGGACACCAGCATGGCGATGCCGTGGGTGTCGACGCCGCGCAGGTCGGCTTCCAGCAACAGGCCGGCGCTGGTCTCGACATGTTCGGGCTTCATGCCCCAGGCCATGAAGCATGCCGCCATCTGGCGGCGCACCAAGTCGTGGGAAAAGCGGGGGAAGTCGTAGTCGTCGTTGTTGTACATGGCGCGGTCCGTCTCCTCGGCGGCATTGTGTTTGCCACACCATAAGCACGCGGCCCGTTCCTGAATAGCGTCCTGCTCACGGACACGCTGCACAAGTGGCGGCGCCCTGCTAGACTGACATTATGGTCACAAGCCTTACGCCTCCGCCCGCAGCACCACCGGAGATGCTTGCCGCGCTGCAATGGCAACTCGACGCCGGGGTCGATGAATGCATCGGCGAATTGCCGGTCGATCGCTATGCGGAATCGGCAGCATCGCGGCAGGCACCCACCCCCGTCCAATCGGCTAAGGCTCCGGCACCGACCTCGTCGAAGCCGACCCCCGCCGCCCTATCGCCGCGCCCCACGGCGGCGAGCGGTCAACAGGCCGTCGTGCGCACCGCCTACGAAATGGCAGCCGCGGCAAGCAGTATCGAGGCGCTGCGCGCCGCCTTGGAGGCCTTCGACGGCTGTCCACTCAAAAAGACGGCGATGAACCTGGTTTTTACCGACGGCAATCCCCGGGCGCGCGTTCTGTTGATTGGCGAGGCACCGGGTGCGGACGAAGACCGCCAGGGATTGCCCTTCGTCGGCGTCAGCGGCCACCTGCTCGACCGCATGCTGGCTTCCATCGGTCTAAGCCGGGAGCAGGTGCTGATTTCCAACACCGTGTTCTGGCGCCCCCCCGGCAATCGCAGCCCGACCACGGCCGAAGTCGCCGCCTGCCAACCCTTCGTCGAACGGCTGATCGAATTGATCGATCCGAATGTTTTGGTGGCGCTCGGCGGGGCGGCGGCCAAATCCCTGCTCGGCCGCACCGAGGGCATCGGGAGGTTGCGTGGGCGGTGGTTCTCCTTCACTACACCGGGAATGTCGCATCCCATCCCAGCCACCGCCCTTTTCCATCCCGCCTATTTGCTGCGGTCGCCCGCACAAAAGCGCCAAGCTTGGCACGATCTGCTGTCGCTTCGACAAAAGCTGGCAGAAAATTAGGCTTTTGGCCGCCCGAATCCGGCAAGGTTGCCCTTCGGCTCTTAACCACTTATAAAGAATCTCAAGCGTGGCGGCTTACCGCCACACCGCAACCGCAAATGGGGCCAGGTATGCGGGGTCTTAGGGATCGAACCGCCGCCAAGTTGGCGCGTGCGGTTTGTGTGGGAACATTGTGTGTGTTGGGGGCCTTGCCGGGACTACCGGCGGTCGCCCAGACCGCGTACCTAAACCTTGCGCCACCATCTAGCAAAAACACCGTCGTACCGGCCCTGCCGGTAGTGCTGGGTGCCGCCGATATCGAGCGCTACCGCCGGATCTTCGAGCTTCAGAAAGATGCCAACTGGCCGGGAGCCGACCGGCTGATCGCCGATCTTTCAGACAGGCTGCTGCTCGGGCATGTCCTGGCACAACGTTACCTGCACCCGAGCTACCGTACCCGCTTCGACGAGGCGGCGGGGTGGCTGAACGCCCATGCCGACCTGCCCGATGCCCGCGCCATCCATGAACTCGCCGCGCGCCGACTCCCGCCAAAGGCGGCCCAACCCAGGGCACCGGCATATTCGGTGCCCGGCAATCCGCCCGGGGCGACTTACGTTGGCGATGCGATCCCAACCGGCGAGCCCCGCGCCGGATTATCGGCCAACGACCGAAAGACCGCCGAGAAGGCCATCGAACGCCTGCACGCCTCCTTGCGCAAGGGGACGACCCAGACGGCCAAGGCCATACTGGAAGATAGCAGCGTTACCGCTTTGCTCACTCCCCTGGCCCAGGATGCCGCCCGCGTCCGTCTCGCCTCCGGCTATTTTGCGGATGGCCAGGACGATGCTGCCCTCAAATGGGCGAACCTTGCCGTACGGTCCGCCAAGCAAGTGCCGGAGGTACATTGGACGGCCGGTCTGGCGGCTTGGCGGCTGGGCAAATTCGCCGAAGCCAGCAAGCATTTCGAGGCGCTGGCCGTGCGTACCGATATTTCGCCCTGGCTGATTTCGGCGGCAGCGTTTTGGAATGCCCGCGCGCACCTCAAGGACCGCCGGCCGGCCGATGTTGGCGACTGGCTGCAAAAAGCGGCCGCTCATCCACGTACCTTTTACGGCATTCTTGCCGGCCGCCTGCTTGGGATGCCTTTGGCCGTGCGCTGGACCGATCCGGGCAAGACGCAAGACGGCATCAAGGCCGTAGCGGCGACACCCGCCGGGCGGCGAGGATTGGCACTGTTGCAGTTGGACCAGGATGAACGGGCGGCTGGGGAGTTGCTGGGGTTGGCCAGCAGTGCCGACGACGACCTACGGCTCGGCATCATGACCATCGCCGGGCAGGCCGGATTGCCCCTTCTCGCGGTCCGGTTGGATGGCGCGTTCAATGCCGGGAGCCAAGGCTTCGACGGCGCGGCCTATCCGCTGCCGACATGGTCGCCGGAAGGTGGCTTCCGCATCGACCGGGCGCTGATCTACGCCTTGATCCACCAGGAATCCCGCTTCAATCCGAAGGCAAAGAGCCCGGCGGGTGCCGCCGGGTTGATGCAACTCATGCCGGCGACGGCGAGCCTCATGGCGCGCGACGGCATGCGCCGCGCCAATGTGTTCGATCCCGCCGTCAACATCGAGTTGGGCCAGCGCTATATCGAAGTTCTGCTTGCCGAACAGGATGTCGCCGGCGATCTGCTGCGCATGGCTGTGGCCTGGAACGGCGGACCGGGCAACCTATCGAAGTGGCTGAAGGCAACCAATCATCAGGACGATCCCCTGCTGTTCATCGAAGGCATCACGCGCCGCGAGACCCGTGAGTTCGCCGAAAAGCTGATGACCAATTTCTGGATCTATCGGGACCGCCTGGGCCAGACCACGGCGTCGCTGGATGCCATCGCCGCCGGCCATTGGCCTGCCTACGACAGGCATGAGGAGCGGCCCGAGACCGAGGTTGCCGACGATGGCCAACGCCGGCGCTGAACGGTCGTTTCTGCCCGTCAACATCGCGGTCCTGACGGTATCGGACAGCCGCACGTTGGCCGACGACCGATCCGGCGACACCTTGGCCGAACGCCTGACGGCCGCCGGCCATAAGCTTGTCCAGCGGGCCATCGTCACCGACGACAAGGAGCTGATCGTCGCCCGACTGAAGGCCTGGATCGCCGATCCATCCATCGATGCGGTGCTGGCGACCGGCGGCACCGGCGTGACCGGGCGCGATGTGACGCCGGAAGCTTTCGAGGCCGTCTTCGAAAAGCACATTCCCGGTTTCGGCGAACTGTTCCGATGGCTGAGCTTCCAGAAGATCCGGACCTCGACCATTCAGTCGCGGGCCACGGCCGGGATCGCCGGCGGTACCTATCTGTTCGCCCTGCCCGGCTCGCCCGGCGCCTGCCGCGATGCCTGGGACGACATCCTGGTCCATCAGTTGGACAACCGCACCCGACCCTGCAACTTCGTCGAACTGATGCCCCGATTGCAGGAACATACCCGCCAGGGTTGATTCATTCGGCCGCCTGGGCGTGGGCAGCCACCAATTCCGCCAGGCAATCGTCCGCCATCGGTTCGATCGGAGCGAAGTCTCGATGGGCGATCCATTCGGCGCGCTGGAAGCGGCGGATGTGGTTGTCGACGTGGCAGAGCGACAAATAGACGATGGTCCGCCCGAAAGGGCTGATGTTCGGCGGGCTGGCGTGAACAAGCAACGACGAGAACAGCAGCATGCTGCCGGCCGGCCCGGTTGGGGCCACGCAACCGCCGCGTTCGGCCAATTGCGTCACGGTCGCCCGGTCCAGGGTCCACAAAGGATAGCTGGTGGTTTGCAAGTCGTGGCCGGCCGCCAGCACGCCGTGACGATGACTGCCGGGAATGAACAACAATGGGCCGTTGGCTGCCGTCACCTCGTCGAGAAAGACGGCGACATTCATGGCCCGCGGTTCGGGCATGTCGTCATCGCGCCGCCAGGTGCCATAGTCCTGGTGCCACTGCCAGACGTCGCCGTCGAAGGCCGCCTTGGCATTGACCTTGTACTGGTGCATGTAGACCGGGCCGCCCAGCAATTGCATCGCCGGATCGATCAGGCGCGGATGCCGGCCGAGGCGGCGAAATCCTTCGTTGAAGGTATGCGCGGCAAAGGCCGTACGGGCGACACCGGAGCTTTCGCGCCATACCTCCGGCCTGTCCATGGCATAGACCGCTTGGGCTTCGGTGCGCAGCATCGCGGCTTCCTCGAGGCTGAAACGTCCGGGAAAGAACAGGTAGCCATCCTGTTCGAATCGGGCGATGTCTCCAGAGCCAAGCCTCATTTCCACTCTCCCTCCAACGACCGGAGATCCGTACCGTCACCGTAGGCCTGCCACCCATGCCGCGTATGGATCGTCATGTCGGCACCCTCACCCTCGCGCGTAGCCCACCGGTCGGCGAATCGGATAGTTCGACATCGCCACCATGGCCGCGAGCTACATCGCGGGCAATAGTAAGCCCGAGTCCGACTCCCCCGGTACCGGGATTGCGCGAGCCGTCGAGGCGGAAGAACGGCCGGAAGACGTCTTCGCGCTTGTCCTCCGCGATTCCCGGCCCGTCGTCATCGACAACGATTTCCACCATATCGCCACGCAGCCCGGCGCGCACCGAAACATGCTTGGCATAGCGCACGGCGTTTTCGATGAGGTTGGTCAAGCAGCGGCGAAATGCTTCTGGGCGTAGCGGCACTGTGATAATGCCCTCGCAGTGCAGGTCGATGCCGTTGCCGCTGCGCCGGGCACGGGCCACCACCTCATCGAGCAGTCCGTTGAGATCGATGGGCAGCGGCTTTTCCGTACCCTCGCCGCGGGCGAAGGCAAGATAGCCTTCGAGCATACGCTCCATGTCGGCAACATCCTGGTGCAATTCGGCCGTGCCTTCACTGTCGCCGAGCAGGGCGAGTTGCAATTTCATGCGGGTCAAGGGCGTGCGCAGGTCGTGGGAGACGCCGGCCAGCATCTCGGTTCGTTGGCGAATCTGGCGCTGGATACGGTTGCGCATGGCCATAAAGGCGGTAGCCGCCTGACGCACTTCGACGGCACCTTCGGCTTTGAACGGCGGCGCTTCGCGGCCCTTGCCGAAGCTGTCGGTGGCCTGTGCCAAGCGACGGATCGGCTTTACCTGATTGCGCATGAAGACAACGGCGACGCCGAATAGGATCATCGAGATGCCGATCATCCACATCAGGAAGACATAGGTGGTCGAGCTGTAGAGCCGCTTACGCGTTGTCACCGCATCGAGAACGCCTTCGGGCGTCTGCACTTCGATGCGGATATTTTCCTCCAAATAGTCGGTGTCCAAACGGTAGGGTTTGGCAACGAATTCGCGCATCGCTTGGGCGATATTGCGTTCGTCACGACCGTCGGCGGCCGGCTGGGCATTGGCCAGGATTTCTCCCGGACGATAGGCCGCGCGGATTTGCATGTGATCGGCTGCGATACGCTCCATGTGAGCAACGCCGGACTCGGTGGCATCCTCGCGCAGCAGCGTAACCAAGACCGCGACGTCGCCGGCCAACCCGCGGGCCAGACGCAACGTCACTTTGTCCCAATGACTTTCGAAAAATACGAGGGCGGCTACGACCTGTACCAGCACCAGAGGCGTGACGATGATCAGCAGCGAACGGCCCAGCAGGCTGCGTGGTAGAATTCGTTTGATCCAAACATCGACAAGCATCGCAGCCCTAGTCCGGATGCAACATATAGCCGCGCCCGCGCACCGTGCGAAGGTAACGTGGCAGCCGGGGATCGGGCTCGATCTTGCGGCGCAAGCGGGTGACTTGAACGTCGACAGCCCGGCCACCGCCGCTAGCGCCCGTGCGCGCGCTTAACTCGTCGCGATCGAGCACGGCACCTGGCCGTTCGGCCAGTGCCGCAAGCAACGAGGCTTCGACAGAAGTCAGGCGGATCGGCCGGCCGCCCCGCCGCAACTCGCCGCGAACAGGATCGAAGGCGACAGCGCCGAGGCGAATCGGCTCGGCAGCCTCTCCGACCACGGCCTTACCGACAGCTTCGGGCCGGCGGCGCAGCACGGCGCGGATACGCAGCAACAATTCGCGCGGTTCGAAGGGCTTCGTCAGATAGTCGTCAACGCCGCGCTCCAGGCCGGAGATGCGGTCTTCGGCTTCGCCCATGGCCGTCAGCATGAGGATCGGCACGTCATCGCGCTGTCGCAGACTGGCGGCGAAATCGAGCCCGCTTTCGCCCGGCATCATGACATCGAGCACGATAAGATCGAAGGTGACGCTGGCCAGCTTTGCCCGCGCGTCAGCCGCATCCGAGGCGGTAGCGACCATGAAGCCGCGCTCGCTTAAGAATTTACGCAACAGCTCGCGCAGCCGATCATCGTCATCGACGACGAGTATGTGGGGTTGGGCCTCGCTCATCCCTGGCTCCGATAGCCTACGTCACCGGCATGCAGCGGCGAATGTTTGAATGCTAGCACAGGCGCACCCCACAGTGGAAACGAACCGCCATCAGCCATGCCCGGAGGCGGAATCCCCGAAACGGGATCGGTCCTCTTCATTGACGATGCCGCGCAATACAGCGCGGAAGCCGTCTACGGCGTCGGCTCCGGCGGCACGATAGGCGTTGGCGATGCGCCGACCCTGGCGCTGGGTCAGCAGGTTTTCTAGATCCGCACCTTTGGCGGTCAGGAACAACATGCGCCGGCGGCGGTCGTCGTTGTCGGTCCGTTGCTCAATGAAGCCTTCGTCAAGAAGCTGACCAAGCACGCGCGACAGGCTCTGCTTGGTGATCTTGAGAATGCCCAAGAGCGCACCGACGGTAATGCCGGAATTCCGCCCAACGAAATAAATCACCCGATGATGAGCCCGGCCGAAATCGTAATGCGCGAGGATGGCATCGGGCTCGCCGGTGAAGTCGCGATAAGCGTAAAATAAAAGTTCGATGGCCTGGCGCAGTTCCTCCTCGCTGAGGAATAATGGCTTAGAATGGGTCTTGGACTGTAGCATGGCGATCTCTCCTGGCCGGCAACGGCCCAGGCCACGAACGGATGGCCTATATGGCGATTTAATTATGTCAGTGTTATTGACATATATCCAGAACGGATGGTAAAAGCGCAATAAGCTTCCGGAAATCCATACCGCACCGCAATAAAATTACGCTGCGGCGCAAATCAGGGAAACTTGTGTTATGGCTGACCAACCTTTCCACGACCGCGACGGACTCATCTGGTACAACGGCGAAATGGTTCCCTGGCGGGATACCAAGATCCATGTGCTGACTCACGGCCTGCACTACGCCTCTTGCGTGTTCGAAGGCGAGCGGGCCTACAACGGCAATATCTTCAAGTTGACCGAGCACACGGAACGGCTGGCGGCATCGGCCCAGACACTCGGTTTCAAGCTGCCCTACAGCGTTGCCGAGATCGACGAGGCCTGTCGCGAGTCGTTGCGCGCTAATAACATCGTCGACGGTTACGTTCGCCCGGTCGCTTGGCGTGGCAGCGAGATGATGGGTGTTGCCGCCCAAGCCAACCGCATTCACGTGGCGGTCGCCGCCTGGGAGTGGCCATCTTATTTCTCGCCCGAAGCCAAAATGAAGGGGATCAGTTTGGTCACCTCCAAGTGGCGCCGACCGGCTCCCGACACTGCACCGGTTCACGCCAAGGCGGCCGGGCTCTACATGATCTGCACCATGTCCAAGCACGACGCCGAGTCGCAGGGCTATCACGATGCCTTGATGCTCGACTATCGCGGCCAGATTGCCGAATCGACCGGTGCCAACATTTTCTTCCTGTTCGGCAATGACAAGGTGCTGCACACCCCGAAGCCGGACTGCTTCCTGGACGGCATCACCCGGCGCACGGTGATCGATCTGGCCCGCCGACGCGGCTGGCAGGTGGTCGAACGCGCCATCATGCCCGCCGAGGTCGCCAAGGCGACCGAGGTCTTCCTGACCGGTACCGCCGCCGAGGTGACGCCGGTCGGTTCGATTGACAATCACCGCTTTACGCCCGGCGAGGTCAGCCGCACGTTGATGGAAGACTACGAACGCGAAGTCGGCAAGCGCCAGCCGGCCAAGGCGGCCTGACCAGCATGAGCCACCAACCTAGGCCCAACCGCCGGTGGCCATGCCGACGATCCTTGTTGTTATGCCACCAATCGCAGACGTTCTACCTCGGTGAAAAGGTCAGAAGGGAAAGGAAGGCCTTACGTGATGTGCGGTTGGCGCTTCTAAATCGGTTCAGTGCAGCGTGACTTGTCGCAACAGCCAGCACGGCGTCAGGCATCCTCACTCGATAAAGGGGATCGTAGTCTGCCAAGTGCCGCTTCTCTTGCAGTTCGACGACGGCAGTTGCTAGCGCTATCAAGTCAGCTCCGAAGCCGCCCCTTGGAATGTAATTGGAGTATTTTGCGGGCAAGTTGGGCTTTTTAACTTCTTCACAAAGTGTCCTAAGCGCCTTGTGATCGATACTTCTGTATACGAGAGCATATCGTGGATGCGTGCGATGGGTTCTGCCTATTAGGTCATCTGCTGCCTCGGCCACCACAGCATGGAATACCGCGTAATACGCATTAGATATCGCGCGCCTGAGATCAGCCTGCCTCGGCGCGCCGCCACCGGGTGGGGCGATTAACCGGTCAGCTTGGTCAAGAAGATGTTCGGGATTAAGCAGCGCCATCCTGAGCAAGCTCAGCTTCTGTAGCGTACTCGATGATCGGCGTCCGATCTTCCCGCATCTTGTTGAGCTGATCTTGCAGCCGGACGAGTGCGTTGAGAGAAGCTTCTTTCGCTAGTTTCTTGGTAGTAGCAGGATCGACTACAATAGTGATTTTCACAGCTTCGTGTCCCTGAGAGTCAGTTGCGGGCTCAATCTGTACGCGAATCACATTTTCGGCACCCAACTCAGCTACCAGGGCATGCTGCACTAGTCTCTTAAAGGCATCTTTCGGTTGAACCCGGGAACGATAGAATCCAGGTTTCAATTTTGCTTGGCGACTCTCGCGAGCACCAATTTCCACAACAATATGCTTATACCCGA
>CANITX010000061.1 GCA_947470575.1 Rhodospirillales bacterium
AGGCCGGCGACGCATCTATCCACGCGGGCCGGAGCGCCTTTTCGTTCTGATCCAGGCACTGTGGCCAAGCCTTATCGACCGCGTGATCCACCGTCAAATGTCGGCGGTCCGTCGGCAACACGGTTTTGAAACAGTGGGGTCGCCGGCGCCCGATTCCGCAGCGTCCCGTCCTCCGGAGTCGTCGACACGTCAACCCGACCCGCTTGCCGAGCCTTCGTCTTTTTGACGAAGGAACGTCTCTGTGTACCGCCGAAAGGCATGAGTCGGCATTGCGCAGCACATGGAGGGCCATCCCGTCCATGTCGGGCAGGTCGAGGTCGACGAAGAGAATGACATGGGCGGTCGTCGACAGAGCCGCTTCGGCATCCGTACCGGTCGATAACTCGTCGACCGTGAATCCGGAATTGCCTAGCCCTTTCACCACGAAGCTGGCGAGCTACAGGTTATCCTCAAGGAGAATGAGTCGCATCGTTGGACCCGTCAACGCAGGCGATACGTTATCTCCGAACCGTCGTCGCCTTTGAACTGCACTTGCACCAGCATTCCCTTGGCATCGAACCAGACCTCGCGCTGCAGATCGCCATTGATCGCATAGTGGTGGGCGGGGTGGACCGTGCCGCCGACCAGCACGGGTTCAATGCCGATATCCGTCACCAAAACGTTCATCTGCCGTCCGGTCAGCGTGTTCAAGATCACGTTGCTGGCAACGATCTGCTCATTCCAGAGGCTTGCAGGCACGATATTCGATGCTGCGTCGGAAGGCTTGCCGTCGGCGAGGACAGCCAGATGGCCGCCCTCTGCGTGGATATCCAGAACGTGCTGCTTGCCGTCGTCGTCGGTCTGCGACTCAAGGGATGCCAGATGACCGCTTTCCCAAACCTCGTGGCTGCGATGATGGAATCGATAGACCGGCACGAATGCAAACTTGACCACGACGTCGGTCGAAATGTCGACCCTCATCCGATTACCCTCATCCTGAAACTGAAGGACATTCTCGCCGATGACCTCGCCTTTCCGAAAAACGATGAAATCGAGTTTGCCGCCTTCCGGCATACCGGCAGCCTCAGCGCCGGAAAGGCCAACAGACGCCCCGACGATCGCCATCGCAAGTACCGCAACTTTCAAGACGCGACTCCTCATGCCAGCCGTTGCTTTGTCTCTCCGCCTGTTCCAGCTTGATTTGCGGCCCAAAGCTCGAAGCGCGACAATGCTAACAAGCCGACCTTACGGGGTCCTTACATCGCCCCATCGGCATTGGATCTTCGGAGCGCCTGACGGAGAGACCATAGGGGCGCGGCTGAACCGTATCCTCGATGGCCAGGCAGGCGACCGTCGGCGGTCTCCAGTTCCTCGACCGTGCGCGTGACGTTGAGCGCGTTGCCGTCGCCGTGGTCGGCATCGACCACGAGCGGAAATGCGTCCCGCCGGACGGCTAACGGGGTTGGGGGTAGATGCAATGGGGAGCGGGCATAGCCCCAGATAAGCACGGCGCCGTCGTCCACAGCCCATCGCCGATGGACTGGCGGCGGGCCTGCCTATGCAACCAGCTTCACTCGTGCACCGGGCACGCTGCCGGTACCGCACGCGATAGGCCGCCGCCGTTCGGCGGCGCACATCAGAGACCGGATCGGCGCCGCCTTCAGTGCGGCCGTTCGCCCTTGATCATGGCGTGGTACATCAGCCGGTGCTGGTTCCAGTCGTATTCGTAAGTGGCCCGGTGCAGGGAGGCGCGGTTGTCGAAGATCAGAAGGTCGCCCAAGCTCCATTTGTGCCGATAGGTGAATTCCGGCCGGATCACCATGCCCAGCACCTCTTCCAGAAGATCCTGCGAGGCTTCGGGATCCATGCCGACGATGTATTCGACCCGCGAGGGATCGAAATACAGGCCCTTTTCGCCGACGCCCTCGATGGTGCGCACCAGGGGATGGATGTTCGGCACCTGATCGCCTTGGGCCATGATGGCGAGATTATCGGCGCTGAGGTGGGTGCGGGCGCTGCTGCTGGCGCGGACGTTGGCGGTCTTTAAGGGTTCGAGCTTGCGACGCATCGCTTCGGGCAGGGCCTGATAGGCGGTACGCATGTTCACCACGTCGGTATCGCCGCCGGTGTCGGGAATTTCGACGGCGTAAAGCAGAACGAATTTCGGCGGCACGTCGCGGAAGGCGCCGTCGGTGTGCCAATGGCCGGCAGTCCGGTCACGATTGCCTTCGACGTTGGTGTTGAAATTCGAGTAGCGCTTGACGCCGGGCAGACCGGGAAAGGAATAGCGCGGGTGATCCTGCACGATGACCTCGCCGAAGATGCCGGCGGCGGCATTGAATTCCTCGGGCGTCAGATGCTGATCGCGGATGACCATGCAAACGTTGTCCAGCACCGTCCGGTTCAGCAGGCGGGCGGTTTCGGCGTCGACGTGACGCAGATCGACGCCGGTAACCTCGGCGCCGATGTTCGGCGACAGCTTGCGGATCTGCACCCCCGTCTTGGCACCGGTTGTCTCTTTTGCCCCGGTGGCTTCCTTCATCATCGTGCCGGTCATAGCGTCATCCTTTTCTGCTTGGCCGATCCGACCGGCCGCACCGGTCGGGTCAACATCGGTATCGATCCGGTGGACGGCAGCGCCCGAGCGGGCCGCGCCGCTGCGTTTCAACCGTCGAAGAGCGGCCGGCCTTCGTCGCGCAGCCACATGCGGATAAGATGGCGTTGCTTGTCCACGGTCTTGCCGTTCCTGAATCCTTCGCGGTGATGCAGGCCTTCGCGGTTGTTGAAGATCAGCACTTGGCCGCGATCCAACATGTATTTGGCGGAAATGTCGTTCTTGCGGATCACCGAGTAGACGCTTTCCAGCGCATCGCGGCCAAGGTTATCGAGTTCCTTGCCGATGCGGGAATAGCCGCTGGGGATCTTGTTGAGCGAGATGCGGCTGAACAGCTTCTTGCCGTCGTAGCCGATGGCTGGCGCCCAGATGACGTCGGGCTCGCCGGGAACCTGGATATCCTGGCGATTGTGATAGAAGGGCTGGAACAGGCGTTCGAGCTGTTCGGGGGCGTCCTTCATCATGGCGTTATAGAGGGAATAGAGGGTGCAGTACTCGCTTAAGCCCCCCTCTTCGGCGGCGTAGAGCGCCAGCAGGGCGGTGAAATTCGGGACGTTGCGGTTACCGCTGTTGTCGGTGTGGAAGGTCAGCCGCTTCTGTGTCAGGCCGGTGTTGTAGATGGAGCGTTCGTTGTCCGGCGTTTCCTTGATGTCGCGGAAAATCTGGCCACTGGACTCTTGGGCGACCGGCTGGGAAATGGTGCTGAGGATCAGCCACTGGATGGCCTTGGCTTCCTCCAGCGACCAATCGTCCAAGGGCAGGCGGTCGACGATGGCGAAGCCGATGCCGTTGTAGGCGCGCTTGCGGGCATCCTTCATGTGGGCGACCGTGGCCTTGATCTGGAACATGTCTGGCCGCAGCATGTGCAGCGGCAAGTTCTGGCGGCGCAGTTCCTTGACGATGGCGTCGAGTTCCTTGAGCGATGCCTTGCCGAGCTTCACCGTCCAGTCGGACGGTTTCAGATCGGTGCGCTTCCACGTCTTGGCGTTCTTAAACGGCCGCTTGGGGCGCGCCTCTTGCTGGCCTTTGCTGAGATCGACGGCGATTTGCGGACTTGGCATATTTCCCCCCTTGCTTGCGCGATCGGCGGCGGACGGTTCCGTACCGCCAACATGGCCAATAGGCGCAAGTAAAGCGGATGCGGCGGGCGTGGCCTTGATTTGAATCAATGCCAAGTTCCAAAGGCCGGCGGCGCCGGGACCGGATGTGCCTTAGCCCCCCAAGTGCTCATCGACAGGGCTCGATCAGGCGCTATAAAGAACCGCAACCTCGAAAAGATCGTGCGACGCGCTTCATTCAACCGAATCGCTAAGAACAGAAATCCTGTTATTGCGAATGACGCGCAGCCGGGCCCGACACAGCCACAACCACCGGGTGGATGCTGTCATGAGCATGCTTTTTCGGTTTTTCGACCCACGTCGCTGGCTGCGAACCGGCGAGCCGCGCGCGATCTTAACCGTTGCGATCGTCGCGCTATTGGCAACGGTCGTGCAGATGCACTATGTCGGCGAGGTAACCATCTACCGGGCCGAGATCGCGGAAAAGCGCCTGACCGTTCATCGGGCTATCGTCGACTATGACAGCGGGCGTCCCGAATTTTGGACATCCACCGGCACGGAGACGCAGGCGAGCCGTTTCGCGATCCCGGTCGCCATCGACCATATCCATCGGATAACCGGCCAGCCGGTCAATCTGCTGTACAAAGCGCTGGATGCGGTTTGCCTGTTCCTGCTGCTCATCGCGGTCCATGCGCTGTTGCGGTCTTGGCTCGATTCGACATCCAGCCTCTTGGGCATGTTCATCTTCATCGTCATTTTGCCGATCAGCTTTTCATTTCACTATTACCAACCTTGGGACCGCGCGACGCAGCTGTTGTGGACGCTGTCGTTCCTGGCGATCCGCTACGACCGGCCGCTTCTTCTGTATGCCTTGGTTCCGATCAATGCGTTCGTAAAGTTCGACGCGATCCTCACGCCGGGAGTCTACTTCCTGAGCCGTATCGGTGCCGGCAACTGGCGGCGCCTATCGCTGCACAGCGCCATCCTGGTAGCACTTGCCGCGTTTCCCATCGCGCTCGTCGTCTATCTGCGGCCCGATGCGTTCCCGCCGCGCGGGCTGAGCCTAAGCATCAATCTGTGGGATATGGCGAAGCTCCACATATCGCACCCGGCGGTCCTGGTATACTTGCAGCTTGTCGTGCTCGGCTACATCGGCCGGCATCGGGCCGACCGGATGGCGCTGGCCTTTTTCGCATGCGCCCTGCTGCTGCTTGTGCCCCATTTCATGTTGACGATTTTCAAGGAACTGCGCGCGCAAATCTACATCGCGATCTTGATGCTGCCGGCGGCCTTGCTCGGCCTGGAGGCCCTTCTGAGCCCGGCCATACCGAACCGGCGCGCCGCCGATCCTTGAACGGCATGACAGCCGTACCGAGGCTTATTTCGATACCGGCACCGTTGGGCGGCGTTCGGCCAGCAGCAAGAGCACGCCAACGATCGAGGTCGGGACAGCGGCCAGCGAAAATCCCAGGACGTAGCTGTCGGTCAATAGCAGCACCGCGGCGAACAGGGGCGGCAGGATCACCTGTCCGATGCAGCTCAACCCGATGACGCTACCGGTGATCGCCCCGACCCTGCCGGGCGGCGCCAGACGGGCGATTTCCGACAGGGATATCCCCTGCCAACCCGTCGCCGCGGCATTGAAGCCGACGGCCACCGTCAGCAGCGCCCAGGTCGGCCAGTCGGCCGTGTTGAAACCGGTGAGGACGACGGCGACGGCGGTGAAAAACCCGAGCACCGCCAGCACGGCGTTGGCGCTCATCCAGCGGCTGGCGACATAGCCCCAGATCAATCGCGACGGCAGGCCTATCAGCGTAGCGGTCGCGAACATGGCACCGGCAGCCGAGAGCGAGTAATGCATACGGTCCATGTAGAATACCACGAAATAGGTGGTGTAGACCGACCAGACGCTGGTGAAGGCGCCTTGCATCAGCACCAACCGGCGCACGCCCGGGTCGCGCAAACAGAACGACAGGTCTTCCCGGATGCTGCGCGGCGACAGCGGGTAGGTCGGATCGCGGTCCCGGTCGAGCTCCTTGCGCGTCGGCTCCAACAGGAAAGCGAACGAAAAGCACAACAGGCCGACGCCGAGGAAGGCACCCTGCCAGCCGTAGAGCGACACCAAAAACGGCACCAGCAGGCCGGAGGCGATCTGGCCGATGGGAACCGAGGTCTGCTTCACCGAGAAGATCAGCGGCGCATGCTTCGGCGGCGCATAGCGCGCCAGGATCTGTACGCTAGCGGGTGTGCTGACCGATACGCCGAAGGAGACGAAAACCGCCGTCAGCGCCAGGGTCCAGATCGTCCCGCTGGCGGCGGCGGCCATGCCGATGAGAATGCTGAGCAAGCCCACCTGGCTCATGCGCAAGCCACCAAAGCGGCGGATCAGGTTGCCGCTGAACATCACGATGACCACCTGGCAGCAGGAATAGAAGCCGGTGAAGATGCCGATGTGGTTGGCGTCCACGCCGAGCGCCGGAAATGCCACCGCGGCGGCAATCGGCACGGCGATCTTCGCCACCATGGCGAACGACTGTTGCAGGAACATGGCGACCAGCGCCAGATACAGCGGCTTGATGACGCTCATAGTCGCGAAACGATTCCCATGAAATGACAATTGAGCGACGAAAGGAATCCTGTCGTCTGACCGGGCGAAGCCATCGGGACGCGCCGACGACTGGAGGGACTGGCTTCCGTTGCGCGGTTCCGGTGGATTGTTAGTGCATGGCAAGCCATCGGTCCATCGGAACGACGTGGCGCGAACAGCTTTTTCCGGGACGCCTAACCCTCAGCAGCCTGACACCACCCTCGGATATCTCGCGCGGCGGACGACTATATTCGGGAATCTCCTCTCCGACAGCGTGGGGCGACCACAAGCAACGGGGTTATTCGACGCCGGTGGCGCGAAGCAGAGCCTTCGCTTCCGGCCCGGCGAGGAAGCCGACGAATTTGCGAGCCAACTCCGGCGCGGACGCCGTGGCACTCACCGCGGCATCGTAGGTGGTCACGGCATCGAGAGAGGCCGGCAGATGGCCGCCCATTTTGATGCCCAAATGCGCCAGCCTCTCGATCTCGGTGCTTTGGCAGAAGCCGATCATGTGCGCATCCGGCTTTGCGGCAATTGCTTCGATCACGGCGGCGCTGGTGGGTACACGCTCGATTTTTGCCGCCAGTTCGGCCGCCAAACCCAACCGGTCGAGCATCCGTTCGATGTATTGGCCGCTGGAGGCCACGTTGTAGACGATCCGTTCAGCCCGGCGAAGCGACCGGGTCAGGGCCTCGGCCGAGGCGACATCCGGGCTTGGCGCCTGCCGGTGGACGACGATGCCGGCGCGTATGGATCCAAGGCGAATCGCCGTGCCGGCAACGGTCCGTCCGGCAGAAACGAAGGCTTCTTGCAGCGGTACCGGCGAGATGACCACATCGGCATCGGGGCTTCCGCCTTCGACATCGGCACGCAACACGGGCGAGGTTGCGAAGCGGACATCGACGGTGCAGCCGGCCTCGCGTGAAAAAGCCTCGACGCATTGCAAGACGCCAATCCGCAGGGCGCCGGCGCTGAGGATTTTAAGATCGAATGTCGTGTGAACGGTCGCCGACATAATTCGATTCCGCTTCGCCGTGCTGCACTTTCTGCAATTCCGGCCCACAGGCGGTCCGGCCAGTACCTGCGCACAATACTAAGTTCACTCCGCCGGAGCAGGAATTGTATTGCCTTCGGCCGTCGATTGAGGCTCGGGACGCGACACAAAGGTGTAGAACATCGGCACGACGAAGAGCGTAAACAGAGTGCCGACCATCAGGCCGGAGAAGACCACCAGGCCAATGGAGTAACGGGCGGCGGCGCCCGCTCCGGTGGCGACGATCAGCGGCACAGCGGCCAGGGCCATGGCGCCGGTGGTCATCAGGATCGGGCGCAGGCGGACACGGGCCGCCTCGACAATCGCCGCACGGCGCGAGAGACCGTGAAGGGCGCGCTGCTGATTGGCGAATTCGACCATCAGGATGCCGTGCTTGGTGATGATGCCGATCAGCGTGATCAGCCCGACCTGGGTATAGATGTTGAGGGTGCCCAGGCCGAGGTTGAGCGGCACGATGGCGCCGAAGATCGACAGCGGCACGGTCATCATGATGATGAACGGATCGCGGAAGCTTTCGAATTGGGCGGCCAGCACCAGGTAAATGACGACCAGCGCCATGACGAAGGCGATGAGGACGGTGTTGCCTTGGGTGATTTCCAGGCGCGACTGATCGGCATAATCCTCGAAGAAGCCGTCGGGCAGCAGCGGCCGGGCAATGTCGCGGATGACCCGTAAGCCTTCCGCCGTGGTGACGCCGGGCAAGGGCAATGCCGTGACAGTCGCCGAGTTGAGCTGATTGAACTGTTCGATGGCCGCCGGCGCGGCGCCGGTCGTCACCGTCACCACGGAAGACAGCGGCACCATCTTGCCCGAGGCGCTGCGCACGAAGAACTCGCCCAACCGGTCGGGGTCGGAACGGTAGCGCTGCGGCACCTGGGGAATGATGTCGTAGCTGTTGGAATCCCGGTCGAAGCGCGCCGCCCGTCCCTCGCCCACCAGTACGGCCAAGGTAGCGCCGATCTCGCTGATCGGCACGCCGATGGCCATGGCGCGGTCGCGGTCGATGCTGACGGTGACCTGCGGTGCATCGAAGGACATGGAGTTCTGCACGACGATGAACCGCCCCGAGGCCATCGCCTTCTGCTTCACCTGTTCGGCCAATTCGTAGACCGGCGCGGCCGGGCCCGTGGACCGGATCACATAGGAAATCGGCAGGCCGCCGCCGGTTCCCGGCAAGGAGGGCGGTGCGAAGACGAAAACCTGGGTGCCGGTGGAATTTCCGACCTTGGCCTGGATGTCCTGTTGAATCTGAGCCTGACTGCGGTTGCGCAAGGCCCAATCGCGCAAGGCCCAGACAGCGAAACCGGAATTGCTGCCGCCGTCCAGGCCGACGGCGGTGAAGCGGGCCTTGACCTCGGGCACGTCGGCGGTGAGCACGTTCAACTGTTCGATGTAATGCTGGGTATAGGCACTGGTCGCATAGCGCGGTGCCAGGACCACGGCGAACAAGGCGCCGCGATCTTCTTCAGGCGCCAGTTCGCTCTTCGTGTTCAGGAAGAGGAATGCGGATGTGCCGATCAAGGCGGCGACCACCAGCAGGGTCACGGGACGATAATCGAGCGAATTCGATACGCGGCGGCCGTACCAGCCGGTCAGGCGCGTGAAGGCGCGGTCGACGAAGGCCTGGAAGCGCCCGGGTTCGCCACCCTTCAAGAGATGACCCGACATCATCGGCGAGACGGTCAAGGCGACGACGCCGGAAATAATCACCGAACCGGCCAACGTGAAGGCGAATTCGCGGAACAGCGCCCCCGTGACGCCCTGGATGAAGCCGAGCGGCGCGAAGACGGCGGCGAGGGTCACGGTCATGGCGATGACAGGCCCAGTAATCTCGTGCATGCCCTTGATCGCCGCATCGAGGGGCGCCAAGCCTTCGTCGATATGGCGATGAATGTTTTCGACCACGACGATGGCGTCGTCGACAACCAGGCCGATGGCCAGCACCATGGCGAGCAGGGTCAGCGTATTGATCGAATAGCCCAGTATGGCCATGAAAAAACAAACGCCGATCAGCGACAGAGGAATGGTCGCGATGGGAATCAGCACCGAGCGGAACGAGCCCAGGAACAACAAGATGATGAGGACGACGATGGCGACCGCTTCGCCGATGGTCCGATAGACCTTGTCGATGGCCGAAGCGATGGCTTCGGTGGCGTCGTAGACGATCTGGATTTCCATGCCTTCGGGCAGGGAGGCCTGCAGCGCCGGCATGGCGGCGCGCACGCCCTTGGCGGTGTCGAGGGAATTGGCCGAGGGCGTCGGGAAGATACCCAGGAAGGTGCCGCGCTTGCCGTTGAAGGTGATGATGGTGTCGTCGGACTCGCTGCCGAGTACGATTTCGGCGACGTCGCGCAGGCGCACCACTTCATTGCCCTGGACCCGCAGCGGCAGCGTGCCGAAGGCCTCGGGCGTCTGCAAGGTGGTCTGCATGGCGATCGGCTGGGCGACGAATTGATTCTTGGTCTTGCCCGGCGCCGACAAGAAATTCGCCTTGTTGATGGCGCTGAGCACATCGGAGGCGGTGAGATCGCGGGCGGCCAGGCGAACCGGATCGATCCACACCCGCATGGCGTAGTTCTGGGCGCCGAGAATCTGCACCTCGGCAACGCCTTCGATGGTCGACATGCGCGGGCGGACGACCCGTTCCAGGTATTCGGTCACCTGTTCGCCGGTCATGCGCGGGGTCTGCACGGACAGATACATGATGGCGAATTGCCGGCCGGTGCCCTTGCGGATCACCGGGTCTTCGGACTCGCCCGGCAGTTCGCCGCGTACCTGCTGGACCTTGGCGACGACTTCGGTCAGCGCCGGGTCCGGGTCGGCGCCCAGGCGCATGTGCACCGTGACCGTGCTGCTGCCCTGGCGGCTCGACGAGGTGATGTAGTCGACGTTTTCCGCCGTCGTCACGACGCGCGCGATGGGCGCGGTGACGAAGCCCTGCATGAGATCGGCGGCGGCGCCGCGATAGGCGGTGGTGATGGTGATCACCGTCTCTTCGACCTTGGGGTATTCGCGCACCGAAATATTGACGATGCCCTGGGCGCCGAGCAGCAGAATCATCAGGCTCAGCACCGTCGAAAGGACGGGCCGGCGGATGAAGATTTCGCTGAAGCTCATGATCCGGGGCCGCGGGGCGCCGCCACCGCGCCGGCCAGGTCGCCCGAATTGTCGACAGCGACGCTGACGCCGTTGAACAGGCGGTTCTGTCCGGCGCTGACCACCTGCTGCCCCGGCACGACGCCGCCGACGATTTCGATGATGCCGCCGGCGCGCCGGCCGGTTTTGACGAAAACCTGACGGGCGACGGACTTAGAGGCGCCATCGTCCTTGGTAACGACATAAACGTAATCGCCGTAAAGGCTGCTGACGACGGCGGTCTGCGGCACGACGACGACGCCACCTTCCGGCGGCAACACCACCTCGAGGCGAACGAACTGGCCGGGGCGCAGAGTGCCTTCAGCGTTGCCGATTTCGGCGCGAACCGAAACCATGCGCGACTCCGCGTCGATCTTGGGTTCGATACCGGTGACGCGGCCGGCCAGGTTCAAGGCATCGGACTTAAGGCCGGCGCGTACCGGCTGGCCAATCTTGAGACTGGGCAGATCCTGTTCGCGGACGGTGAAGTCGACACGCATCTGATCGAGATTCTGCAAGGTGGCGACCACCGTTCCCGCCGGCACGTAGGCACCGAGTTCGACACGGGGAATGCCCATGATGCCGGCGAACGGCGCTTCCAGCGACTTCTGTTCGAGCACCGCTTCGAGGCGCTGCAACTGGGAGCGCGACGAGGCCAGCGCCGATTCCGTGGTTTCCAGGTTGACGGTCGGACTGATGCCGCGACTGACCAGGGAGCGGGTCCGCTCCAGCGCCTGACGGTCGCGCTCGACTGATGCCCGCGCGGCGATCAGATCGGCGCGTTCGATGGCATCGTCGAGCTGCACGAGCAACTGGCCGGCTTTGACCTGTTCGTTGGCGGCGAAACCGATACGGCGGATGACGCCCGACGTCTCCACCGCCACATCGACGCCGCGCGATGCGCCGACCGTACCGAAGGCCTCGATCCCGGGCAGCCACTCGATCGCCGTGGCTTCGCTGGCCGAGACGGTAACGGTCGGGCGCGGCATGTTGGCGAAAAACTGTTCGATCATCTTCTGGCGGAACAAATTGAATCCCACCAGCCCGCCGCAAACCACGGTAAGCAACACGACGGCGATAACGAGCCGCTTGATCATGACATCGGACTTTCAACGCAAAAGAGAAGCGCAACGCAACAAACGGCGTCGGCGACCGCAACCGGCCGCCGCATCCCGCAGTACCTGAGGTTCGATTCACCGGGCAACATGGGACTTGCTGCCGCCACATAATAACTGTACCGTCTGGACGGTTGTGTCAATTATTTTTTGCGATGCAATATCACTGTATATTCACATAGATGGCCCGTGTACTGGACATAGACAAGGTTGCAATACCCGCAAAAAGCCGGGGCCGTCCGAGTTCGCGCGAGCGGATACTGGAGGCTGCCTCGGAGTTGGCCCATGAGGTCGGCGCCGGCAATATTTCGCTCGACGCGGTCGCCGAGCGGGCCGGCATCTCCAAGGGCGGACTGCTCTACAATTTCCCCACCAAGCTGCAATTGCTGCGAGCCCTGGTCGACCGCCACGTGGAACGCATGGAAGCGATGATGCTCGACGCGCTGCAAGGGCGCGAGAGCGACGCCAACGCGCTGATCCACGCGGCGATGGACGCGAGCTGCATCGTCGAACCGGATACCCACCGGCCGAAACCGACCGGCATCCTTGCCGCCATCGCCGAAGACCCGCAGCTGATCGACCCGATCCGCGATTACCACCGCCGACTGATCCGCCGGCTGCGCGAAGCCTCGCCGCAACCGGAGCGGGCCTTCGTCGCCTTCCTGGTGCTGGAGGGTTTGCACGCGCAGAATTTGTTCGAAATCGACGCGCTGACCCAGGAGGAACAGGACCGGGTCTTAGTCTTTCTCAGGAAGTTCCTGGACGAAGACCCATCCGACTTGGCACCGGCCAAGACATAACCCAGGAGGAATCATCACATGGCCCGCCGCACCAGCATCAACGTCCATGGCGCCAAGCACACCAACCCGATCCCCAATGCGTGCCGCATCGGCAACTTGATCGTCTCGGGCGCGATCAGCGGCGCCGATCCCAAAACCAGCGCGATGCCGACCGCCATCGAAGTGCAGGCAGCCAATATGTTTGAGAACCTGCGCGAGATCGTCGAGACCGGCGGCGCCACGACGGACGACATCATCAAGCTGACGGTGTTCCTCAAGGATCCGAGCAACCGCAACGCGCTGAACGGCGAGTGGCTGAAGATGTTCCCCGAGGCGGAGAGCCGGCCGGCGCGGCATACGCAGCTACTGACCGCCGCGGTGAACAAGGATGCGCTGATCATGTGCGATTTCATGGCGGTGGTTGGCTAGGCGAAGGGCTGACGCTGTCGAAGTAGCGATTGGCTATTTTCCGGAAACTTCCAGCCCAGCTTCCTCGATGAAAGTTGTCCAGTCCGTCCGCCGGTGCAGAACGCGGATGATCAGCAGGTGCTTGTCTTCCAGCTGGTAGACGATCAAGTGCGCTTGGTGGGGATGCAGGCGAACGGGCGGATGGAATTCCGTTCTCTCGCGCGCGATCTCTGGCATGACGAGAAACAGATCGAAAGTTCGGGCAATCTCCGCCAGATAGCTATCGGCCTGATCGGGCGACCATATTTCGGCCGTATAAAGCCAGATGTCTTCGATATCGGCACGGGCGAGCGGCGTCAGCCGTTAAGCGGCGAGCCTAGCGGCGGGCATGCTTTTGCCGCATCTCCTTGACGAAGCCGTTCGGATCGAAGGGCTCGCCCGGGCCGCTTTCGATGCCTTCCGCAATCAAATTTTGCAATTCGGCAATGCCTTTCTGGCGCTCCTGGTCTCGCCGGATCAGATCGCGCACATAGTCGCTCGCATTGCTGTAGCGCCCACCTTCGGCCTGTTTTTCAACCCAGGCCTTCATCGGATCGGGCAGGGAAACGTTCATCGTGGCCATGGCGCATGCTCCTTTTGGTGAAGCGTGGCGCATTTTGGCAATGATTGTCAATTCTCGGAAATTGTCACGCCATCCCCTCACAAAATCTTGCGGTACTGGATGAAGCCGCTGAGGTCGGCCACGCGGTCGTAGAGGTGCATGGCGACATGGTTGGTCTTGTGGGTCAGCCAGTAGACGCGCGAGCAGTTCGCTTGCCGGGCTTTACCGTAGACGGCTTCGATCAGGGCGCGGGCGACGCCGGCGCCGCGGGATTGGGGCGCGACGAACAGATCCTGAAGGTAGCAATAGTCGCCGACGGTCCAGGTGCTGCGATGCATGATCCAGTTCACTATGCCGATCGCCGTGCCGCCGGCATCGCGCGCCAAGAACCCGCCCATTGGTTCCGAGCCGGAGGTCAGGCGGTCAAAGGAGAGGCGCGTGGTTTCGTCGGGAACGGCCGTCTGGTAAAAGGTCAGGTAGCCCTTCCACAAAGGCTCCCACGCGGCGAAGTCCGCTGAGACCAGCGTCTCGGTCGTGAAGGCGGCCATGCCGGCGGTCAGCTCCTTAAAAACACGCTGGTTTCAGGCGGCCCATCCTTCGAGACGCCCCCTGCGGGGGCTCCTCAGGATGAGGTTGCCTTTATTATCCTTTCCTCATCCTGAAGAGGGCCAAAGGCCCGTCTTGAGGGGTGAGGTTGTCTTATTATCCTTTCCTCATCCTGAGGAGGGCCGAAGGCCCGTCTCGAAGGATGGGCAGGCGTCCCTCACGGATCGATCAGAATGCCCGGATTGAGGATCATCTTCGGATCGAGGCGCTTTTTCACGGCGTGCAGGCTGGCGGCAAACAGGTCGGGGCGTTCCTGGTCGTACCAGGTGCGGTGGTCGCGGCCCAAGGAGTGGTGGTGGGTGATGGTGCCGCCGGCATCCATCATCGCTTGCGACGCCGCCGACTTGATTGCCCAGAATTGTTCGACCAGCTTGGCTTTGTCGCCCAAAGCATGCCAGGTGAAATAGGGCGCCGGGCCATCCGGGTAGAGGTGGGTGAAGCGCACGGTGCAGGTCCCTTCCCGGCCCGTTACCTCGCGAATGGCAGCCAAGGTTTTCTTCTTCACCTGTTCCTGGAAATCCAGGTAGCGGTCCCAGGTGATACAGCTTTCGACCGTGTCGCGCATGACGCCGCGGGCGATGGCGTGTTCGCGCAGGTAAGGGCCGCGCAGGAACTTGTTGCGCCAGTTGCCGGCAGCGCCGGTGCGCTGGGCGTCTTCCATTTCCAACGCGTTCTTGTCCCAGACACCGCCGTGGCCGGCGCAAATCTCCAAGGCGCGATCCATCCAGGGTTCCAACGGATGGTCGGCGGACTCGAAGGTCAGCACGAGGACGTCCGAAGTGCCGTCGCCGGCTTCGGTAAACAGCGCCTCGCCACGCTCCAACAGGCGGGCATTGGCGGGGTAGAGGCCGGCCTGGGTGATGTCGCGCACGGCAGCGCAGGCTTCCTCGTAATCGCGGAAGTTGACGGTGGTCGACAGGCGGATGGTCGGGCGACGATGCAGTCGCACCCAAGCTTCGGTGATGATGCCGAGCGCGCCTTCGGAGCCAAGGAACAAACGGTCGGGATTGGGCCCAGCGCCCGAGGTCGGCAAGCGGCGCGAGGCGATGAGGCCGGCCGGCGTAACGACGCGCAGGCTTTCGACATGATCGTCGATCTGGCTGTAGACGGTGGCGAAGTGGCCGGCGGCCCGCGTCGCGATCCAGCCGCCCAGCGAGGAGAATTCCCAGGCCTGCAGGAAGAAGCGCATGGTCAGCCCACTGGGACGCAATTGGCGTTCGAGATCGGGGCCCAGGACACCGCCCTGGACGCGAGCGGCCTGAGAGGTCTTGTCGATCTCCAGCACTTTGTTGAAGTGCTTGAGATCGATAGTCACGGCACCTTTGTATCGCGGATCGGTGGTGGGATTGACGCCACCGGTCACGCTGGAACCGCCGCCGAAGGGAATTGCCGAGATGTCGTTGGAACCGCACCAATCGAGCACGGCCGAAATTTCGGCCTCGGTCTTCGGAAAGGCGACGGCATCGGGGGGATTGGAAAAATCCTTGCGGTGGATCATACGCGCCAGGTCGTGCACCGAACGACCGAAGCTGTGGAACAGGCGTTCGTACTTGTCGGTGCTAACGTAAGACTGCAGGGAGGCGGGAACGGCGACACGGGGCGCGCGCAGCTGGATGTCGGCCTCGCGCGGCATGGCGGCGGGCGAAAAGCCATCGACTTTGAACAGGCTGGCCCAGGTCTTTTCGAACCAGGCCAGTTCGTCGGGGGCGACGGCGTTTTCATCGAATCCCCAACCGTAGAAACTGCGGCGCTTGTCGGTCATCTCACGTTCTCCCTAGCCAGCCGGATGAAAATCCGACCGTATCGATTCAGCTGATGTCGTTGTGACACATCGCGGCCGGCGTCTCAATTCGCCACAAGGCCGATGACGACACTTTGGACAAATTTATATTCTTCCGTCGCGCCCCGGGGGTATTGTCCCCGGACGCCCCGCCCAGGACAAGCAGGAGAGCGACCATGGTCAAAAGCCGCGCATTGTTCATCGGCGCCGCCGCCGCACTGTTTTGCACCGGCACGGCGGCCGCGTTGGAATTGACCGAAAAGGGACGCCAGCTGCTCAATCCGCCGCTCAAGCTCACGCTCTGCGCGCCGGGAACCGCCGCCAGCAGCGCTTGCACGGCGGGGTCGCTGTCGCAGTTGCAACCCAAGATCAACGAGGGCAGCGTCATCACCCTGTCGCCGGGGGTCTACAACGACTGCGTGACGCTGAACAAAAGCAATGTGACGATCCAGGGCAAAGGCGCCGTCCTGAAGGAAAAGACCTGCGCCGGAAAGGCCGCCTTCATCGTCAGCGGCAGCGACATCGTGCTCAAGGACATCGCCTGCGAAGACATGAAGGTGGCCAGCCTGAACGGCGCTTGCGTCCGCATGGAAGGCGGCAGCCTGACGCTCGACGGGGTGCGCTTCGCCAATAGCGAGAACGGTCTGTTGGGCGGCAATGGCGATCTGACCGTGATCAATTCCCAGTTTCAGGGCAACGGAAAGGCGGGCCGGGCCCACCAGATCTATTTCAACTCGCCGTATCGGTTGACGGTGCGCAATTCAACATTCGTCGGAGCGCAGGACGAAGGGCACGGCATCAAGACCGGCGCCCGCGAGACCGTCCTCGACGGCGTCACCATCGACGGCACGGGCGGACTCATGAGCCGTAACGTGGACGCCTTCAACGGCGGCATCCTGACCATCGTCAATTCGACGCTGATCAAGGCCGACAGCGACGTCAACCGGGAAATCATCGGCTACGATTACGAAGCGCGCGAGGATCTGGCGGCAAACGCAATCACCATCGAAAACACCCGCATCGATTGCGGCAAGGGCGCCACCATCCTGGCTGGCGCCAATTCGCTGGCTACCGCGACCATCGTTTTTCGCAACAACAAGGTCAGCGGCAACTGCCTGGACATCGCGCGGCTGCAAGGCCGGTAGGCGACCGGACGCAACACCGTCCGTCAGGCGCGGGTTTGGAATGAAAAACGGCGGCCGGTTTCCCGGCCGCCGCCTTCACAACATGTTTGCAACGATGGTCTTACTTGAACGTGATCTGTTCGAGCAGGATTTCGCTGTTGGTTGCCGCCGTCGGCTTGTAGTTAAGCTTGGAGCTGACACGTGCGAAGCCGACCATGTGGAACAGGAAGACGTCGCCCACCAGATCTTCGTGAACGACGCGCATGGTTTCTTCCCACAGCTTCGTCCGCTCGGCGCCCGTCGGCGTCTGCGTCGCCTTGTCGATCAGCTGATCCAACGAGGGCAGGCAGTGACCGGAGGTCTGAGCGGCGCAGCCATACTTGTTGAACATGGAGAACACCGGGTCGCCGACGTTATTGTCGTGCATGTGACCAAGCAGAACCGGCGCGCGGTTGGCGGCCTTGGTGTCATCCTTCGGCGTGTTCGGACCCTTGTTCGGATGCGCGTTGAAGTCGTTCCAGATGCTGACTTCGATCATCTTCAGGGTGATGTTGAAGCCGACCGCCTTGTACATGGCGTAGATCGCTTCGCACGTCTCGGTGGAGTTCGCCCACTGGTTGATGCGGCAGATAAGTTCAAACGGCGCATCGACCTTGGTGCCCGCCGCCTTGGCTTCGGCAAGCAGAGCCTTGGCCTTCGCCGGGTCGTAGGGGTAGGCCTTCTTGTCGATCTCGTGGTTATGACCGGCGATACGCGGGATCACCATTTGGGTGGCCATCATCGCTTCGGGCGGGATGATGGTGCCAAGCAGCGCCTTACGGTCGATGCCGTATTGCAGGGCCAAGCGTACCCGCTTGTCGGTGAACGGTTCCACCTGCGATTCGACGCGCAGGTAGTTGGTTTCCGAGTTCGGATAGGCGAAGTCGGTGGTCTTATCGGTAGCGTCTTCCTTGCCGATATTCGGGGCCAAATCGGCCTCGCCGACCTTGACCATGGCGGCAGCCACGGCCGATTCCTTACGCCAAACATACTTGGCGCCATCCAGAGCCGGCTGCTTGCCCCAATAGTTGGGGTTGCGCTTCAGAACGATTTCGGTGTTTTGCAGGTAACGGTCGATGATGTAGGGGCCGGTACCGATGGAGGTCTGCAGAATCTTGATCGGCTCGTCCGGGTCGCCGATGGTCATCGTCGTCATACGTACCGGCAGAATCGGGTCGATCTTCGGCGTGACGATATCGATGGTCTCGTTATCGACCTTCTGCACTTTGATCGTGAAGCCCGAGAACATCTTGGTGCGGGCGTTGCAATCGAGGCTGGTCGACAGAGCCTTATCGACGGACTTGGCGATGGCCTCGGGCGTCAGGGGCCGGCCGTCGCTGTACTTCACACCCGGGCGCAGCTTGAAGCGCCAGACGGTGGGTTCGATCTGCTGCCAGGAAAGCGCCAGGCGCGGCTTGATCGTGCTGTCGTTGGGATCGAGCTCGACCAGCGTCTCGTTGACGTTCTGGCGAATCACTCGGCCGACGGCGGAACGTGCGCTGTTGCAGTTATCGAGACTGTCGGGCTCCTCGGGGAGCACAATGGTGATGGTCTTTTGCGCGAACGCTTCGCCCGGCGCGTACAGCGCCAAGCTCAGCAGGGCGGCAGAAGCCGCTGTCAGGACCGCTAGGCCCTTAGGTCTACGATACATGTTGGTATCTCCCAGTATATTCCGTTTGGATTCAGGTGGTTCACTCTTGCGTCCATCCCAAGGCGACGCAGGGCGGACGCCCGGAGCATTCTTTCTTCATTCAGTAGAAGATTTACAACAGCTTAGCTGTCACTTCAATCTGTATGACGCATGATATCTATTTATTGAATGAATATATAATCCAAATGCCTG
>CANITX010000062.1 GCA_947470575.1 Rhodospirillales bacterium
ACCAAAGCCATCCGCCGACACCGGCAATTATCACGACCAGAGCGGTAAAAAGAATTCCCACGCCTTTGGGCATGACCGATCCCTCGCACCATCAAATTCGAATATACTATCATGCCCCCTTGCGAGAACGACAATGTAGCCATAGGGATAGGAACGATAATAAAGCCCGAGTTCATCCTGGATCGAGGCCACTGCCGGCCATAAGGAAGCAATGCCGTGAACCATGCCCAAATGGCTGCCTCGTTGCTGCGAGGCGCGGCCGACTTTTTCCGATCGATGAAGTCCGTGGACCGCGCCATCGAACGGGAATTGGAAGCCAACGCCCAAGCCTGCGAGACCATTGCCGACCGGGTCGAAAGCGACCCGTCGGGCCAAGCGCCGCGGTTACAAGGCGATTGACAAGCGAGCGTGCCCGGCGCCGAGGTCAGGCGCGCTGCGGCTGCAAATTAGATAGGAACTGCTGGACGCTGACATCCCAGGAATACGTCAGGGCAAGGGTACGACAGCGCTCGCCAGGAACCTCCAGCGCCCGCAGCACAGCCTCACCAAGGTCATCGTCGAGCACGCCGGCATCCGTACCGCCGATGATGTCGAGCGGGCCGGGAACCGGATAGGCGGCAACCGGAACTCCCGAGGCCAAGGCCTCAAGCACCACTAAACCAAACGTGTCGGTACGGCTCGGAAAGACGAAGACATCGGCAGCCGCGTAATAACGGGCCAGTTCCTTACCGTGTTTGGCGCCGACAAACTGGACATCCGGAAAACGACGCTGCAAGGAAGCCTGTTGCGGACCGTCGCCGACCACCACCTTGGAACCCGGCAAATCGAGGGCGAGAAACGCTTCGATATTCTTTTCGACAGCGACCCGGCCGACATACAGCAGGATCGGCCTGGGCCAATCGAGAAACCCCTTTTTCCGTGGATGGAACATGACCGTGTCCACCCCCCGCGTCCAGTGACGGATATTCTGGAAGCCGCGCTCTTCCAAGGCCGATCTTACACTGGCCGTTGGCACCATGACGGCCGCCGAAGGAGCATGGAATCGCCGCAGGGCGGCATAGGTCCATTTCAAAGGCACACACCAACGGGCATGCACGTATTCGGGAAAGCGTGTGTGATAGGCCGTCGTAAAACCCAGTCCGTGACCGAGGCAATATTCGCGAGCGGCATTGCCCAACGGGCCTTCGGTGGCAATGTGGACGGCATCGGGTGCCGCATCGGCCAGCCGCCGCGCCATCGAACGCCGCGGGTAGAGCGCCAATCGGATTTCCGGATAGGTCGGACAGGGTATGGTGCGAAATTGGCCGGGATGAATCACGCGGACGTCGTGGCCATTGCTCTCCAAACCCTCCTTCAGCGTGCCAAGCGTGCGTACGACGCCATTGATTTGAGGAAACCAGGCATCCGATACGATGACGATACGCATGTCTTGTCCTCAAGCGGCGAAAGTTGACGGAATTCGACCCAATCGATGATCTCCAATTCGCCATCGTCATCCTCGACAAGCGCCGTGCAACTTTCGACCCAATCGCCGTCATTGCAGTAGAGAACGCCGTCGAAATCGCGGATGGCGGCACAATGGATATGGCCGCAAACGACACCGTCGAACTGGCGCTGACGCGCCTCCTCCACCACCGCCCCTTCGAAGCGGCTGATGTATTCGACGGCGTCCTTGACCTTGTGCTTGAGAAACGCCGATAGCGACCAATAAGGAAATCCCAGCCGCCGCCGTAACAAGTTGAACCAACGGTTGAGGATCAGCACCCCGTTGTAGGCATGATCGCCCAGCACCGCGAGCCACTTGGCATGCCGCACCACGGCATCGAAACGGTCGCCATGCAGGACAAGCAGCCGGCGGCCATCGGCCGTGACGTGCGCGGCCTCATCGACGACAGCAACCCTCCCGAAACGATGCGGTCCGAAATCGCGAAACTTTTCATCGTGATTGCCGGGAATGAAGTAAACCCGGGTTCCCCGGCGCGCCTTCCGCAGTATGGCTTGAACGACTTCATTGTGGGCTTCTGTCCAATACCAACTGCGCTTCAGCCGCCAGATGTCGATGATGTCGCCCACCAGATAAAGGTAATCGGATTCGGTATGGCGAAGAAAATCGAGCAAAAAGTCCGCCTTACAGCCGCGCGTACCAAGATGGATATCTGATATCCAAATACTTCTGAACCTAAGTCCCGATGATTCTAATGAACTCATCTGTCCCGCACCTGGTCTGCCCATGCCAACCGCGCGCGACGAACGTTTCGTCTGCAGATAAATAAATCAAATAATCCACAGGATAGTTCAATGATAAATTTGAGATTTTACAAAAATTTATGATATTTTATATATGTTCGTCATGACTTTTTTGTCAATTTGTAACATTCATATTTATTTACTTTTGATTAACCAAGTAAACTGAAGATACTGTCCAAGATGAACGAATTTGCAATCCTCGCACCGCCACCACGCCTTCTGATCATCCGCAATCCGACAGCGGGCCGCGGGCGGCGGGCCGAATTCTTTCAGGATGTCCAATCAGCCCTGCTGAACGCCGGCTGCCGCATCGAAATTCGCAATACGAAGGGACCGGGTGCAGCGGAGGACTTGGCGCGTACCGCCCGATACGGCGGCTACGACGCCGTGATCGTCGCCGGCGGCGATGGCACCATCAACGAAGCGGTCAACGGACTGGCCGGCGGCAACGTGCCGCTTGGCGTCATTCCTATGGGCACGGCGAATGTTCTGGCGGCGGAACTGGATTTACCGGAAGGCGCGACCGCAATAGCCCGCATTATCGCCGACGGCGCATCTTTCCCCGTTCACCTGGGACAGGCCAACGGACGGTTTTTCATTCAGATGGCCGGCATCGGTTTCGATGCCTATGTAGTTTCCCATGTGAATCCACGACTCAAGCGCCTGCTTGGCAAGGGCGCCTATATATGCGAGTCGGTTCGCGCGCTGTGGAGCTTTGCCTTTCCCCACTACCGCTTGACCATCGATGGCGAAACTTACGACGCGGCATCGGCGGTGATCGCCAACGGCCACTATTACGGCGGCCGCTTCACCTGCGCGCCCACCGCCCGCATCGACCACCCGATTCTGCACGTTTGCCTGTTCGAAAGAGCGGGACCGTGGCATGCACTGCGTTACGCTGCCGGCCTGGCCCTCGGGCGGCTCGATCGCATGCGCGATGTGCGCATCGTCGAGACCGACTTCATTGTCATCGAAGGCCCCACTGGCGATCCGCTGCAAGGCGACGGTGAAATCCTGAACGTATTGCCGGCAACCATATCCGTGGCCCCTGTGACAATCCGTGTCCTAAGGCCACCAGCCGCTATTCCCCCGACAGGCCGTTGACGAAGTCGGGAAGACCGGTCTGGCGATAGGCCCGCAACCGTTCGGCAGCCAGGATGGCCATGACCTTGGTGACACTTTCTTCGAGGATGCGGTTGACAACGATGTAGTCGTATTCGGGCCAGTGGCTCATTTCGCTCACCGCCTTCGACATCCGCCCGCGGACGACCTCGTCCGTATCCTGGGCGCGGGTGCGCAGACGACGTTCCAGCTCCGTGGTGGACGGCGGCAGAATGAAGACGCGCACGAGATCCTGCGGGGCGCACTGGGCGATCTGCTGGGTGCCCTGCCAATCGACATCGAAGAGCACATCGTGTCCGGCGGCCAGCGCCGCTTCGACCGGCGCCCGCGGAGTTCCGTAATGATGATCAAAGACGCGGGCATGTTCGAGCAAGTCGCCGGCGCCGACCATGCAGTCGAATTCCGGCTTGGATATGAAACGATAGTCGCGCCCGTCGACTTCGCCCGGCCGAGGCGGCCGAGTCGTCACCGATACGGACATACGGAGATTGGCGTCGCGTTCCAAAAGCGCGCGCGAGATCGAGGTCTTGCCGGCACCCGATGGCGATGACAGCACCAACATCAAGCCGCGCCGGCCAATGGCGGCATCCGCGCCCGCCTTACTCAATGTTCTGCACCTGCTCGCGCATCTGTTCGACCGCCGCCTTCAGGTCGAGCCCGATGCGGGTCAGGGGTACCAGGGTCGACTTTGAGCACAGCGTATTGGCTTCCCGGTTGAACTCCTGGCAAAGGAAGTCGAGTTTTCGCCCGACCGGTTCAACGGCGGCGACCAGGGCGCGGGCCGCCTCGATATGGGCGTGCAGCCGGTCGAGTTCTTCGCGCACGTCAGCCTTGGCGGCGAGCAGGGCCACCTCCTGGATAATGCGGTCTTCCGGCAGCGGCGGCGAACTTTCGATCAAGGCCCGCACTTGCTCGAGCAAGCGGTCGCGCAATGCAACAGGCTGAGTTGCCGCCAAACCGCCCGCCTGGCCGCAGAGGGCTTCGATATCGTCGAGCTGGCCGGCCAGCAGGACGGCAAGCCGCCCGCCTTCGTCCCGGCGCATATCGACCATGGCCGCCAGGGTGCTATCGAGACCGTCGACCAGCGCCGCCTGTAACGTCTCATCCGGACCGGCCAAGGGAACGTTCTCGACCGATTCCAGAACGCCGCGCAGACCGAGAATGCCGTCGAGGCTGGGCGGCGTCGCATCGTGTACCCGACGGCGCAGTTCGGGTAGAAAGGCCAATACCTGCTCTAACGCCTCGATATTGATCTTCCAGGCGGCCTGACCCTGCATGCGTGCCGCCGTCAAATTCAGCGTGACGTTGCCGCGACGGAGAAGCTGCGTGGCCCGCTGGCGCGCCGGCAGCTCGATGCCTTCGAAGCCCGGCGGAATCCGGAGCCGGATGTCCAGTCCCTTGCCGTTGACACTGCGCGCCTCCCAGGACCAAGCCCAGTCGCCTGTCCGTCCTTCGACGCGCGCGAATCCGGTCATCGATGACAGGCCCACGAATCCTCCGTCTCCAACAAGATCGCCGACCTTATAACCCCGGCCCGGAACAGCAACAACCCGCGTGCGTTGGCGATGGGGACGGGACCCCGTATAACAGCAGCATGCGAAACTCGCCGCCACAGTCGATCCTGATTTCCGGCGCATCGAGCGGCATCGGTGCGGCGCTGGCCATACTCTATGCCAACACCGGCGTTCATCTTTATCTCAGCGGACGCGATGCGGCGCGGCTGCGCGCCGTGGGCGAGGACTGCCGGCGCCGCGGCGCCAGCGTGAACGAGACCGTCATCGACGTGCGCGACCGGGCTGCGATGGCGGCCTGGGTTCTGGCCGCCGACGATGCCCACCCCCTCGATCTGATCGTTGCCAATGCCGGCGTCGCCATGAGCGGCACCGCCGGCGAGGACGATGACACCCGTGTCCGCGAAATCTTCGCGGTCAACCTGGATGGCGTACTGAACACCGTGCTGCCGGTCCTTTCGCGCCTGCAAAAGCGTCGGAGCGGCCAGATTGCCTTGATCAGTTCCATTGCCGGCTACCGCGGCGTGCCGGGTTCGCCCGCCTATTCGGCTAGCAAGGCGGCGGTCAAGGCCTGGGGCGAAGGATTGCGCGGCCGCTATGCCGGAGACGGCATCCGCGTATCGGTGGTTTGTCCGGGTTTCGTCGTCAGCCGGATGACCGCGACAAACGCTTTTCCCATGCCTTTCCTGATGCCGGCCGCCAAAGCCGCCGCCATCATTCGCCGGGGGCTCGAGCGCAACCGGCCACGCATCACCTTCCCCTGGCCGATGGCATTGGGCGCCTGGCTGGCCATGGCCTTGCCGCCACGCCTTTCGGACTGGCTGATGGGGCGGCTCCCCCGCAAGGAATAAGGTACCCCCAGCAGACGTAGCGATCAGGGATTTGGCGACGGCGCAGCGGCGCCCGCCGGGTCCTTTTGCAAGTACCGCCAGGCACGGACATTGCGGTTGTGCTCAGGCAAAGTTCGGGCGAAGACATGCCCCCCGGTCCCATCGGCGACAAAATAGAGATGGCTGGTATCGGCCGGTTGCAGCACGGCAGCGATGGTTGCCAGACCGGGATTGCATATCGGCCCGGGTGGAAGACCGCCATGGGCATAGGTGTTGTACGGCGACGGCGATTGTAGATCGGCCCGGGTCAACGTTTGGTCGAGCTTCCGACCGTCGGCAGCCAAACCGTAAGCGACGGTTGGGTCGGACTGCAACCGCATGCCCTTCCGCAGCCGGTTAAAGAATACCGCGGCGACCAGCGGTCGTTCTGCCGCCCGGCCGGTTTCCTTCTCGACCATCGAGGCGAGGATCAGCGCTTCGCGGGGATCGTCGAGGGGCAAGCCGTCCCGTCGCGCCGCCCACAGTCGTTCGAGAGTCGCGGTCATCGCCTCGGCCATTCGGCGGACCAGCACCTCGCGGGAATCGCCATAAGAGAAGTGATAGGTCTCAGGCAGCAACGCACCTTCTTCCGGATGACTTTTCACGTCGCCGCTCAAACCTTCGGTAACCGCGACCAAACGCAGGATATCGGCCGTCGTCATGCCTTCGACCACCGTCAGCTTGCGGACCACGGTCTGGCCCGTGGCCAGGATGGCGGCAACCTCGCGCGCGCTGGCATGAGCCGGAATGGCGAACTCGCCGGCTTTCAGGCGAACGTCGACACCGATGGCGCGCCCCACAGCGCGAAACACAAAGGCGTTGTCGATCACCCCGACAGCCTCGAGTTGACGGGCGATGTCGGCAACGGCCGTACCCCGCTCGACGATCACCACACGGTCGTCGGCGTGCGGACCGGGGGCCGCGTAACGCACCTGCATCCAGGCCGCAAGGCCCGCGACGAACGAAACGGCGAGGAACAGGACAGCGGCGAGGCGAAGGACAATCCGCCTCATCGAAGATCAGCTCAGTTCGCGGAAGATAAGCGAAGCGTTCGTTCCGCCGAAGCCGAAGGAGTTCGACAGAACGGTATGCACCGGCCGTTCCTTGGCCCGATGCGGCACCAGATCCAGATCGCAACCGTCGGAAGGATTGTCCAGGTTGAGCGTCGGCGGCACGATCTTGTCGCGGATCGCCAGCATGGAATAGATCGCCTCGACGGCACCGGCCGCGCCGAGCAGATGGCCGATAGCCGACTTGGTCGACGACATGGAAAGCTTGTAAGCCGAATCGCCGAACAGCCGCTTGACCGCGCCCAACTCGATCTCGTCGCCGAGCGGCGTCGAGGTGCCGTGGGCATTGATATAATCGATGTCGCCGGGGCCGATGCCGGCGCGCTTCAAGGCCGCGACCATGCAGCGGTAGGCGCCGTCGCCATTTTCCGCCGGCGCGGTGATGTGGTGGGCGTCGCCGGACATGCCGTAGCCGATGACTTCGGCATAAATCATGGCCCCCCGGCGCTTGGCGTGCTCCAATTCCTCGAGGACGACGACACCGGCGCCCTCGCCGATGACGAAACCGTCGCGATCCTTATCCCAGGGACGTGAAGCCTTCGCCGGGGTGTCGTTGAAAGCCGTCGAGAGGGCCCGGGCTTGAGCGAAGCCGGCGATGCCCAGACGACAGACGGCGGCTTCGGCCCCGCCCGCCACCATAACGTCGGCATCGTCCCACATGATCATCCGCGCCGCGTCGCCGATGGCGTGCGAACCCGTGGCGCAGGCAGTGACCACCGCATGGTTGGGCCCTTTGAAGCCGTAGCGGATCGAAACATGGCCGGAAACCAAGTTGATCAGGCTTGCCGGAATGAAGAACGGGCTGAGGCGCCGGGCCCGGCCTTCGTGGACGGTGATGGCGCCGCGCTCGATCTCCGGCAGGCCGCCGATGCCCGAACCGATCGTCACGCCGGTGCGCAGGCGCGACTCCTCGTCTTCGGGCTGCCAATCGGCATCCTCGAGCGCCTGACGCGCCGCTTCGATGCCAAACATGATGAAGGCGTCCATGCGGCGCTGGTCGCGGGGCGAAATCACGTCGTTGGCATTGAACTTACCGGCAGACGATTCGCCCACCGGCACGCGCCCGGCGATTTTCGACGCCAGATCGGAAACGTCGAAGTCCTGGATGGCAACGATGCCGGATTCGCCGTTCAGCAACCGCGACCAATTGACATCGACACCGCGGCCCAAGGGCGTGACCAAGCCTAGGCCGGTGACGACCACACGTCTCATGGTGCCTCGCCGCGCTGATTCGATCGGAACGTCGTATGCTTCATGATGCCGGAGACGCCCGGCGGAACGGATCAGGCAGCCTTCTCGATGAAGGAGATCGCATCCTTGATGGTCAGAATTTTCTCGGCGGCATCGTCGGGAATTTCGCAGCCGAATTCTTCCTCGAACGCCATGACCAATTCCACTGTGTCGAGGCTGTCGGCACCAAGATCATCGATGAAACTAGCGTTCTCGGAGACCTTCGATTCCTCGACGCCCAGATGTTCGACGACGATCTTCTTCACGCGCTCGGCGACGTCACTCATGCCAGTGAATCCTCGATATTTAACCTGTTGAAACCAATAACGAATTTATCTTTGGGATGACGTCCAGCCCATCCCCCGGCCGGAAAGCGCCCGTACCTAACACACTTTTCTAACGGTTGCCAGCCTTGTCCACCCCGGCCCCTCCGCTTCAGATCATCGCCATTCCGCCATTGACGTGCAACGTCTGACCGGTGACGTAGGACGCCTCGTCGCTGGCCAGATAGACGACGGCGGCGGCGACATCCTCGCTGTTGCCCAGACGCCCGGTGGGAATGCGTTCCAGCAGGCGGCGGCGCTGTTCCTCGTTAAGCGCTTCGGTCATCGCCGTCTGGATGAACCCGGGTGCGACGCAGTTCACGGTAATGCCGCGGCTAGCGACTTCCTGGGCCAGGGCCTTCGACATGCCGATCATGCCGGCCTTGGAGGCGGCGTAGTTGACCTGCCCCGGATTGCCGGTGACGCCAACCACCGAGGAAATGCCGACGATTCGGCCGAACCGGGCCTTCATCATCGGGCGCAGGCAAGCCCGCGCCAGCCGGAAGCCAGATGTCAGATTGACCTCGATCACCCGCTGCCAGTCGTCGTCCTTCATGCGCATGGCCAAGCCATCGCGGGTCAAGCCGGCGTTGTTGACCAGGATGTCGATCCCGCCCATCGCCGATTCGGCATCCGCCGTCAGCCGTTCGACGGCCACCGGGTCGGCAAGGTCGCACGGCACGATATGGGCTCGCTCCGCTAATTCCTGGGCCAGCGCCTCAAGTGCGCCGACGCGCGTCCCCGACAGGGCCACCGTGGCGCCCTGCCGGTGCAGAGCCCGAGCCACGGCACCGCCGATGCCACCGGTCGCACCGGTGACCAGAGCCCGCTTGCCGCTCAGATCGAACATCGCGCTCTCCTTATTCCGCAGCGTCAGAGGCTTTTGACAAAGCTATCGATGTCCTGTGGCGTGCCAACGGCAACGGCCGTCAATTCCCGATCGATGCGTCGGGCGAGTCCGGTGAGTATCTTGCCCGAGCCGATCTCGGCCAGCATCTCGATCTCCCGGCTCTTCATATAAAGGACGCTTTCGCGCCAGCGTACCAGCCCTGTCACCTGCTGGACCAAAAGATCCCGAATCTCGCCGGGATCGGTCACTTCGGCGGCGGTGACGTTGGCGACCAGCGGCACCAAGGGGCCCATCATCGGAATTTCCGCCAAAGCCTGGGCCATCGCGTCAGCGGCGGGCTGCATCAGCGGACAATGAAAGGGAGCGCTGACCGGCAGCAGGATGCTGCGCCGCGCACCCTTGGCGGCGGCCAATTGCACCGCCCGCTCGACAGCGGCCTTGTCGCCGCTGACGACCACCTGTCCGGGCGCGTTGTCGTTCGCCGCCGCGCAGACCTGATCGCCCGCCGCCTCCGCAGCAACAGCCTGGGCTTCCGCAAGCTCAAGACCCAGTAGGGCCGCCATGGCGCCCTGCCCGACCGGCACGGCACGCTGCATCGCCTGTCCGCGCAGCTTGAGCAGCCGGGCGGCATCGGCGGGCACGAACACGCCGGCCGCGGCCAGCGCCGCGTATTCCCCCATGGAATGGCCGGCGACCAGCGAACAAACGTCGGCGATACGGACATTGGCTTCGGACTCGAGCACGCGCATGACCGCCAGACTGGCCGCCATGATTGCCGGCTGGGCGTTTTCGGTCAGAGTCAGTTCATCTTCGGGGCCTTCGAACATCAGTCGGCTGAGGTTCTGGCGCAAGGCCTCGTCGATCTCCTCGAACAGCAGGCGCGCCGCGGGAAAGGCGATGGAAAGCTCACGGCCCATCCCGACCGATTGCGATCCCTGACCGGGAAAGACGAAGGCTCGTTTCATACCGCTCGTTCCTCAATTGACCCGACTGTCCGCCGAGGCGATTCCCCCACCGCGAACGGGCGCAAAGTCAAATCGCGCTCCAGCGGCGATGTCAAGGCGCGATCCCCAAAAGCGCGCGCTGCTTGCGCGGCCGGACTTATTGTGTATATTCCGCCGCCTCAAATCTCCTTGCCGGGCATGTGTTCGGCTATGCCTGGGCATCCCCCGGGCTGAGATAATCCGTGAGGAGAACGGAATGCCCTACTACGAGAATGTTTTCATTGCCCGCCAGGACATCACGGCGGCACAGGTGGACGGCCTTGCCGACGCCTTTACCAAATTGATCGAAGACCAAGGCGGCAAAGTCACCAAGCGGGAATATTGGGGACTTCGCAACCTCGCCTATCGCATTAAGAAGGGTCGCAAAGGTCATTATATCCTTCTCAATATCGATGCAGCACCAGCCGCTGTGCTTGAAATGGAACGCCAGCAGCGCCTGAACGAAGACGTCGTTCGCTATCTGACGGTACGGGTCGAAGAACTGCAGGAAGGGCCGTCGGCCGTAATGCAGAAGAGCGACCGGCCGGGACGTGGCGAGCGCGGCGACCGCGACAGGGGCGACCGCGGCGATCGGGGCGACCGCCCCCGTGGCGGCTTCGGCCGGGGTCGATTCGACGGAGACCGTCCGTCGTTTGGCGACGATAGCCCGATGGGAGGCGACGCATGACTGCCGAACGTGCCGCCGGTGGACGCCGGCCCTTTTTCCGCCGCCGCAAGAGCTGTCCTTTCTCCGGCGAAGGTGCGCCGCAGATCGACTATAAGGATACGCGGTTGTTGCAGCGCTTCGTATCCGAGCGCGGCAAGATCGTTCCCAGCCGCATCACCGCCGTATCGGCAAAGAAGCAGCGCGAACTGGCCCGCGCCATCAAGCGCGCCCGTTTCCTCGCCCTACTGCCCTACGTGATCAAGTAGCTCCACCACGGAAAATAGGGTGCCGCGATCACTTCGCGGCACCCCGTGGGGACGATACCCGTAGGGACATCGTTCGTGCCATGATGGCGGCGCAGCCGACGGAAGGGGACCATGTCCCGCAGCACGCTTATCGCCTTAGGCGCCGGCATCGCCAGCGCGCTCTTCTGGCTGACCGGGCTGTTGGGGCCGATTGCGTCGTTGCCGCTGTTTATGGCTGGGCTGGGCCTGGGAACGCAGGCGGCGACCCTCGCCTGCGCCAGCGGTTTTTTCCTGATCTGGCTGGTCGGCATGCTAATTGGCGGGGCCGGCGCCTTGCTGGCGGGGATTTACGGGCTGGTCTATGCCGTGCCGGCTCTGGTCGTCATGCGCCAGACCCTGCTGCGCCGGAAATCCTCGACCGGTCCGACGATCTGGTACGCCGCGGGCGGCATCGTCAGCACCCTGACCGCCTTCTTCATGGGACTTCTGGTTCTGGGCGCCTGCATCATGTGGACGCAGGGATTAGGTGTCGGCGAAACCCTCTCCACCCAGCTGGCAGGCGTGATCGAAGCGGTAAAGACGGAATGGACGGAGGCGGAAAGCCAATCCCTCTTTGGCCGCACGCTACTCCTGCTGCCGGAGCTTGTGCCCTTTCTTCCGGGTCTGTTCATAACCTCTTGGCTGCTGATGACGCTCGTCAATGCCGGCTTCGCGCAGGCCTTGCTGACCCGCTTTGGGCGCAATCTGCGGCCCAAGGGAAGTCTCCGCGAGGTCAATCTGCCAATGTGGATGTCTTGGCTGTTGGTCATTTCGGCTGCCGTGGCACTGGCGGGACCGGGCGACCTGGGGTATATCGGGCGCAATCTTGCGCTGGTAGCGGCCGCATCGTTCTTCATTGTCGGCCTGTCGCTGGCGCATTTATGGGCGCAGCGCCTGCCGTCACCGGGTATGGCGTTGACTGTTTTTTACCTCGTGCTGCTTCTGTTGCTCGGCCCGGCGTTTCTGCTGGTAGCCGGGATTGGGATCATCGATCAATGGTTCGGACTGCGCCACAAACTGGGCGCGCCGGGCAACGACCAGGAGACTGAGTGATGGACGTCATTCTGATGGAACGCGTGGAATCCCTCGGCCAGATGGGGGATGTGGTCAAGGTGAAGACCGGCTACGCCCGCAATTATCTGCTGCCGAAAGGCAAGGCGATGCGCGCCACCGAGGAGAACCGCAAACAGTTCGACTCACGCCGGGTGCATCTCGAAGCCGCCAACCTGGAACGGCGCAGCGAGGCCCAAGCCATCGCCGGCAAGGTCAACGGCATCACCGTCGTCCTGGTCCGCCAGGCCGGCGAAGCCGGGCAACTTTACGGCTCGGTCAGCGCCCGCGACATCGCCGACGCGGTCAGCGGTGCCGGCGTCGCGGTATCGCGCCCGCAAATCCGCCTCGACCGGCCGATCAAGACCCTCGGCTTGCACGAGGTGCGCGTCAGCCTGCACCCCGAAGTCGTTGTTTCGGTGGTGGTCAACGTCGCCCGTTCCGAGGATGAGGCCGAATTGCAAGCCAAGACCGGCCGCGCGCTGATCTATCGCGAAGGCGCGGAAGAAGCCGGGGCAGCGGACGATCAGGCCGAAGAGTCGCCCGAGGACGTTGCAGACGAGGCCGGCGAGGACGAACAGCCCGCCGCTTCCTGATCCCGGCGTTATCCAGGCCAAAATCCGCAGTGGGGATTTTGGCGGTGGGTCGCGATCCCTAAACACCTTTGATTCATGTCATGGCCGAGAGCACACTTTCGTGGTGTGCTCTCTTGCTATGAGCACAATTCTTCCATTAAAGTTTTCTGCTGGTGCTGCCGATCGATCGTCGGCGAGACAGGTGGCGGGAAGGAAGCGATCGATCACCATGTGAATTGGCGGATCAAGGCGAGGCCGTAGCCGTCGCCAGGCGACGGAAGGCGGTCCCCGAAGGTGGGAGACCATGTTCCTGTTGGGGCGTTATCTACGCCGGCTTATCGCGACCGGCCGATTGACGATCATCGACGCACAAGGCCGACGCCATGTTTTCGGCGACGGCGGAACACCTGTTTCCACCATAAAATTTCGAGATAAATTAGTAGCCTACGAGCTTTTGCTCGGTCCCAGCCTTAAATTTGGCGAAGCCTATATGGCGGGACGGATCGATCTTGTCGAAGGGTCGATCACGGATTTCGTCGATCTGGTTTCGCGCAATCTGGCTATTGCCCCATTGCCCAAACCGGCTCGCGTTATTGCCCTCGGCTATCGCCTGCTTCGGCGCATCCACCAATTCAATCCGGCCCGCCGGGCGCAACGCAATGCCGCGCATCACTATAATATCTCGCGGGAACTTTACGACCTATTCCTCGACACCGACCGGCAATATTCATGCGCCTACTTCGAATATCCCGAGCAGTCGTTGGAAGCGGCCCAATATGCCAAGAAGCGGCATCTGGCCGCCAAACTGTTTCTTAAATCCGGCCAGCGGGTGCTCGACATCGGCTGCGGCTGGGGGGGACTGGGCCTTTACCTGGCCGGTGAAGGCGAATGCCAGGTAACCGGCATCACGCTGTCGAGCGAGCAACTTAAGGTCGCTCGCGAGCGCGCCGAGGCCGCTCAGCTCGATAATCGGGTGGACTTCGAACTGCGCGATTACCGTTTCCAGGAGGGCTGCTTCGACCGCATCGTGTCGGTCGGCATGTTCGAGCACGTCGGCATCAACCACTACGCGGAATTTTTCGGCAAGCTCAACGCGCTGCTGGCCGACGACGGCGTCGCCATGCTGCACACCATCGGGCGAACCGACGGACCCGGTTCGACGGACCCCTGGATTCGCAAGTATATCTTTCCCGGCGGCTACATCCCGGCCTTGTCCGAGGTCATGCGGGCCATCGAGCGTTCCGGTCTGATCGTTACCGATGTCGAGGTGCTGCGCCTGCATTACGCCGAAACCTTGCGGCACTGGCAGGAACGGTTCCAGGCCAACCGCGACAAGGCAAAGGCGCTCTATGACGAGCGATTCTGCCGCATGTGGGAATACTACCTGGCAACCAGCGAAGCCGCGTTCCGCCATCTCAACACCGTCGTTTTCCAGATCCAAATGGCCAAGCAGCAGACCGCGTTGCCCTTAACCCGCGACTACGTTGCCGATTGGAAACAGGCTCAGGCGCATCGCGGCCGGGAAGCGCCACGCCAGGACAACCAGCGCGCCGCCTGACCCCGCCGACGGCAACGATTCGGGTTGCTGTTTGCACCGGGTTGCCCACAGGTTATCCCCATATCCACAGGCAACCCCCAGCAACCAATTGATATCCCCGTTGTTTTCAAGGACCAGCCGCTTTGTCTATGGGCAGGAGGCGGTGCTTTGCTATGCTCCGCGCCCATGGCCGCCCTCATCACCGAACCGCCCGTTATCGAACGGACCGACGCCGACCGGACCCCGTCCGAGGGCAGCGGCGCGTTCCGCACCGTGCCGCACAACATCGAAGCCGAAAAGGCGCTATTGGGCGCCATCTTCGTCAACAACCGGGCCTACGAACGCATTTCTGAATTCCTGCGCCCGGAACATTTCGCCCTAGCCCCACATGGGCGCATTTTCGAAGCCTGCGCCCGGCTGATCGAGCGCGGCCAAATCGCCGACCCGATCACCCTCAAGCGGCTGTTCGAGCAGGATGAAATCCTGGCCGATATCGGCGGCCCGGCCTATCTGGCAGAGCTGGCCGTGTCGGCTGTCACCGTCATAAATTCCAGTGAATACGGACGTTTGATCTACGATCTTCATTTAAAGCGCGAATTGATCGGTCTTGGCGAAGACATGGTCAATCGCGCCTTTGGCGGCGAGATCGAGGAACGCGCCAACCAGCAGATCGAGGTCGCCGAACAGCGGCTCTACGATCTGGCCACCACCGGCAACTACGAAGGCGGCTTCGTCCCCTTCCGCCAATCCGTGCTGAAAGCCATCGACATGGCCGAACGCGCCCACAAGCGCGAGGGCCAATTGGCGGGCGTCACCACCGGACTTGTCGATCTGGACAAGATCCTCGGCGGCCTGCATCCGTCGGACCTCATCATCCTGGCCGGCCGGCCATCGATGGGCAAGACGGCGCTGGCCACCAACATCGCCTATAATGCCGCTTATTCTTACGCACGCAGCAAGGGCGAGGAAGGTGCCGTCGTCGGTTTCTTTTCGTTGGAAATGTCGTCAGAGCAGTTGGCCGCGCGCATCCTCTCGGAACAAACCGACATCTCCTCGGACCGAATGCGTAAGGGCGAACTGTCCAACGAAGAGTTCGAAAGGCTGGTGGTCGCCAGCCAGATGCTGCACGAAATTCCAATCTTCATCGACGATACCCCGGCCCTGACCATCGCGGCGCTGCGTACTCGGGCGCGCCGGGTGAAGCGCCAGCATGGGCTGGGCCTGATCGTCATCGACTATTTGCAGCTGCTAAGCGGCAGCGGCGCCAACCGCAATGACGGCCGAGTCCAGGAGGTTTCCGAAATTACGCGTGGCCTCAAAACCTTAGCAAAGGAACTTGAGGTTCCGGTTCTGGCCCTCTCGCAGCTGTCCCGCCAAGTCGAAGCCCGCGAAAACAAGCGTCCGCAATTGGCCGACCTACGTGAATCGGGCTCCATCGAGCAGGACGCCGACGTGGTCGCCTTCATCTTCCGCGAGGAATATTACCTGGAACGCGAGGAACCCATTCAGCGCCCCGACGAGAAGGAAGACCGCTTCATGGAAAAGCGGGAACGCTGGAGCCAACGCCTGCACGAAGTGCGCAACATCGCCGAAGTCATCATCGCCAAACAGCGCCACGGCCCGATCGGCACCGTCCGCCTGATGTTCCAGGGCGCCTATACCCGCTTCGGCAACCTGGACCGGGACCACGAACCAGGACGCTGAGTTTCGGTACCCGAGCGAGGCCCGCCCCGTCATGTCCACCAACCCTTTCGCCACCGCCACGCTGACCGTCGATCTCGACGCGGTGGCGGCCAACTGGCGATTGTTGCGCGACCGGGCAAATGGCGCGACCTGCGCCGCCGTGGTCAAGGCCGACGCCTATGGCCTGGGCGCCGCCATGGTCGCCCCGGCGTTGGCCGCCGCCGGCTGCCGGGTCTTCTTCGTCGCCACCGTGGATGAGGGTGTAGCACTGCGCGCCACCCTGGATAACAACTGGCCGGATACCGAATTACACGTCCTCGGCGGTTTGCCTGCCGAGGCCGGCACGGCCTTTGTCGAGCACCGGCTGATCGCGACACTCAACAGCCTTGACGACATCGACCGGTGGCTGGCCTTCCAGGCGGCAACGGACAAGCCGCTGCCCGCCAATCTCCACCTCGATACCGGCATGTGCCGATTGGGGCTGCCGCCCGAGGAACTGGCGGCCCTGGCGGAGAGCCCAGAACGCCTGTCGCGGCTGGTCGTTCGCAACCTGATCAGCCACCTGGCCTGCGCCGATACCCCCGACCACCCGTTGAACCGGGAGCAACTCGAGCGATTCGCTGCGCTCCGCGCCCGCCTGCCCGTACGACAGGCGTCATTGGCCAATTCCTCGGGCGTCTTTCTGGGCCCCGCCTTTCACTTCGATCTGGTCCGGCCCGGGAGTGCGCTCTACGGTATCAACCCAACCCCACCGAGCCCCAATCCAATGGCGCAAGTTGTTCGCCTGCAAGGAAAAATCTTGCAGGTCCGTAACGTTGACACCCCTCAGACCGTTGGTTATGGTGCGACCCACCGCTGCGCTGGGCCGACCCGGCTGGCGACCGTCGGGGCGGGTTATGCCGACGGCTATCCACGGTCTTTGAGCAACTCCGGCCACGCCTTTATCGGGGAGGTTCAGGTACCGGTTGTGGGGCGGGTGTCCATGGATCTGATGACCCTCGACGTCACGGCGGCGGCCGAGCATGTATCGCAGCCTGGCATGACGGTCGACCTTATCGGCCCGCACAATCCCGTCGACGCCATGGCCGTGGCCGCCGGCACCATCGGCTACGAAATCCTGACCCGCCTCGGCCACCGTTACCGGCGCGTTTATCGGCAAGGACCTGCAGCGCGATGAACCTTTTGCGGGCCATCGGCCAGGTTGTCCTGGCTTTCTTCGGCACCACCGGCCAACTGACGCTGTTCACCGGCACGGCGCTGTCGCACTGCGTCCGTCCGCCTTTCTATCCCCGTATCATGCTGCGCCAGATGATCGACGTCGGCTATTTCTCGTTGCCGGTCGTCGGCTTGACGGCGATCTTCACGGGCATGGTCCTGGCCTTGCAAAGCTATACCGGATTCGCCCGGTTTTCGGCTGAAGGCGCCATCGCCAACGTCGTCGTGCTTTCCGTGACGCGCGAATTGGGCCCGGTGCTGGCGGGCCTGATGGTCGCCGGACGCATCGGCGCCGCCATGGCCGCCGAAATCGGCACCATGCGTGTCACCGAACAGATCGACGCGCTGACCACATTGTCGACTAACCCTTTCAAATACTTGGTGGCGCCACGTCTGATCGCGGGGCTGGCCATGCTGCCCGTGCTGGTACTCATCGCCGACGTCATCGGCGTCTTCGGCGGCTATCTGGTCAGCGTCTACAAGCTGGGCTTCAATCCGGCGACCTACCTGCAGAACACCTATGATTTCCTGGAAGCGCGCGACGTGGTATCCGGCCTGGTCAAGGCCAGCGCCTTCGGCTTCCTGGTAACCTTGATGGGCTGCTATCACGGTTACCATTCGCGCGGCGGCGCACAGGGTGTCGGCGCCGCGACGACCAATGCCGTGGTTTCGGCCTCGATCCTGATCCTGTCGTTCGACTATGTCCTGACCGAGCTATTCTTCGCCAAATGAAGGACCCCATGACGGCGGAACGGGTCGGCGACGAAAATCCGAAGATTCGCCTGCGCGGCGTTTGCAAGGCGTTCGGACCGAAAACCGTGTTGGACGGCGTCGACCTGGACATCGGCGCCGGTGAATCGGTGGTCATCATCGGCGGGTCGGGTACCGGCAAGTCGGTGACCTTGAAGTGTATTTTAGGCTTGCTACAGGCCGATAGCGGCAGCATCGAGATCGACGGCGAGAACGTGCTGACCATGGACACCGGCGAGCGCGAGCGGGTGAACCGCAAGATCGGCATGCTGTTCCAGAACGCTGCTCTGTTCGACAGCCTGCCGGTATGGGAAAACGTCGCCTTCGGCGTGCTATCGCGCCAAAAGGCGAGCCGCAAACAGGCCCGCGACATTGCCGTCGAGAAGCTGTCCCACGTCGGCCTTGGATCCGATGTCTGCGATCTGTTTCCCGCCGAGCTGTCGGGAGGCATGCAAAAACGGGTCGGCTTGGCCCGCGCCATCGCCGCCGACCCGGAAATCATCTTTTTCGACGAACCGACGACCGGATTGGACCCGATCATGTCGGATATCATCAATAATCTGATCGTCCGGGTGACCCGCGACGTCGGCGCCACGGCCCTGAGCATCACCCACGACATGACCAGCGCACGCAAGATCGCCCACCGCATTGCCATGCTATACGGCGGCAAGATCATGTGGTCGGGCCCGACCGCCGAGATCGACCGCT
>CANITX010000063.1 GCA_947470575.1 Rhodospirillales bacterium
CGCACCGCTTCGAATATGAAGTGATCGCCGGCTGGGAACGGCTGCCGGAAGGCTGGTCTTTTGTCGAGGTCGTCGGCGTCGCCGTCGATTCGCAAGATCGGGTCTACGTTTTCACCCGCGGCGAACATCCGATCATCGTCTTCGACAAGGAGGGCCGTTTCCTCAACGCCTGGGGCGAGGGCATCTTCAAGAGCCCGCACGGCATCTTCATCGACCGCGACGACACCGTCTTCCTCACCGACGACGGCGACCATACGGTGCGGGTCTTCGACACGGCGGGCAGCCTGAAATCGATGCTCGGCGAACCCGGTGTCGCCGCCGAAACGGGATACAAGCACGGTGTCAGTCCGGTGCTCTATGGCGGCAAGCCGTTCAACCGGGTGACCAACGTCGCCCGTGGCCGCAATGGCGATCTGTATGTGGCCGACGGCTACGGCAATGCCCGCGTCCACCGCTTCTCGCCCGACGGCCGGCTGATCACCTCCTGGGGCACGCCGGGTTCCGGGCCGGGGGAATTCAACCTGCCGCACGGCATCGCCGTCGATAGCGCCGGGCGGGTTTACGTCGCCGACCGGGAAAATTCCCGCGTTCAGATTTTCAATCCCGACGGCATGTTCATCCGCGAATGGACCTGGCTCAATCGGCCGGCCGATATCTTCATCGACGATCAGGATTTCATCCATATCGCCGAAACCGGCTGGTCCAAGCCCTCGGGCTGGCAACTCCATTACAACTTCATGCAGGCCCCACCCTGCGGCCACGATCCGATCTCGCGGGTCACCGTCTGCGATCCGGATGGCAAGATTGCCGCTCTGGTCGGCGGCAACAATCCCATCCTGCCCGGCAATTTCTGTTCGCCGCACGGCCTGTGGTGCGATTCCCGCGGCGACCTCTATGTTGGCGAGGTGATCCTGCGCGGCGGCGGCATCAAATATTTCGCGCCGCTCACCCCCCATGCCTTCCACAAGTTCAAGCGGACGGGCTGATCCCGGAGGAACGCCATGCCCATCGGGCCCCACAAGTTCGAGTTCGAGGTTATTCAGGGCTGGGAGCAGCTGCCCGAAGGCTGGTCTTTTGTCGAAGTGGCCGGCGTCGCCGTCGACTCCCGGGACCGGGTCTACGTCTTCAATCGTGGCGACCATCCGATGATTGTCTTCGACAAGGAAGGCAAGTTCCTGAATGCCTGGGGCGAAGGCGTCTTCAAGAGCCCGCACGGCATCTTCATCGACAAGGACGACATTCTATATCTGTCGGACGATGGCGATCACACCGTCCGCATCTTCGATACTCAGGGCAACATGAAGTCGATCATCGGCGAGCCCGGCGTGGCGGCCGAGACCGGCTATCGGATCGATACCTGTCCGGTACTCTACGGCGGCAAACCGTTCAACCGGGTGACCAACGTCGCCAAGGGCCGCAACGGCGACCTCTATGTGGCCGACGGATACGGCAATGCCCGTGTCCACCGCTTTTCAGCCGACGGCAAGCTGATCACGTCGTGGGGGCAGCCCGGCAACGGGCCGGGAGAATTCAACCTGCCGCATGCCATCGCCGTCGACAGCGGCGGGCGGGTCTATGTCGCTGACCGGGAGAACTCCCGCGTCCAGATCTTTCGCGAGGACGGCACCTTCATCGACGCCTGGAACTGGCTTGGCCGTCCGGCGGACATCTTTATCGACGACCAGGACTTCCTGCACATCGCGGAACTCGGTTGGTCGAAGCCGGCGCGCACCCACCTGCATGCCAACACCATGGAATGTCCCCCTGCCGGCCACGATCCGGTGTCGCGGGTCACCGTCTGCGATCCCGACGGCAAGGTTGCCGCCCGCTTCGGCGGCAACGATCCGATCCTGCCCGGCAACTTTATCGCCCCGCACGGACTGTGGTGCGACTCCCGTGGTGATCTCTATGTCGGCGAGGTCATTCTGCGGGGCGGTGCCATCAAATACCTGGCGCCAATGACTCCGCACGCCTTCCAGAAATTTAGACGCAGCGGCTGATAACGCCGGCACGACGCGCGATACCAAATCCGGTATATAGGGGTCATGCCCGAGACGAGGATTAATATGGCGGCGCAGGGCGCCCACGACTTCATGATCGGCTTGAATGCCGTGATCGTTGCCGTGGTCGGCGACGAACCTTGCGTTCTGGTGGTGCCCAATTCGCGCGAAGACCCATCCCGCGAAGGCCTTGCCGCGCTGCCCTTCGGCCCCTTTGAGCCGGGCCGCCATCGTACCCTGGATATGGGTCTGCGTTCCTGGGTCGCAGCGCAGACGGGCCTGCGGCTCGGTTACGTCGAACAGCTATACACCTTCGGCGACAAGGGGCGCGATCCGCGCGAGGTGCAGGGCGGTTCGCGCGTTATCTCGATTGGCTACCTGGTGCTGACTCGGCCGCCCGAGCCCGATCCGGCCTCGGCCACGCAGTGGCGGAATTGGTATGCCTTTTTCCCCTGGGAAGATTGGCGGCGGGGTCGTCCCGTGGCGCTATCGGAACGGATCGAACCCCGTTTGCGTCAATGGATCAAGGCAGCCGGCAACCGCGCCGAGGAACGTGAGCGCGCCGAGCGGGCGGCGGTGTCCTTCGGCCTCGACGGCGCGGGCTGGAGCGAGGATCTGGTGCTGGAGCGCTACGAGCTTCTCTATGAAATCGGGCTGGTCGAAGAAGCCAGCCGCGATCGGGGCAAGACATCGGATGCCAGCATCGGATTTTCCGGCCCCATGGCGCTCGACCATCGCCGCATCCTGGCGACCGGCATCAGCCGATTGCGCGGCAAGATCAAGTATCGACCCGTGGTTTTCGAACTGATGCCGCCGGAATTTACCTTGCTCCATCTGCAGCGCCTGGTCGAAGCGTTGTCCGGTAAGCGCCTGCACAAGCAGAACTTCCGACGGCTGGTGGAGCGGGAAGGACTGGTCGAAAGCACCGGAACCATCGAAACGCGGACCGGCGGCCGGCCGGCGGTGCGCTTCCGTTTCCGCCGGGAAATCCTGGCCGAACGCTCGGCAGTCGGCTTCAAGCTGCCGTCTGTCGCCGCCCGTCGCGGCTGATCGGAATTGTTACGGCCACTTGACAGTGGTTATGCTCAAACCCATTATAACGTCACTGGCCTAACGGCTTTTTTCTTAGGCTCAATATATACTCGAATTGAGCATAGTGGAGGTTGGCCATGGATGCCCTGCTTGGCCCGATTGTCGCGGACGCCTCAGACGCCTCGGATGTTGCCGTTCGAACCCGGCCGATCTTCGAGCGGTTGCGCTCGGTCATTCCCGAGAACAACTGGCCGCATCTAGCGCCCTATATCGACGAGGTTCTGCGCCTTAAGGCCGAGCGCAATGCCGTCATCCTGGCGCACAACTACATGACGCCGGACATTTTCCACGGTATTGCCGATATCCGCGGCGATTCCCTTGCGCTGGCCCGCGAGGCCATGGAGACCGATGCCGATGTCATCGTCGTCTGCGGCGTGCACTTCATGGCCGAGACGGCAAAGATTTTGAATCCGACGAAGACCGTGCTGATCCCGGACCCGCTGGCCGGTTGCTCGCTGGCCGAATCGATCACCGGCGAAGACCTGCGTCAGCTGCGCAAGAAATACCCCGGTGTACCGATTGTCTCTTACGTCAACACCACGGCCGACGTGAAGGCGGAGACCGATATCTGCTGCACGTCGGCGAACGCCAAGAAGATCGTCGAATCGCTGGGCGTCGACCGGGTGATCATGACTCCCGACGAATTCCTGGCGCGCAATGTGGCCGCTCAAACCGATGTGGAAATCATTGCTTGGTCTGGCCGCTGCATGGTCCACGAGACCTTTGAAGCCGGTCAGATCGATCGCCTGCGTAAGGCGCATCCCGACGTGGTCGTCCTGGCCCACCCGGAATGCTCACCCGACGTACTGGGCCGTGCCGACTATTCGGGCTCGACGGCGGGAATGGCGGACTACATCGCCCAACACCGGCCGGCCCGTGCCGCGTTGATCACCGAATGCTCGATGAGTTCGAACCTGGCTTCGGAATATCCGGAGACCCAGTTCATTCGCTCATGCAGCCTGTGTCCGCACATGCAGCGGATCACCATCGACAAGGTGGCCGACTGCCTGCGCGATATGACCCCGGAAGTGACGGTCGATCCGGACATCGCGCGGCGCGCCCGCCGTTCTGTCGAGCGCATGATCGAGGTCGGGCGGAATTGAGCCGTCGTATCGCTTTCCTCGGCCTTGCCTAGCTTTCATGCAGTCCGCCGAGATATGAGGCCGGCATGATCGCTCCGACGCGTACCCTTTCGCCATTGCCGCGCCATATCGTCGAGCGGGCCGTCCGCGAGGCCTTGGCCGAAGACCTGGGGCGTGCCGGCGATATCACGACCGATGCCATCGTGCCGCAGGACGCAGTCATGGCGGCTGTCATCGCAACTCGAAAGGATGGCCGGATCGCCGGTCTCGATCTTGCTATTGAGGCCTTTCGCCAGCTTGCCGGGGACGCCGTTTCGATTGCCGTTTTGACGCCGGATGGCAGCGATGCGAAACCGTCCGAGGCCCTGTTGCGGGTTTCGGGTCCCGCCCGGTCGATCCTCACCGCCGAGCGGGTGGCGCTGAATTTCGTGGGCAGACTGTCGGGTATCGCCACGGCGACCCGCGAGATCGTCCGCGCGGTGGAAGGTTACGATGTTGCCGTGACCTGTACCCGCAAGACGACGCCTGGCTTGCGGGCCCTGGAAAAATATGCGGTGCGGGCCGGCGGTGGCGCCAACCATCGCTTCGGTCTCGACGACGGGGTGCTGATCAAGGATAACCACATCGCTGTTGCAGGCGGTGTGCGCCCCGCCATCGAACGGGCTCGCGCCCATATCGGGCATATGGTCAAGATCGAAGTCGAGGTCGATACTCTCGAGCAACTCGGCGAAGCCCTCGCCTGTGGGGTCGATATCGTCCTGCTCGACAATATGGATCCGCCGACGCTGGCGCGCGCCGTGAAAATGGTCGATGGGCGTGCCATCGTCGAAGCATCGGGTGGGGTCACGGCTGCCAAGGCGCCGGCGATCGCGGCAGCCGGCGTCGATATCATGTCAGCCGGCTGGCTGACCCACAGCGCGCCGGCTCTGGATATCGGGCTCGATACGGTGGAATAGGACGCTAGCGGGTCGGAACCGGCTTCTCGCCCGAATAGTCATAAAAGCCGCGGCCCGTCTTGCGGCCAAGCCATCCGGCTTCGACATACTTCACCAGCAGCGGACACGGCCGGTATTTGGTATCGGCCAATCCTTCGTGCAGCACGTTCATGACCGACAGGCACGTGTCGAGGCCGATGAAGTCGGCCAGTTCCAGCGGGCCCATGCGATGGGCGGCGCCCAGCTTCATGGCGGTATCGATGGCGTCCACCGAACCGATGCCTTCGTAAAGGGCGTAGACAGCCTCGTTGATCATCGGCAGTAGGATGCGGTTCACGATGAAGGCAGGGAAATCTTCGGAGCTGACGGCCTTCTTGCCCAGCCTACGGGTCAAATCGCGAACTATTTGATAGGTGTCATCTTCGGTAGCAATACCGCGAATCAGTTCCACAAGCTCCATCACCGGCACGGGGTTCATGAAGTGCATGCCGCAGAACTTGCCCGGACGGTCGGTTTGGGCGGCAAGGCGCGTGATGGAAATGGAGGAGGTGTTCGAGGCGAGCAGCGTTTCCGGCTTCAGATAAGGGCACAGTTCGCGGAAGATCTGCTTCTTCAGCTGTTCGTCTTCGGCCGCGGCTTCGATGACCATGTCGCAATCGCCAAGGGCTTCGTAGTTGATCCCCGTCGTTATGCGATGGATGGCCGGTGCGATATCCGCTTCCTTGATCAGGCCGCGGGATGCCTGACGGCGCATGTTGTATTCGATCAGGCTAACGCTCTTGTCGAGCCGTTCCTGATCGATGTCTTTAAGGGCGACGTCGATTCCGGCGAGGGCTATCACATGGGCGATGCCACTACCCATCTGGCCAGCCCCGATAACACCGATTTTGCGGAACTTCGACGCGTCGACGGCGATGTCGTTCATCGATGATGATCCTTTGGGTGGGATACGGCCCCGCAGATATGTCAAATCAGCGACTCTTTTCCAGTTCTTCGGCCAACGCCGGCAGAGCCTCGAACAGGTCTGCGACAAGGCCGTAGTCGGCAACCTGGAAGATAGGCGCCTCTTCGTCCTTGTTGATGGCAACGATGACCTTGCTATCTTTCATGCCGGCCAAGTGCTGAATGGCGCCCGAAATGCCGACGGCGATGTAAAGGTTCGGCGCAACAACCTTGCCGGTTTGCCCGACCTGGTAGTCATTGGAGACATAGCCGGCATCGACGGCGGCGCGCGACGCGCCGACGGCGGCGCCCAGCTTGTCGGCGACCCGCTCCAGCAACGCGAAGTTGCTGCCGTTCTGCATGCCGCGTCCGCCCGAGATGACGATCTTGGCGGCGGTCAATTCGGGCCGCTCGGACTTGGTCAACTGCTGCCCGACAAAAGACGATTTGTCCAAGCCGTTGGCCGGTTGTGCGATGTCGATCGTCGCGTTGCCGCCGTCGGCCGTCGCCGGATCGAACCCGGTGGTCCGTACGGTGATGATCTTTATCTTGTCTTTCGACTGTACCGTCGCCAAGGCGTTTCCGGCATAGATCGGACGCACGAAGGTGTCGGCGTTTTCGACGGCGGAGATGTCGGAAATCTGGGCGACGTCCAGAAGGGCCGCGGCACGCGGCATGACATTCTTTCCGGATGTCGTGGCCGGGGCCAGGATATGACTGTAGCCGCCGGCCAGCGAAACGATCAGGCTGGCGAGCGGTTCGGCCAGCGCATGAGCATAGCGGGCATCGTCCGCTTTCAGCACTTTGGCGACGCCGCCGACCTTCGCCGCCGCCTGGGCAACGCCGTCGCAATTGTGCCCGGCAACAAGGACCACCACGTCGCCGCCCAACCGTGTGGCAGCCGTCACTGTATTCAATGTGGCCGGCTTGAGTTCGGCGTTGTCGTGTTCAGCGATAACCAGAACGCTCATTCGTCTTCACCTACAGAATTTTAGCTTCGGTGCGCAGCTTGCTGACCAGTTCGGCGACGTCTGCCACTTTCGCCCCGGCATGACGCTTGGGCGGGCTCGATACCTTCAGCGTCATCAAACGTGGGGTCACGTCGACGCCGAGCGCCTCGGGGGTCAGCGTTTCGATCGGCTTGCGCTTCGCCTTCATGATGTTGGGCAGCGATGCATAACGCGGGGTGTTCAACCTCAGATCGGTCGTAACCACGGCCGGAAGCGTTAAGGAAACAGTCTCCAATCCGCCATCGACTTCACGGGTGACGGCCGCTTTGCCGTCCGCCAATTCGAGCTTGGAGGCAAACGTGCCTTGCGGCCAGTCCAGCAGGGCTGCCAGCATTTGACCTGTTTGATTGGAATCGTCGTCGATGGCTTGCTTGCCGAGGACGACCAGATCGGGCGATTCCTTGGCAACGATGGCTTTCAACAACTTGGCGACGGCCAACGGCTGCAATTCGGCGTCGGTTTGCACCAGAATCCCGCGATCGGCGCCCATGGCGAGCGCTGTCCGGATGGTTTCCTGACATGCGGCAGAACCCATTGAAACAACAACGAGATCTGACGCCTTTCCCGCTTCGCGGAGACGGACGCCCTCTTCGACGGCAATTTCGTCAAAGGGGTTCATCGACATCTTCACATTGGCCAATTCGACGCCGGAATTGTCGGATTTGATTCGGATCTTGACGTTGTAGTCGACGACCCGTTTGACGGCGACCAGCACTTTCATGAAGAAAAATATCCCACGTTATCATTAAGTTAAGGACAGCAGCGGATTTGTGTCACAGCCCTTATACAAAGATTCCATACTTAAGAGACATTAATCCGAGCGCGATTGCGATATTCTTATACCGCACTGCACAATAAGGGCGCGGCCCCTAAGTGTCAACGGGCCGAAGACCCTGTAAAAACATGGCGTCCCAGGGCCATTAACCGTTACAAGAGCCCGTATCATGGCGCTTCCATTACAGGCGATTTTCGTTGCCGTCATCGTCCAAAGTCTTTGGGGTGGAAATCCCATTGCCGTGAAGCTGGGCCTCGAGGCCTTTCCGCCGCTGTGGAGCGCCTTTATTCGTTTCGTCATCGGCGCGATATGCGTTGTCGCCTGGGCCAAATCTCAGGGGATACGGCTGCGTCCCACCGCCAGCGAATGGCCGGGTTTGGTCGGGGTGTCGGCCATGTTCACCCTACAGATCGCCTTGATGAATATCGGTTTCGACCGAACCACCGGGGCGCTTGGCGTCATTCTGATTTCGACGTACCCCTTATGGGGGGCGCTGGTGGCGCCGTGGATGGTCCCTGGCGATCGGCTGACCATGACGCGGGTAGCGGGACTTTTTGTCGCCTTCCTGGGCACGGCTCTGGTGCTTGCCCGCGGTGAAGGGGTAGACGCATCGAGCGTCACTGGACTCGGAAATGTCATCGTGATCATTTCGGCATTCTTGCTCGGCCTGCGGCTGGCCTTCAGCGCGCGGGTGCTGCGCGGCCTCGACAACGTCAAGCTGACCGTATGGCAAGGGCTCCTGTCGTTACCGGTCTTTCTTGTCGGTGCGCTGCTGTTCGAGGATATCGCCTGGGACAACCTCGGCTGGCGCCCGGTGTTGGGTTTGCTCTACCAGGGCGTTGTCATCGCCGGCTTCGGGTTCACCATCAACCACTGGATGCTGAAGCGCTACAATCCAAGCGTCATTGTCGGCTTCGGTTTCGTGTCGCCGGTTTGCGGCGTGTTGGCGGCAGCTTGGTTGCTAGGCGAGACCCTGAGTTGGAGCATCGCCGCCGGTGCGGCAGCCGTCGGGGTGGGATTGGTATTCGTGACCTGGGATCGACGGCGAAAAGCTTAGGCTTGCTTCGCTTCCACCACGCCGCGTCGGATGGCCCGCGTGCGGGTGAAGGCATCGAACAACATATCGCCGTCGCCCCAGCGGATGGCCCGTTGCAAGGCCGACAGGTCTTCGCTGAAACGCCCCAGGATATCCAGAACGGCCTCGCGGTTATTGAGAAAGATGTCGCGCCACATGGTCGGATCCGATGCAGCGATACGGGTGAAGTCCCGAAAGCCGCTGGCCGAAAACTTGATGACTTCTTTCTGTAAGTGCGTTTCCAGATCGGTGGCCGTGCCGACGATCGTATAAGCGATCAGGTGCGGCAGATGGGACGTAATGGCCAACACCTTGTCGTGGTGCAGGGCATCCATTACTTCGATGCGCATGCCGGCCGCCCGCCACAGGTCGGCGACCCGTTCGACGGCGGTGGGGTCGGTGCCTTGCGGCGGTGTAAGGATGCACCAACGTTCGTTGAACAGCTCGGCGAAGCCCGCTTCCGGACCGGAATGCTCGGTGCCGGCCACCGGATGCCCGGGCACCAGGTGCACGCCCTCCGGCAAGTGCGGGGCCACATCCCGGATTATCGCTGCCTTAACCGAACCGACGTCGCTGACGATGGCCCCGCGCTTGAGCCCCGGGCGCATCGCTTGGGCCAGCGGACCGCAGGCACTGATCGGTGCGCAGAGCATGACCAGGTCGGCATCGCGCACGGCCTCCGCGGGGTCGAGTGTGACGCTGTCGGCCAAGCCCAGCTCGACCGCCTTGTTCACCGTCTCCTGGGTACGGGCGCAGACGGCGATATGGCCGGCCAGCTTGTCGCGGCGGATGACCCGGGCCAGCGACGAGCCGATCAGGCCGATGCCGAGAAAGGCTATCCGTTCGAATGGAACCATCGGGCTTATCTCCGCATGAACTCGCCAAGAGCGTCGACGACGATCTGCATTTCTTCCGGCGTGCCGATGGTGAGCCTTAGCGAGTCGGCCAGGCCATAGCCACCCATGGCCCGCAGGATGATGCCGCGCGATTTCAGAAAGTGGTCCGCCGCCGCAGCATCGCCGTCCGTCGCTTGAGGGAAGCGCAGCAGTACGAAGTTGCAGACGCTCGGTCGCACATCGATGCCGATGGCCCGCAGGCGCTCGGTCGTCCACGGCAGCAGGCGGTCGTTGTTGTCGCGCACGCGCTGAAGAAAATCGAAATCCTCCAACGCGGCGACGCCCGCCGCCTGAGCCGCACTCGACACGTTGAACGGCATGCGGATGCGGTTCAGCACATCGGCGATGGCAGCCGGGCAATAGGCCCAACCGAGGCGCAATCCACCCAGCCCGAACATTTTTGAAAAGGTTCGCGTCATGACGACGTTGTCGAAGGCTTCGACCAAGTCCTCGCCGGCCGTGTAGTCGTTGCGCCCGACGTACTCGGCATAGGCCGCGTCGACGACCAGAAGGATGTCGGGGCGCAAGCCGGTACGCAGCCGGCGCAGCGCGTCGGCCGACAGGTAAGTACCCGTCGGGTTATTGGGATTGGCGATGAACAGCACGCGCGTCCGCGGCGTGACCTTGGCCAGCAGGGCATCCACGTCCGTCGTCAGGTCGGTCTCCGGTGCCCAGACGGGGGAGGCGCCGACGCTGCGCGCCGATATCGGATAAATGAGAAAGCCATGCTGGCTGTAAAGCACCTCGTCGCCCGGACCCGCATAGGCCCGGCAAAGCAAGCCGAGTAGCTCGTCCGAACCGGCGCCGCAAACGATGCGGGCGGCATCCAGCCCGTAGCGGCTGGCCAGCGCGCCGCGCAACGCGGTGCAATGCCCGTCGGGGTAGCGGTAAAGGCCGGCGGCCGCTTTGCGGAAGGCTTCCATGGCTGCGGGGCTCGGGCCGAGCGCACCTTCGTTCGACGACAGCTTGATCGCCTGCGTGGTACCGGCGACGGCAGACTCGCCGCCCTTGTAAGGCTGGATATCGAGGATGCCTGGACGGACGGCAAGGGCGTTCATGGCGTCATCCCGCCCTACGTGCGGTTTCGGAGGCATTCCCGTTCGGCATCAGCGCTTCGGGGCTCAAGGGGACGGCATAGGCACCGATTACAATCGACCGGTTGACGTGCACGCCCAGAGCTTCCTGGGCAGCAAGCACCCGGGGGTCATTCGCGACGAGATAGCCGCCGATCTCCACCATATGCAGCACCGAGCGGTCGACCTGTGGATTTCGCCATCGTGCGCTGAAGGTCGGCTTAAGATCGACGGCTTCCAATGCCGGCGTCAAACGGGCGATGGATACGGGTTCCACCATGTCCATGGCCAGCACCGTACGGTCATCTCCGGTGCTATCGGGATTCAGACAGCTGATGACCAAAGCCTCTTGCGCCCCTTCCCGAAGATTGACAGGTCCGGCGAAGGGGAGACGCGCAACGATGCGCGGCGTCGCGGCGCTCTCGCTGACCAGATACGGCCACCAGGGATCGTCATCGTCCTGGCGCGGCATCGGCAGGACACCGACGCTGGCATCGCCACGGACGACGGCTTCCATGACCCGACGCGCGGAAGGGTAAACGTTCATTGGCGTGTGGCTGCCATATTGATCGCGGGCGAGTTCGGCCAAATTGCGCTGCGGTTCGTGGCCAAGCACGGCCATGGAGAAGGGGCCCTGCAGACGCGTTAACCCCGCGAATACCTCGCGCCAGATGCGGACCAGCGACGGCTTTGGAAACGGTCCGCGATGCCGCGTCACGAGGCGGCGTAAAATAGTTGCCTCGCGACCGGGACGCAGGTTGACGGCGCTGCCGGTTTTGGCCGCGCGAATGCGATCGCCAATGGCCGCGCGGGCCATCAACAGATCGTGCATCTGATCGTCGATCCGGTCGATGTCGCGACGCAGATCTTCGAGAGAGATTTCGGCAGTCATCGGCGCATTCCAGATACCTGGGATATCCCTTATTTCCTTCGCCGGTATCGCCGGCAGCGTCACATACGGCTGGCGCTGAGGCCGCCGACATGGCCGGCTGGGGCCGCGGAAGATTATCGACGAAGGGCGCATAGTGATACTGGCATGTCCCGCCAAAAGCAAAGGCCAAATCCGCGATTTCCTAAGGTTTCGCACCTACCCGAGCATCGGCCGGACATGACCTTCGGGGGTCAAGAAAGCGTTGACATGGGGGGACTTGCTTCATAGCTATGTGGCCCTGCTTACCGTTGGAATATGACTGCCCATGGCGCCCTTGAAGAGCCGGAGCCTCGCCGAATGGGATGCCCGTAGTCTCCCCGGGCATCAGGTGGTGCTTGGGCAAGCGGTACCGTTGACGCTCGATTGCGGAACGGAACTCCGTGACTTCACTGTTGCCTATCAGACCTACGGGACCCTTAACGCCCAGCGTTCCAATGCGATTCTGATTTGTCACGCCCTGACCGGTGACCAGTTTGTGGCCGAAACCCATCCGGTGACGGGAAAGCCGGGCTGGTGGTCGACCTTGGTCGGACCGGGTCGTGTCATCGACACGGATCGCTTTTTCGTCGTCTGCTCGAATATCCTGGGCGGCTGCATGGGGACGGCCGGCCCCACGGACCTCAATCCGCAAACGAACAAGCCATGGGCATTGGATTTTCCCGTCATCACCATCCGCGACATGGTGCGCGCCCAGGCCATGTTGATCGATCACCTGGGCATCGACCGGCTGTTTGCCGTGATCGGCGGCTCGTTGGGTGGCATGCAGGTGCTGGAGTGGGCGTCCAGCTATCCCGACCGCATGTTTGCCGCCGTGCCGATTGCGACCGCAGCCCACCACACGGCGCAGAATATCGCCTTTCATGAACTCGGCCGTCAGGCCATCATGGCCGATCCGGACTGGCGCGGCGGCAATTATCAGTTGGAAGGCGTGCGGCCGGAGCGCGGTCTGGCCGTTGCGCGCATGGCCGGCCACATCACCTATCTGTCCGAAGCGGCATTGACCCGCAAGTTCGGTCGCCGGCTGCAGAATCGCGATGAGCTCACCTATGGGTTCGATGCCGATTTCCAGGTGGAAAGTTACTTGCGTCACCAAGGCAGTACGTTCGTCGACCGCTTCGATGCCAATTCCTATCTTTATATCACCCGCGCTATGGATTACTTCGATCTGGCGGCCCGTCATAGCGGGGTGCTGGCCGAGGCGTTCCGCGGGTCCCCCGTTCGCTTCTGCGTGATCTCATTCACCAGCGATTGGCTGTATCCGACGGCGGAATGCCGTACCATCGTGCATGCGCTCAATGCTGCCGCAGCCAATGTCAGCTTTGTCGAGATCACGTCCGATCAAGGCCACGATTCCTTTTTGCTCGAAGAGCCGGAGTTCTTCCGCGTGATGACCGGTTTCATTGACGGTGCCGCCGAACGCTACGGACTGGGCCGCTCGGCGGAACGGTAGCCTATGGACAGCAGCACACCGCCAGGCACAGTGCGCGAAACGCGCAATGGCATTCGCATCGATCTCAAGCTGGTTGCCGACATGATCGAGCCGGGGTCGCGGGTGCTCGATGTCGGCTGCGGCGACGGCGAACTGATCGACTACCTCAACCGGGTCAAGCAGGCCGATGGCCGCGGCATCGAGCTTGGCATGGAAGGCGTGAATGCCTGCGTCGCGGCGGGGCTTCCGGTTATCCAGGGCGATGCCGACACGGATCTTTCCGACTATCCCGATAATGCCTTCGACTATGTCATCCTCAGTCTGACTCTGCAGGCCACCCGGGCGCCGCGCGATGTATTGGCCAATCTGGTGCGTATCGGCCGGCACGCTATCGTCTCGATCCCGAACTTCGCCCATTGGCGCGTACGTTGGCAGATCGCCGTTCACGGACGCATGCCGGTCAATAAGGCTTTGCCGTACCAATGGTACGACACGCCGAATATTCATTTTTGCAGCATCCGCGACTTCGTCAGCCTCTGCGACGAAATGGGCATTGTCGTCGAACGTGCGATGGCGCTCGACCACCGGGGAGGGGCGCGGCGTTTCGGTCGGTCCCTGTACTTCGCTAACGTCTTCGGCGAGCAAGGCGTGTTCTTGCTCAGGCGCCGCACGGCGGCATGATTCCGGCCCGGCGCGTCGAGACCATCGTTATCCTCGGCGCGTTGACCGCCTTCGCCCCCATGTCGATCGACATGTACCTGCCGGCGTTTCCTGCCCTGCAGGCGGCGTTCGGTACCGGACCTGGGCCGATACAGATGACCTTGGCCGTCTTCTTCGCGTCCTTCGCCTGCGGTCAGATGTTATATGGCCCGTTGGCCGACCGCTTTGGCCGTAAGCCGCCTCTTTACGCGGGGCTGTTGCTGTTTATCGCCGCCTCCATCGGTTGCGCCGTGGTCACCACGGTGGAGGCGATGTTCGTTCTGCGCTTTATTCAAGGTCTGGGCGCCTGTGCCGGCATGGTCATCGCCCGGGCCATGGTCAGCGACCTGTTCGCCGGTCGCGATGCCGCCCGTGTCTATTCCCTGCTGATGCTGGTGATGGGCGCAGCCCCGGTACTGGCGCCGCTGATCGGCGGCTATGTCGTGGTCTGGTCGGGGTGGGCAGCGATTTTCGTCGTCCTGGCCCTGTTCGGGCTGTTGTGCCTTGCCGCCGTATTTTTCCGGCTTCCCGAAACCCATTCTCCCCGCCAGGACCGGCTACCGGCCCTCGGGGTCGTTGCTTCCGATCTGCGCCTCCTTCTCGCCGACCGCCATTTCATGGGGCTGGTGCTGACCGGCGCCTTCAGCATTGGCGGCATGTTCGTCTATATCGCTGGGTCGCCATTCGTCTTCATCGACCTATTCGGCATTCCGGCCGAAGCATATGGCTGGCTGTTCGGTGCCAACGCGCTCGGTATCATCGGCGGATCCCAGCTGAATGCCCGATTGGTTGTGCGTTTCGGACCCGACCGGCCGCTCGCCGTGGCGACTGTCGTGCAAGTGCTGGCCGGTGCGGTCCTCGCGATCTGCGCCCTAACGGGTTTCGGTGGCATGACCGGGATCATCCTGCCGCAATGGGGGTTTCTCGCGTGCGTTGGCTTTATCATGCCCAATGCCGCCGCACTTGCCATGGAGCCGCATCGGGGGCGGGCGGGGACGGCTTCGGCGACACTCGGCACCCTTCAGTTCGGCGTGGCTGCCGTCGCATCGTCCCTGATCGGCGCCCTCCATGGCGGTTCGCCGGCACCCATGGCCTTGATCATGGCGTCGTTCGCATTGACCGGCCTGCTGTTCCTGCGGGTCTTCGTGGCGGGCGTCTTTCGCGCGTCCGGCGGCCCGGTCTGATTATTGCGGTCCTCAGGTGTGGGAACGGCTGGCTCGGTGGCTCGGCGTAGGGTTCGACACCGTGGGCCGGGCCGCCGCCCAAGCTCGCTGCCTGCGGGCCGGCGCTTGCGAACTGGCGGCGTAGATTTGCTTGGTGGCCTCCATCAGGATGACCCCGGCAAAGGTCTTGAACCACCGTTGTCCGATATTCTCCAGGGCGCCGGCGGAAGACAGCAGAAAGCGCCGGCGCGACGGCGGCACGAACAGCGCGGTCCGTGACTGCAACGGCGTGAACAGGGTTTCGCGCAGCAGTCGCGACAGCTGTCCGGGGGAATAGGGCAGGCCATGGCCGAACGGCGTGCGCTCGAACCGCGCCCACAGGCCGCGCCGATTGGGGACCACGACCATCAATCGGCCGCTGCCGGCCAGAACCCGCCAGGCCTCGCGCAGTAGGGGCCGGACCTGCTCGGTGCATTCCAGGGTGTGGACCAGCAACAGGCGGTCGATGGAGAGGTCCGGAAAGGGCAATTCCGCTTCCTCCGTCAAGGTCGTCAGACCGCCGCCCTCTCTGGGCCAATGCAGCACGCCTTGTGCGGCGGGCATGGTGGCCACGATTCGTTCGGCCTCGCCCCTGAAGACGCCCAGATAGGGCGTGACATAACCCATGCCGATGACCGTCTGGCCTTTGACGTCGGGCCATACTTCCCTTATCTGGCGGCGGATCATGATCCGCGCCACCCGCCCCTGTTCGGAAGCATAGAAATCGCGAAGGTCGACGGCGTCCATCCACATGATGGCGGCAGTCTACACGCCTCTCGCACCGTTTTCCCAGGCACTGGATGCCGGACTGTCGTAAGGGGGGCGGACAAGCATGTGCGCTGCCGCTATGCTCCGCCCCGACGTGGTGGTTTCCCGAAGGAGAAGGCAACAATGAAGTACCGTAAATTAGGCATCAGCGGCCTCAAGGTCTCGCCGCTTTGCCTAGGCGCCATGATGTTTGGCGGACGGACCAATGAAGCGGACTCGCGCGTCATCGTCGATCATGCGCGCGATCAAGGCGTCAATTTCATCGATACGGCGGATGGCTATAACGATGGCGAGTCCGAACGGATCGTCGGTAACGCCATTCGCGCCAACCGGGACTGGTGGGTGCTCGCCACGAAATTGGCAAATCCGACCGGCAAGGGGCCGAACGGAGTCGGCCTGTCGCGGCGCTGGGTGATGACGGCATGCGAAAACAGCCTGAAGCGGCTGGGCGTCGATCACATTGACGTTTACTACCTGCATAAGGAAGACCACAGCACGCCGCTGGACGAAACCGTGCGCGCCATGGGCGACCTCTCGACCCAGGGTAAGATCCGTTACTTCGGGGTCAGCAATTACCGCGCATGGCGGGTCGCCGAGATTTGCCGCCTCTGCGACCGGATGAACGTCGCCCGCCCGGTGGTCAGCCAGCCTACCTACAACATCCTGAACCGCCAGATCGAAACAGAACACCTGCCGGCCTGCGCCCACTACGGCCTCGGCGTCTTCCCGTTCAGTCCGCTGGCGCGTGGCGTGCTCAGCGCCAAGTACGACCCGCAGGGCAAGCCGGACGCCGAATCTCGCGCCGGTCAGGCCGACAAGCGCATGATGGAAACCGAATGGCGGCCGGAATCCCTGATGCTCGCCCGCGAGATGCAGGACTATGCCAAATCGCGCGGCATGACGGCGGTGCAGTTCGCCCTGGCCTGGGTCCTGCGCAACCGATTGATCACGGGTGTGATTGCCGGGCCGCGTACCCTCGAGCAGTGGCAGAGTTATCTTCCGGCTGTCGAGTCCACGCTGACCAAGGAGGACGAGGCCTTCGTCGATGCCCGCGTGGTTGCCGGCCATGCCTCGACACCGGGTTACAACGACCCGGCATTTCCCATAGAAGGGCGGCCGACAGCCTAGCGCGGCCGGCCGCGAACAAATCTCATGACGCCCGATGAACTGCTGGCCCGCGTGCTCTATCGCGACGGTTTGATGCTGATCGTCGACAAGCCGGCCGGTCTGCCGGTTCACGCCGGTCCCAAGGGCGGGCAGAATCTGGAGGACTTGTTCGGCCATCTTTGCTTCGGCCTGCCCCGTCCGCCAGCTCTCGCCCATCGTTTGGATCGGGACACCAGCGGTTGCCTGGTCCTCGGCCGCCATGCCAAGGCGCTGCGCCGCCTCGGCAAGCTATTCTCCCAGGGCAAGGTGAAAAAGACGTACTGGGCGGTGGTCGAAGGTAAGCCGGCCGAAAGCCGGGGCACGGTTGTCGCCGCCTTGCGCAAACGCAATGCCCAACGCGGCTGGTGGATGGAAGTCCATGAGGAAGGTCAGGCCGCCGTGACGGATTATCGCGTCCTGGCCTCCGCGGGCGGCCGGTCATGGCTGGAACTTCACCCGCGAACGGGCCGCACGCATCAGATACGCGTGCATTGCGTTGCCCTCGGTTGCCCGGTGGTGGGAGATCCCATTTACGGCGGTGAACCGAGGCGCCAACAGGTCGAAGCCCTGCATTTGCACGCGCGTGCCGTTGCCCTGCCACTCTACCCTACCCGGGATCCGGTCGGTGCGGTGGCTTCGCCGCCGCCCCATATGCGTGCCGCTTTGGATTCTATGGGCTGGGCGGGCGAAGGGGAGAGCGGTGGCTAAGAAATCCGGCTGTTGACCGGCGGGGGCCGCCTACAGAGGAACGGGCCTCAATGCTCGGGCGACCCTGGCCGCGCGGCAAAGGTCACCTCCATGCGCCGTGCCAACGGCGACGGATCGACGAAACGGGCTCGAAATGCCATGTCCTTGCTTGGCTGGAGTTCCGTTTCGATCGGCGACAAGACCGTGTCTTGCAGCGGGTTTGAAGCCGCGTCGTAGAGCACAACCCGGATCAGGGGAACGGGCCGCACCTGCTTATCGGTGTTAACAACGATACCGCTTACGACCAGCACATCGGCGGTGTCTTCCGTCGGCCGTTCGAAATCGATACTGCGAATTTCCAGGCCGACTCCCAGTGGCTCTCCACCCAGACCGATGAGGTCATATAGGGCGCGCGAAGCCGGGATCATTTTCATGACGCCGTCGCGGGCAAAATAAAGTCCGCCGATAAGCCCGGCAACGACCAAAAGGGCGACAAGAACGGCAAGCCATGCGGAAACCGGCCGTTCCTCGTCTTCCAGCACCGAATCGGGGTCGGTGAAAACTTGAGGTATCGGATCGGGATCCGGTAGATCGTCGATCTCCGTTTCGTCCTCTTCCTCGGCGACGAGGGGTTCGACCGGTTCAGGCTCCGCGAACATCGAATCGAGTTCAGTCTGGCTGAGCGGGTTTTCTGCCGCCCGCACTTCGCCGGTTTCCTCCATGGGGGCGGGGGGAGGCGCCGCCGGCTCCTTTGGCTGC
>CANITX010000064.1 GCA_947470575.1 Rhodospirillales bacterium
CCTCGGTTACCGGCCACCGGCCCCGGAAACCGCGACGCCGCCATTGCCGCCTTCCGGTTCCGCTTCGCTCCACCTACAGCCGGCAATGGCCAGGGAGGAAGCAATGCACTAACATTCAACCCGGACCACCTAATGGGGGCCGATCAAACTTCGATCCACCGAGTTGGGGCGACCGATCGGAATTGATCCTGCGCAACGTGCGCGCCGAGGCTTTGCAGGACACAGACGAGTCATGGGACAAACTGGAGGGCCGCCTCGATCTGGTCGGCTTCACCTATCAGCAACTGGGCGGCCTTCGGTCCACCCGGGGCGATATGTTGGCGGCACGCCCCGTCGAATGGATGCTGGATTGGCTGGGCAAGCAGAAGGACCGCGCCGAGATCTATCAGCCGCAGCCTTACGAACAGCTCGCCAAGGTGTTGCGCGCCGGCGGCTGGATCGAGAAGGCCGACGACGTACTCATCGCCCGTAACAACTACCAACTCCTGCACCCGACGACGACGTGGGCGACGAAAGTCTGGATGGCCGTCAAATGGGCGGTGATCGGTTACGGCCTCGAAGTCTGGCTGTCGATCGTCTGGCTGATCGGCCTGCAGGTGGTCGGCACGTTGGTCCTGGTCGCCTCGCCGGTCGGGCGGGAAATCGGCTGGGTACGCAGCGCCTTCTATTCGATCGATTCCTCGGTGCCGTTCGTCGAGCTCAATCCGCTGGTTCACAACGAATTGTCGGAACAATCGCCGCAGTCGCTGAAATACTATTTCGCCGTTCACCGCATTCTGGGGCTGATCCTGGTGACCTTCCTCGCCGCCGGCATGTCGGGCCTGACCAATAATCAGTAGGCGGCGGAGCCCAGCAGGGCTTTGCGAAATCGGTCCTTGAGGGTAACGCCGTCTTTGGGCGGCAATACCAGCGGCAAATCCTCGGCGCGCACCTTGATGACGTGCAACACCGGCCCGTCGGCCGCGAGAATCGCCGGCAGGGCCGACGTCAGGCCCGCGTCGTCGTTCACGGTGGCCGTCAACGGCCAGCCGGCCGCCCGGGCCATGGCGGCAAGATCGACATCGTGGGCGGTGTGGGTAACCTGCATGCCGGTTTCGCCGTAACGTTCATTGTCGAAGACCGCCACCGACAGATTGCGCGGCCGATGCACCATGACGGTGGCCAACATGCCGAGCCCCATCAGAAATTCGCCGTCGCCGGTGACGACAAGAACCCGCCGCCGCGGCTGTGCCAAGGCGAGCCCCAGGCCGATGGCAACCGCGCCACCCATGGCGCCCCATAAGGGAAAGCTCAGGTCACGGTCGCCAGCGGCCGTAACATCCCAGGCCGGCGCGCCAAGTCCGGCAATCACCAAGGCGTCGCCGCAACCGGCCAGCAGGCGGGGCATCACCTGGCGCCGCCGCAGGGGATACAATTCAGCTCGGGCGGCCACGTCGTTTCGGCGCGGCGCGGCGGGTTTGGATGGTACGTTTGGCTTGGATGGCTTGCGTGTCATGATTTATCGTCCGAACGTCTTGATGCCGATCAGGCGTTGCGAAATCAGCACTGCCGCAGCAGCGGGTCCGTCGAAGGCGATGCGCCCGGCGGCATAGACGGTTTCGGCCATGTCACTGGCCTTGTCCACCTCGTGCACCAGAACGCCGGCCATCTCCAGCATGGCGGCGCAGTTCTGCCCCATCGGCACCTGCCAAGGGTTGAACTCGCCCCACTGGCCGCGCATGGTCACCAACATCAGCAACGGAAATCGGCAGGCGCGAGTCAGCGATAACATATTGATGCAGTTGCCGACCCCGCTGCTTTGCATCAGCAACACGCCTTTTTCCCCGCCCAGCCAGGCACCGCCAAGGACGGCAATGCCCTCCTCCTCGGTGGTCAGCGGCAGCGCTTTCATTTTCGTATCGTCGCAGCAGCGCTCGATCAGCCGCCGGTGGCCGGCATCTGGCACATAGGCCACCTGAGCCACGCCCAAGGTGCCAAGCACCTCGTGAACGGCCGCCGACCAATCGGCTGCGGGTGCCGTAGAGTTCATCGTCCGATCCTCGCACATGTCGTTGCTGATACCCGCCGCTGCATAGCACGCCCCTGGAACGATGGGCCAGATGCCGATTGGCATACCCGAGGCAACCGCCTCGATGGTAACCTGTCCATGTCTCGATGAATTCGCAGCGGAGAGGGCCATGCCTTTTGTCGATGAACCGGTCGAAACTCTGCGCTCTCTGATCGACGGCGCCAAGAAAGTCGTGGTCTTTACCGGCGCCGGCATCAGCACCGAATCGGGCATCCCTGACTTTCGTTCGCCGGGCGGCGTCTGGGAACGCAATCGACCGGTTTCCTATCAGGAGTTCCTGGCCTCGGCCGACGAGCGGCGGCGCTATTGGCGCCAAAAGTTCGATGGCCACGACGCCATCGTGAACGCCCAACCCAATGCCGGCCATCGCGCGGTTGCGGCGATGATTCGATCCGGCAAAGCGATATCGGTGGTCACCCAGAACATCGACGGACTGCATGTCCGCGCCGGCGTGCCGGAAGACAAAGTGGTCGAACTGCACGGCAACACGACCTATGCCCACTGCCTGCAATGCGCGACGACCTATGACCTCGACCCCATCCGCGTGGCCTTCGAAGCGAAAGGCACCCTGCCCGTCTGCCAAGCCTGCGGCGGCATGGTCAAGCCGGCCACCATCTCCTTCGGTCAGTCGATGCCGCCGGAGGCCATGCGGCGGGCCGAGGCTGCGACGCTCCAATGCGATCTGTTCCTGGCGATCGGCTCGTCGCTGGTGGTCTATCCGGCGGCCTCCTTTCCGGTGCTGGCCAAGGAGAACGACGCCAAGCTGGTCATCCTCAATCGCGAACCGACACAGATGGACGCCATCGCCGACCTTGTCATCAACCTGGAGATCGGCCCCACGCTGGCTGCCGCCCTGATGGTGAACTGAGGCATTCAGTCGCCTTTGCGGCCCATGGCCATACGCTCGACACGAACCCAATCGTCAAACTGTTCCCCCGACAGCAAGCCCAGAGCCAATGCCGCCTCTTTCAGCGTCGTTCCCTCCGCGTGCGCTTTCTTGGCAATGCTCGCAGCGGCATCGTAACCGATGTGCGGGGCGAGTGCCGTGACCAACATCAGCGAGCGTGAGAGGTGGCGGGCGATCTGTGCGCGGTCGGGCTCGATGCCGTCGATACAGCGCTCGGCGAAGCTGACCGAGGCGTCGGACAGCAGTCGGATCGACTGCAGCAGGGCATCGATCATCATCGGGCGGAAAACGTTGAGTTGAAGGTGTCCCTGCGAGCCGCCCATGGCGATAGCGGCATGATTGCCCATCACCCGGCAGCAAGCCATGGTCAGCGCCTCGGCCTGTGTGGGATTGACCTTGCCCGGCATGATCGAGGAACCGGGTTCGTTCTCCGGCAGGATGAGTTCACCCAGTCCCGAACGCGGCCCCGAGCCGAGCAAGCGAATGTCGCTGGCGATCTTGAACAAGGAAGCGGCGGCGGTTTGTAGTGCAGCGGAAGCGAAGACTACCGCATCGCTGCTGGCCAGCGCTTCGAACGGACTGACGGCGGGCATGAACGGCAGTTCGGTCAGGCGTGCCACTTCCTCGGCGAACGCCCGGGCGAAGCGGGGATGAGCGTTCAAGCCGGTGCCCACCGCTGTGCCGCCCTGCGCCAGTTCATAGAGGCCGGGCAGCGCCGCGCGCAGCCGCTCGCCGCTCTTTTCCACCTGCACGGACCAGGCGGAGAACTCCAGACCAAGAGTCATCGGCACCGCATCCTGCAAGTGGGTGCGGCCGATCTTTACCACGTCGGCGAAGGCCTCGGATTTACGCAACAGTGCGGTCTCGAGTTGGGCCAACGCCGGCAACAGGCTGTCGTGAATGGCGCGGACAGCGGCAATATGCATCGCCGTCGGAAAGGTATCGTTCGAGGACTGACCGCGATTGACATGATCGTTGGGATGAACCGGTTCGCGGCTGCCGAGCGGCCGGCCGAGAATCTCATTGGCCCGGTTGGCGATGACCTCGTTGGCGTTCATGTTGGTCTGGGTGCCCGACCCGGTCTGCCAGACGACCAACGGGAAATGATCGTCCCAATGGCCCTCGGCAACCTCACCGGCTGCCGTTGCAATGGCATCGGCAATCTCCGGAGCGAGTTCGCCCAACCGCCGATTGACGATGGCCGCCGCCCGTTTTTGCAGGCCGAGGGCGTGGATCAAGGGCAGCGGCATGCGCTCGCCGCCGATGGGGAAATTCTCCAGGCTGCGCTGAGTTTGCGCCCCCCAGTAACGGTCGGCGGGCACCGCCACGTTCCCCATGGAGTCCTGCTCGATGCGCGTCGCGGGCGTTGGACGTTCGGTCATGCCCTACTTTCCTTACTGCCAGCGGACTCACCGGAAGCATATGCGGCCGGACATCGCCATAGGCAAGGCGAAGGGAAATGTTATCTTCTCGATCCGTGCTTTTCTCAAGCCATGCCAAGGAAGAAATGCAGATGACCGCCAGATCTCTGGAAGGAAAGACCGCCCTTTTGACCGGTGCCGTCCGCCGCAACGGGCGCGCCGCCGCCCTGGCCCTCGCCAAGGACGGCGCCAATATCGTGCTGAACTGCCGCAAGTCGGTGGACGAAGGCAACGCCGTCGTCAGCGAGATCGAAGCCGAAGGCGGTCGGGCCATATTGATCAAAGCCGACATCACCGATGAGGCCGAGGTCAAGGACATGGTGGCGCAAGCCGTCAAGACCTTCGGTGGCCTCGACATCCTGGTCAGCAACGCCGCCGACCGCAAACAAACGCCGCTTTTGGAGATGAGCTTCGAAGAGTGGCAGCGCATCACCCGCATCGTTATCGACGGCGCCTTCCTGTGCGCCCGCGCCGTCATCCCCCACATGCTAAAGGCCGGCGGCGGCACGATCGTCACCTTGGGCGGCATCAGCACCTATGTCGGCACGCCCGACCGCGCCCATGTTTGTGCCGCGAAAGCAGGGCTGGTCGGCTTCACCCGCGCCATCGCGCAGGAGTTCGGCGCACGCGGCATCCGCGCCAACTGCGTCTCGCCAGGCCGCATCGGCGGACCCCGCGCGGCCAGCGCCGGCGAGCTGCCGGGCAGCTTGGGCAAGAACGGTCCCCCCGTGGGACGCGACGGCTATTGCGAGGAGATCGGCGAGGCCGTGCGCTGGCTGTGTCAGCCAACGCAAGGCTTCGTCAATGGCATGACCCTGCACGTCAACGGCGGCCAATTCATGCCGTGATTCAAGACGGGGCATCCATCGTCACCCTTGGGAGGATTTGCCGTGAACCAGACTTCTAAGAATCGTCCGCTCGAAGGAAAGGTCGCGTTGCTGACGGGGGCCGTAAGGCGCAACGGCCTGGCCGCCGCTTTCGCTCTTTCGGGCGACGGCGCGGCCATTGTCATCAACACCCGCCAGTCGGTGGATGAAGGTAAGGCGGCCATTGCGGCCATTCAGAAGCAGGGCGGCAAGGCCCTGCTGGTCAAGGCCGACATCACCAATGAAAAGCAAGTCACGGCGATGTTCGACAAGGCCGTCGACAAATTCGGCGGCCTGGACATCCTGGTCAACAACGCCGCCGAACGCACGGTCATTCCGTTTCTGGAAACCAGCTACGCCGATTGGAAGCGTTTCGCCCATACCGTCATCGACGGCGCCTTTCTGTGCTCGCGGGCGGCCCTGCCGCACATGATCGCGGCCGGCTGGGGCAGCATCGTCAACGTCGGCAGCGTCGGCAACTACATCGGCCAAGCCGAACGCGCCCATCTGGGTGCGGCCAAGGGCGGGTTGGCCGGCATGACCCGGTCGATGGCGCGGGAGTTCGCCGCCCGCCACATTCAGGTGAACTGCGTCGCGCCGGGGGTGATCGGTGGCCAGCGTTCCATCGCCCAAGGGCCACCCGTCGCCGGCGACCTGCTGGCGCGGATTCCGGTCGGCCGCAAGGGCTACTGCGAAGAGGTGGGCGAGGCCGTACGCTGGCTATGCCAACCCAGCCAGAGCTTCATCACCGGCATGACCATCCACGTCAACGGCGGCGAATATATGCCCTAACGACAGGCGCGTTCTCCGCTGCCAATACTTCCTGGTCGCCGACGAAGCAGGAGGAATGCCCATGAGCACGCCAACGTCCGGACGTCCGCTGGAGGGCAAAGTCGCGTTGCTGACCGGCGCGGTGCGGCGCAACGGCCTGGCGACGGCGCAGGCTTTGGCCCGCGACGGTGCTGCCATCGTCATCAATACCCGCAAGTCGGTCGACGAGGGCAAGGCGGCGGTCGAGTCGATCAAAAAGCTCGGCGGCATGGCCATCCTGGCGAAGGCCGACATCACCAACGAGAAGCAGGTCAAGGCGATGTTCAAGAAGGCGGCCGACACCTTCGGCGGCATCGACATCCTGATCAACAACGCCGCCGACCGCACACGTAAGCCGTTTCTCGATCACACCTACGCCGAATGGCAGCACTACGCCTACAATGTCGTCAATGCCGCCTTCCTGTGTTCGCGCGAAGCTATCCCGCACATGCTGAACGCCGGCTGGGGCAGCATCGTCAACATCGCCGGCGTCAACGCTTTCGTCGGCACGCCGGAGTGCGAGGCCCTGTGCGTCGCCAAGGGCGGCCTGATCGCGCTGACCAAATCGCTGGCCCGCGAGTTCGCCGCCAAAAACATCCGGGTCAACGCCGTGGCACCCGGGCGCATCGGCGGCAGCGGGGCGCAGATCTTCGGCGCGGTCCCGGCCAAAGGCGACCTTGCGCCCAGCATCCCCGTCGGGCGCGTCGGCTATGTGGAAGAAGTCGCGGAAACCGTGCGGTGGCTCTGCCAACCCAGCCAAGGCTTCATCACCGGCATGACCCTGCACATCAACGGCGGCGAGTACATGCCTTAGCTTAGGCCCGATGCCGCGGTTGATGGCAGGCGATTTCCCGCAGCATCGCCTATACTTCATTTTCATAGCGACGGCGCCTAGCCGTCACCACGCACCTAGGGAGGATTTCCATGAGCAAGGCTCCAGCCAACCGTCCGCAGGCCAACAATCGACCGCTCGAAGGCAAGGTCGCGTTACTGACCGGCGCCGTGCGGCGCAACGGCTTGGCGGCGGCGCAGGCTTTGGCCCGCGACGGCGCTTCGATCGTCATCAATACCCTCAAGTCCGTCGACGAGGGCAAGGCGGCGGTCGAGACGATCGAGAAGCTCGGCGGCAAGGCCATCCTGGTGAAAGCCGACATCACCAATGAAAAGCAGGTCAAGGCGATGTTCAAGAAGGCGGTCGATACCTTTGGCGGCCTCGACATCCTGGTCAACAACGCGGCCGACCGCATGGGCAAGCCGTTCCTCGATACCACCTACGCCGAATGGCAGCACTATGCCTATCACGTCATCAATGGCGCCTTCCTGTGTTCGCGCGAAGCCATCCCGCACATGCTGAAGGCCGGTTGGGGCAGCATCGTCAACATCGCCGGCATCAACACCTTCGTCGGCACGCCGGAGCGCGAAACCCTGTGCGTCGCCAAGGGCGGTTTGGTCGCGCTGACCAAATCGTTGGCCCGTGAGTTCGCTGCCAAGAACATTCGGGTCAATGCCGTATCGCCTGGCCGCATCGGCGGGCTGCGCTCCGCCAGCGCCGGCCCGACCACGGGCAACCGCACCAGCGGCATTCCGGTCGGACGGGAAGGCTATCTGGAGGAGGTCGCCGAAACCGTGCGTTGGCTGGCCCAACCGCACCAGAACTTCATTACCGGCATGACCATTCACGTCAACGGCGGCGAATACCTGCCCTAACCGCCCCCGTGAATGGCTCAGTCAGCCTTCAACGGCAGCGTGTTGTAGAAATGCCAGAGTAGACGCGCGGCCACGCTGCGCCACGGTTTCCAGCTTTCGCCGATGGCCAGCATTTCGCTGCGACTGGGACGTTCGGCCATGCCCTTGAGGCGATGGACCGCGGATACAATAGCCAGATCGTCAACGGGCCACAGGTCTGGCCGGCGCAACGCGAACAGCAGATAGATTTCCGCGGTCCAGCGACCGATACCCTTCAGGGCCGACAGGCGCTCAATAGCTACTTCGTCAGGCAGCCCTGCCACGGCATCGAGATCGAGCTCTCCAGCCAGCACGGTGCGGGCCAGGCCGATGCCATATTCGGCCTTCTGCCGGCTGAACCCGATGGCACGTAACGCTTCCGGACCACCCGCCGCCACCGTCTCCGGTACCAAGGGGTCGAAGCCGCTCTCCAATTTCGCAATAATGGCCCGTGCGGATGCCGTCGACACCTGTTGAGCACAGATGATCTTGAGCAATGTGGCAAACCCAGGCGAGCGGGCGCGCAACGGCGGAATGCCGGCGGTGGCCCGAATGCGGGCGAGGTCCGCATCGCGTTCGCCCAAATCGTGGATGGCTTGCAGCAATGTGCGTTGCGTCAACGGTCTGATCGCCAGGGTCTTTGCCATGGGACGCACTTTAGCGCGATGGAAGTTTAGCGAACTTCGAAAAATGCCAGGAGGATGTTGACCGAAGAATCAATCGCTCTTGGCCGCCCCAGCGGGAGCGCTACCCACCGGGTTATTGATGGCGGGGGCTGTCGAGTTCCCCTCCTCCGATCCTCCCGCCGTGGCGAAATCTATGAGGTCCCGGATTTCCTTGTCATTCGCCAACATATCGCCTTGCGGGTCGAAACCGATGAAGAGGCTGGCGATAAGGATCCAACAGACGACCGAAAAAACCGTAAGAAGCGCCACGGCGTCGGGCCACGTCATGCGACGTCCCTCGCCCGGGCCTGAACGGCTCATTTTTTCCACGTTTTCGCTCAACGACGGGTCGCCTTATTCTTCACGGGTTGCATATGCCGTGAACAAAGATTGGGCTTCTTGGGGTACCGACCGCTACCGCCGACAGCAACATATATCTCGCCGCCGATTTGGCGCGTTAACTGCCGCACACCCCCGGAACAAAGGTGACCCCCTGTTCCTGCGCCTCAAGACCTTGCTCAAGCACGCTCACAACCCGTCATGCGCGCACTTTAGGTATTTATTCCAAGGTACTGACTTTTATTCGTTGGGTTCCTTTTCATACCTTACTACCTCAATGCAATTCAAATGCCATTGCAAAATATGGCTGAGATTCAACAGGTTGTGAAGCTAGGTATCATTACCCCCTTGGTAAAGTGTAAAAATATCCGACAGGTCCGCCTACCTCGGTTCATGGCAGAATTCAAAAAAGGCTCAAAAATACCTTTTGTTACAAATGGATGTTGGCTCAATACCGATGAATCCGCGATTGTAAGCTCTACCAACAACGCAATTCCTCCAATGCCATCTGCACCGCCTGCCATTTTATAAATGAGGCCGGAAGCAGCAATGAAGGATGCGAATCGGACCGTAAAGCTTTCCGACATGCCCGAATAAATCGAACCGCTGCATTTGTCGCCACCACTGGCCCATCGCATGGTTTGCTGCTAACGTTTTGGCAACGGAGCCCTGTCGGCAAGGGCGACCGTTCATCATCCGCCCGGTTCCCGGAGCCCGCCCCCGATATCATCGCATTTTCTGCTCGGCGTTCTCCGCGCCCATGTGCCCCACTGAAAAAAAATTCCAATAGAGGATCGTCCAGACCATGAGCAAGACGCGCAAGAAGCCCGAAGACCTGCGTAGCCATCGCTGGTACGGGGTCGATGACCTCCGTGCCTTCGGCCACCATTCACGCACTTTGCAGATGGGCTACGCGCGCGAGGACTATAAAGACAAACCGATCATCGCCATCCTCAACAATTGGAGCGATGTGATGCCCTGTCACTTCCACTTCAAGCAACGGGTGGAAGATGTGAAACGCGGCATCCTTCAGGCGGGCGGCTTCCCGGTCGAGATCCCGACCGTGGTGCTCTCGGAATCGATGCAAAAGCCGACCACCATGATGTTTCGCAATCTGCTGGCGATGGAAGCGGAGGAACTGTTGCGTTCCTACCCCTGTGACGGCGTGGTGCTGATGGGCGGCTGCGATAAGACGACGCCCGGCCTGATCATGGGCGCCACGACGATGAACATCCCGACCGTCTTCATGCCGGCAGGTCCCATGCTGCGCGGCAACTGGCACGGCAAAGTGCTGGGTAGCGGCTCGGACTCATGGAAGTACTGGGCGGAACTGCGCGCCGGCAATATTACCCAGGATGACTGGCACGAAGTGGAAGACGGCATCGCCCGTTCCCACGGTCACTGCATGACCATGGGTACCGCCTCGACGATGACGTCGGTGGCCGAGGTCCTGGGTCTGGCGCTGCCGGGCAGCGCCTCGATTCCGGCGCCGGATTCCAACCACCCGCGCATGGCCGCCGCCTGCGGCCGGCAAATCGTCGAAATGGTCTGGGCCGACATCAAGCCGAGCGATCTGATCACCCCGAAATCGGTGGAAAACGCCATGGCCGTCGCCGCTGCGCTCGGCGGTTCGACCAACTCGCTGATCCACATCCTGTCGATGGCCGGACGCGCCGGCGTCGAGGTGTCATTGGAGCGCTTCGACGAAATCGCCGCCAAAGTGCCGACGCTTGCCAACTGCGTGCCTTCGGGCAAGTACCTAATGGAGGACTTCTTTTACGCCGGCGGGCTGCGCGGCTTGCTGACCCGCTTGACCGGCATCCTCCATCTCGATTGCCTGAACGCCAACGGCAAGACGCTGGGCGAAAACATTGCGGGCGCCGAGGTCTATAACGACGATGTTATCCGACCGCTCAACAACCCGCTCTATGCGGCCGGAGGACTTGCCGTGTTGCGCGGCAATCTGTGTCCGGACGGCGCCGTCATCAAACCGACCGCCGCCGATCCGAAGTTCCTTAAGCACAGCGGCCCGGCCGTGGTCTTCGATAATTACGACGACCTGTCGGCACGCATCGATGACCCCAATCTGGAGGTCGACGAGAATTCGGTGCTGGTGCTGCGCAACGCCGGCCCGCTGGGCGGCCCCGGCATGCCGGAATGGGGCATGTTGCCGATCCCGCAGAAGCTGTTGAAGAAGGGCGTGCGCGACATGGTGCGCATTTCGGATGCGCGGATGAGCGGCACCAGTTATGGCACCTGCATCCTGCACGTCGATCCGGAGTCCTTCGTCGGTGGGCCGCTGGCGCTGGTCAAGACCGGCGATATCATCGAATTGGACGTCGCCAAGCGCAGCTTGAACCTGCGTATCGACGATGCCGAAATGGCCCGGCGCCGCGCCGCCTGGAAGGCGCCGAAGCCGAAGTTCCCGCGCGGCTACGGTAAGCTTTTTTCCGAGCACGTCACCCAGGCGCACAAGGGCTGCGACTTCGACTTCCTGGCCCGCACGAGCGAAGCCGTGCCGGAACCGGATATCCACTGACCGGTTCGAACTCAGGTCTGTCAAACCATAACCAAACAACGAGGAAGCCATGGCCAAGGAATCGGTCCTGTTCATCAACAGCAACTACCCGTTGGCGCTGGACATGCTGCAAGAGCACTTCACCGTCTTCAATTATCGTGACGCCAAGGACCGCGACGCCTTGGTGGCGGACGCCGCCAAGAGCGTGCGGGCGATCTTCTCCAACGAGAGCACCTGGGTGCCCTCGCTGATCGACGCCCTACCGAAACTGGAAATGATCGCACTGGTGTCCAACGGCTATGAGCGGGTGGATATTGCCAAGGCCAAGAGCCGCGGCATCCGCATCAGCAATACACCAGAACAGACCACCGGCGAAGTTGCCGATCTGGCGTTCCTCCTGATGATGGCGACCTCGCGGCGCCTCACCTGGGCGGAACGCTACATGCGTTCCGGCGATTGGATAGCCAAGGGCCGAGCGCCGATGACTCGACGTTTTCATGGCAAAAAGTTAGGCGTCGTCGGACTAGGCTCTATCGGCCGGGCGGTGGCTAAGCGCGCCAGCGGCTTCGACATGGACATCTCCTACAACGGCCCCAACCGTAAAACCGATGTACCCTATCGCTACTATCCGAATCTAGCGGAGATGGCGCGCGACGTGGATTTCATGGCGGTAACCTGCATCGGCGGTCCGAAGACGGCGGGCATCGTCAATGCCGAGGTGATCAAGGCGCTGGGCCCCGACGGCGTCGTCGTCAACGTGGGACGCGGCACCTGCATCGACCAAAGAGCGCTGATCGCCGCGCTGCGCGACGGCAGCCTGGGCGGTGCCGGCCTCGACGTCTACGACAAGGAGCCAGCCGATCCGGCGCCCTTCGCCGGTCTCGACAATGTCGTGCTGACGCCCCACTACGGCAGCGGCACCCCCGAGACGCGCAGAGAAATGAATGAAATCGGCATCCTGAACTTGCAGGCGTTCTTCGCCGGCAAGCCGCTGGTTACCCCGATTGCCGAAATTCCCGGCTGACCAATTAAGAATAGGGAGAGAACGCCATGCCGAAATTCACCGCCAATCTAGGCTTCCTGTTCGCCGAATTGCCCTTCGAGAAGCGTGTCGCCGCTGCCGCCAAGGCGGGCTTCAAGGCGGTCGAATTCGCACCGCCCTACAAGGGCGAAAAGCAGATGCTGGTCGACGAGATCGCGCGCGCCGGCGTCCAGCAGGTACTGATCAACGCGCCGCAGCAAGTGGGCAACGTCGGCGGTCGCGGACTCGCTTGTTTGCCTGGCGAACAGGCTGCCTTTCAGGAATGCATCGGCATGGCGCTCGACTACGCCCTGGCCTTTGGCACACGAAAGGTGCATGTGCAGTCCGGACTGACGCCGGCCAATGCCGACCGGGACCTCTTGTTGCGCACCTATACGGAAAATGCCGTATGGGCCGCCAACAAGTTGGGCGCCCATGGCATCACCGTTTGCCTGGAGCCGATCAACAGCAAGGTCGACGGACCCGGCTACTTCATGGACAACCCGCACCTCGGTTGGAAGATCGTGCGCGAGGCGGCGAATCCCCACCTTAAGCTGCAGTTCGATTTCTACCACTGGCAGATCATGGCCGGGAACTTGGCCGCCGACTTCAAGGCCGCCCTGCCCTGTGTCGGCCACGTGCAGGTTGCCGACACGCCTGGCCGCGGCGAGCCGGGTAGCGGCGAGATCAATTATCCGTTCCTGTTCGACTGGATCGACGCGTGTGGCTACGACGATTGGATCGGCGCCGAATACAAGCCGCGCAGCGGCAACACGGTCGAAAGCCTGGGCTGGATCAAGCCTTACCTTTAAGCGCCATCCGCTCGAACGGACGTCGGCCGGATTGCAGTCCGGCCAGCGCCCGGGCGAGACCCCAGGACACCACCCGTCAGGCGCCGCCGGTTAGCCGAGAGGGGCCGCAGGGAGGAAACGCGACGACGGCCTCGAATCCGTCGCGCCGGCCGGCCGCTGGCGAATGCAGATCGATACGCGCTCCGGCGCTGACGGCAATGGCCTCCGCGATGGCAAGCCCGAGGCCGGCTCCCGGCACCGCCGCCCCGCCTCTTTCGAACGGCCCCTTCAAACGACCAAGTACCTCCGGCTTGACAACGGGGCCAGCGTTGACGACGTGAATGGCGCCCTCCGGATCGATGGCAACGACCACGGGCTCCTCGGGCGTACCGTACTTCATGGCGTTCTCGATCAGGTTGCGCATGAGAATCGCAAAGGCATCGACGTCCATCCTGGCCGGCAACGCGGTCAAGGACTCCGATCTCAATCGGATGCGACCATCCTTTGTCCTCCTGAATTCATCAATCAGCAGTCGAAGCACGGGCAACAGATCATGAGGGCTGTCGTGCAGGATGGAACCGGCCTCGGCACGCGCCAACTCCAGCAATTTGGCTGACAGTCCGGCCAGATCGCGAAGGGATTTTTCTATTTGGCGGCCACGGGCCCGCATGTCTTCCGACGGTGCCTCGGCAATAAGGCGCTGAGTCTGGGCGAGGGCACCCGCGATCGGCGTCCTCAATTCATGTGCGCTGTTGGCGGTGAAGCTGCGTTCCGCCTCTAGGGACCGGCGCAACCGTTCCATGAGCCGGTTGACGGCCTCGGCGATCGGGGCGATCTCTGCAGGCAGCCCGACAACCGCGGAGGGCCTGAGATCACCATCGCCACGACTCTCTATTTCCGCCCGTAATGCACGAAGGGGTCGCAGGCTGCGACGGACGAACCACCACACGCCGAGCAGGCTCAGGGGAACCAGCAGCGGCAGCGGTGAAAGTAGTGCAAGAGTCGCCTCCATCGCCGCCTCTTCGCGGTGGTCCAGCGGCTCGGCAACCTCGATGTATAGCGCCCCGTCCGCGGCGCTGGTGCCATAAATGCGGTAGCCGGCGACGTTACGAAAGCCGATCTCCGGAACAGGCGGAAATACATCCGGGTCGGCATCGTGGGATTTCAGGAGCAAGTTCCCAGTACGGTCCCGCAGCACCCAGGCAAGGAACTCCTGACTATCGCCGATCCCGGCCACGTGGAGAGCTACCTGTGGCTCATCCTTATCGACCAGTCCGGCCATGGCGAGGGACAGCAGACGTTGACCCGTTTCTTGAATGGCGCTGTCGAAGGCCTCATCGAGTTCCCCCCGAACGGCATATCCGGAGACGGCCGTGCCAACCAGCCACATAAGCAGCATGCCGCCGACCAGGCCAATGCCCAGACGCCGCTGGAGAGTCGTTCCACGCCTCACAGGCCGCCCATGCGATAGCCGACACCGCGAATGGTCTCGATGGCGCCATGGCCAAGCTTCTTTCGCAGCCGACTGACATGTACCTCGATGGTGTTGCTTTCAATCTCGGCGCCAAAGGCATAAAGCCGATCCTCCAGTTGACCTTTCGACAGGATCGCTCCGGGGCGCTGTAACAGCCCCTCGAACAGCGACCACTCCCGGGCGGTAAGGTCCACCGGCCGGCCAGCGCACAGAAGTATTCGCGCGGTCAGATCGATATCCATGTCGCCAATCGTAATTGTCGGATTTGGATTCCCCGCATAGCGCCGCGAAACAGCGGCGATGCGGGCGGATAGCTCGGCAAGATCGAACGGCTTTACAAGGTAATCGTCGGCTCCGGCATTCAACCCTGCGATACGATCCGTTATCTTGTCGCGAGCGGTTAGGATGATGACCGGTGTCACACTTCCACCGTTACGCAGCTCTCGCAAAAATTCGAGACCCTGGCCGTCAGGAAGCATCAGGTCGAGGAGGATAAGGTCGTATGGCACCGCGCGGACCCCCGCCCCCGCTTCGTCGAGACGACGGGACCAGTCGACCGCATGGCCATCCTCGACCACCTGCTCGCGCACAGCGCTACCCAAGGTGACGTCGTCCTCCACCAACAGTATACGCATTCAATCGCCCGCCAATTTCTCAATTGCTCGTTATTATTCTACAACCCTGACGTCAGGCTGAACGAAATATCCGCTTCGCTTCATATCCAAGTCAGGTCTTACCCTCAGGCTCGCCGCATCGTAACCGAAGCAAGGAGCCGAACCATGAAGCACACTTTCCTTCCCGCAATCGTCATGATCTCCGTCCCCCTCTGGGCCGGCACCGTCCTTGCTGCCGACCGCTGTGACGTGGCAAAGGCGGAATGGCAGCCTACCCAGGCACTCCAACAGAAATTGGAGGCGCAAGGATGGAAGGTGACGCGAATTGGCATGGAGGACGGTTGCTATGAGGCCTATGCCCTCGACCAGAGCGGGCGCCGCGTCGAGGCCTACTTCAATCCAAAGACCCTCGAACCGGTCAAAGCCAAGGCCGATCGCTGACATGAGCGACGAAACCGTATCGGTCTGGGACCCGGCCGTCCGACTATTCCATTGGGGTCTGGTCGCAAGTTTTGTGGTGGCTTGGCTCACTTCGGAAGATGGGGAAGCGCTGCACCAACGGGCGGGTTACGCCGCGGGAGCGCTGATCGCCGCCCGAGTCCTATGGGGCCTGAGCGGCTCCAGCTATGCGCGGTTCGCCCAGTTCCTACGTTCGCCCAGCGTGATCGCCGGCTTTCTTTCCGCCATGGCCGTTGGTCGGGAACCCCGTTACCTCGGCCACAATCCGGCTGGCGGGGTGATGATTGTCGTTCTCCTTCTCACCGTCGGCGGGGTAGCCGTGACCGGTTGGATGTACACACTCGATGCCTTCTGGGGCGTGGAGTGGGTGGAAGACACACACAAGCTACTCGCCAACCTGCTTCTGGCGATGGTGGTAGCGCATATAGCCGGAGTATTGCTCGCCTGCTTCCGTCACAGGGAGAATCTTGTCTACGCGATGATCGTCGGCCGTAAGCGCGCACCGGCGCCTATGGACGTCGCCTGACGGCATCGGCAAAGGAAATTCCCTTCCCGCCTTTGCCGACACCGATGCCGCGGCCATTCTCTTGCCACCGTCAACCGGGACCGCGTGCCGCCCCTACTCAGCCGCCGCCGCCCCACCCATCTGACGGGCGACCAATCGGGCATAGAGGCCATTGCGGGCAACGAGTTCAGCGTGAGTGCCGCTTTCGGCGACGCGACCGGCCTCCATCACCACGATCTTGTCGGCATGGCGCACGGTCGACAGGCGGTGGGCGATGACCACCGTCGTACGGTCGGCCATCAAGTCTTCCAGCGCCCTGTGCACCAGCGCCTCGCTGATCGCATCCAGGTGCGAGGTTGCTTCGTCGAGGATCAGCACCGGTGCATCCTTGAGGAAGGCGCGCGCGATGGCGACGCGCTGACGTTGGCCGCCGGATAACCGCATGCCGCGTTCGCCGACCGGCGTGTCGAGCCCTTCGGGCATCGCCTTGACCATGTCTTCGAGGGCGGCGCGACGAACGGCGAGCGCCACCTCCGCATCGGTGGCTTCGGGACGGGCCATGCGGATATTGTCGCCCAACGTGGCATTGAACAGATACGTGTCCTGGGTGACTAAGGCGACACGACGGCGCAGTTCTTCCAGCTTGAAATCGCGCAAGTCGTGACCGGCCATGGTGACCCTACCCGCCTCCGGGTCCCAGAAGCGCAATAGCATGTGGGCAACCGTGGTCTTGCCGGCGCCCGACGGGCCAACCAGGGCGATGGTACACGCCGCCGGCACCTCGAAAGTGACGCCGTCGAGCGCCCGACGACGCGCTGCGTCGTAGCGGAAAGCAACACCGTCCAAGGCCAACGCCACGCCGCCCGCCGTCGCTGTGGCGGGCAGATCGACGCCGGGACCGTCCTGCACCGGGATCGGTTCATCGTGGACGGCATACAGGCGGCGGGTCGCGCCAAGCGTATCGGCCAACTGCCGGCCGATGTTGGAAATCTCGGCAACCGGCAGGAACGCAGCCATGGCGAGCAATGTCAGCAGCGGCAGCATGGTTCGTTCCAGATCGCCGGCCTGCACCATGAAGGCGCCGGCGACAACCACGACGAGGCCGCCAATACCGGTAGCCGTCTCCACGATGTTGTACTGGAGCGTCAGATCGCGAAAGAACGGCAGACGGATGCGGTCGTGATGGCGTGTCATTTCAGCGAATTCTTCGCCGCGCTCCAACTCCCTCTGGAAGGCCACCACTTCGCTCAGCCCTTGGATGGTATCCGTGGCATGGGCATTGAGCAGCGCCAAGGCTTCGCGTGCGCGCGAACCCAGCCGATCGATGCGGGCGCGCATGAGGAACGGGCTCAGGCCAACCAGGGCAAGGACGGGGGCCAGGGCAACAGCCGTCGGCCAAGCGAAATGAATCAGGACGCCCACGACCACGGTGGGCACCAACACGGCGACGAAAGCCGGCGCGATGGTATGGGCAAAAAAGTACTCCACCAGTTCGACATCGTGGGTCGCCATCGATACCAGGTCGCCGGTACGCCGCCGCAGCAGATAGGCCGGTGCCAGTTTGTCGAGCTTGTTGAACAAATCCACGCGCATCTCGGCCAGCATGCGATAGGCGACGTCGTGGGCGAGCCATGACTCAAGCCAATGCAATATACCGACCATGGGTGCCACGACCGCCAAGCCGACGAGCAAATTCTCGAAGGGGTGTCCCTGGCGCACGGCGGCCACCGTCAGGGCGCTGAACACGCCAACGGCGACAAAAGCCGCGACCCGGCCGACGCCGAGCAGGAAGGTGAGACTGAGTTGGCCTTTGTATGGCTTGGCCAGCTTGGTCAGCATTTTCGCCACCCCGATCCAGCCCAGCCCCTCGGCCCGCAGGATGGAATCCGTCGGCTCCGTCTGCGCCGACTCGTCGTAACCCGGTAGGTCAGCGGGAACGGCAGCCGTGGGTTCGGCTGGCAGCGTGCCGATGATATCGTCGTCGACCGAGCGCTGTTCCTGCGCCTGGGCGGACATCAGTCTGTGGTATTGGCCTTTAAGCGCCATCAATTGGCTGTGAGTGCCTTCCTCGGCCACCCGCCCATCGCCAAGGACCAGGATGCGGTCGGCGTCGATAATGCTGGACAGGCGATGGGCGAAGATCAGCACCGTGCGTCCGACCATCAAGCGACTCAATGCTTCGAGGATGATTGCCTCGTTTTCGGCGTCCACCGACGACAGCGCTTCGTCGAGCACCAGGATCGGCGCATCGCGGAGCAAGGCGCGGGCGATGGCGATGCGCTGACGCTGGCCGCCC
>CANITX010000065.1 GCA_947470575.1 Rhodospirillales bacterium
CCGTCAATCAGCTTGTAAAACACGCGGCCAACGACAATCATTAACCATCCGGCCGCTTCTTCTCATCTTGATTGTCGCGCCCCTCTCATCCTGATTGTCGCGCCACACGCGTCCCCATCCAGGACGCGCTCAAGTGGCTCGGGATCGAGCTGAAGCCATCGTCCAACGGCCAGCTGCGTGGTTGCTGTCCCATTCACAGCGGCAGCAATCCGCGTGAGTTCGTCGTTACGCCGTCCAAGGGGCTGTATTTCTGCTTCGGAGGGTGCGGTGGCGGCGACATCATCAAGCTTGTCGCCAGCCACCGGAAGATCGGCACCAGGGAGGCCGCGGCCGAGATCGCCGCTCACTTCGGGAAGAGTAGCGTTACCGCCGCAGGTAACGGTACCGTTCCAGGCAAGGCTACTGTTCCCCAGAACGAGAAGGCGGGGTTCAACCCGCTCACCTATTTGGAGGCCACCCACGAGGCCGTGCAGGCGCTCGGGGTGTCGGCGGATACCTTCAGTCACTTCGGTGCCGGATACGCGCCCAAGGGCAGCGGTCTACTCGGTCATTCATTGCCGACTACGACCGCGAAGTACGCCCACCTGGCAGCTGATCCCACGCGCAAGGCAGGCGAGTTGATCGCCGGTCGCCTCACCTCCGAACTGGTGGGGCGCCAGGCAGACGTCCGAACGCTGTCCTTTCGGCGGTCTACGCCGCTGAGGCGCAGCGTTAACCTTTCAAAATCTGGTCTTTTCTTCGGATTAAGCCTGGCTTGTGGCCAGCGCGCCGTCGTCGAGCGTAGAGATGGGCGATACGCTCCCAGCAGTTTCGCCTTCATTTGGCACGCTTGATGGCTTCGTCGAGATCGCGGCCCCCCGCTGGTCGCCTGTGTGCGAGGCTATTACGGATTCTTGCAAGACAGTGCAGGAGATCTGCCTCCGAAGCTGGCAGCCTGCCCCTCAACTGCCAGGACATGGGCCCCAGTTCTATGTCTTCGGCATCTTTGGCGCCGAGACTTTGCAGGTGTTCGTCGATGCGCAGCTTACTCCGATGCTTTCGCACGAGGCCCAGACGCTGCTCTTCGAGCCAGGGAAAGAACGCCGTCAATTGCGCGCGCCAGACTCGGCTTTCCAGTTCGGTGAACAAACCTCTAGAAAGTAACTCCAGAGGGCAGTGAACATCCGGCCGGCCGAAATGCCGCTTCTCCTCCAGCGGGACCTCGTCACGACGCCTCAGCCACTCGATCGGTTCGAACAAATCCTCCTTCCGCGCTTGTGCTATTGCTGCCGCGAGGTCCAGTCGCCAGGCGCAAAGCTCAACCGCCAGTGCGGCTGCGAGGGAAGCAAGCGGCTCCGGTCGCTCGGTTGGAGCGTGCAAATCGGCCCAGATGGTGACATCCAGCCTGCGAAGCCGGTCGCCCCATGCGAACAGAGGTAACCCCGCCTCCTTCGCCCATTGGGCGGGGGCCCCTTTGACAAGAATTCCCAGTCCGCTTGTCTGGCGTTTACGCTGTCTGTGGAATCTCTGGAGAAATATCTGCCACCCGTCGCCTTTGGTTACAGGTACACCGCTCAGGTCCAGCACAACGACGTGATCGATCAGGCTAGTGGTGGCGAGCAGGCCTTCGACACTCTGTACCGCCCCAAAAGGATCGGCAACGGCCGCCGCTGGCCCGTCCGATGGTGACGGCCGCGCCCTCTCGATATGCCACTCGCGCTTCGCGAGAGCAGTCTCGACCGCCGCCTCCATCCCAAAAGGCATTGCGACATCTTCAGGAACAACCGCCACACCCCGTTCAAGAGCTACTTCAATTTCCTCGAGAAAAGCCGCGGCCGATGGCAGTCGCCACGCAGTCGTCTCTGGTCTCATGCCGCAAGGAGCCGACCAAGTGGCGTCAGCCGCACACCGTCTCTCCCCAGCGGCTCCGCAAGGCTAAGTGGCGCCATGACTTCGGCCAGACGCGAGCCTGCATCGCCCAACAGGTCGATGAGCTCGCCGCGCTCCTGGATGTCTCCAAACGATGCGAGCTCAGAGAGCGAAGGCAGCAATTCTAGGGGCAGCCCCACATCCTGCGGCCGAATCGGGTGTCGCTTGCTCCATTCACGGAGACGTTCTGCGCGTCGCTCCATGGAATCTGTAGTCAGGTCCTGCAAGAGAGGCCGAATTCCAGAAAGTCGCTCGGGTGCCCCTCCCGTCGCATCCATTATCAACTGGCGTGTGGCACGATCATCCAGCGCATTGAAACCCTCCTCACGCAGCCAGTGGCGCAACATCGCCTCGCTCCACGGCCCGGGACGGAAGATGACGCCGCCCCTTACATTGACGTCGGGGCCAATTCCCAGTTCTGGGGGGACGACCCATATCAAGAGTATACGGCCATCCCGTATCGAACTTTGTTGCGCAAGCCAGTCGGCTACCTTGCGATCCCACTTACACTCAGCGACGACTACATGGCTTCCTTTTTTTGCCTTCTCGATGAGGGAGCGCAGCTCACCAGGAGCAATCTTGTGGTTCTGCACTTGTGCGCCAGATTCTGTCACCTCGGACCAGTCTCCCGTCAAGGTAGCAATGCGTCCCGCCGTGTCCGCACCAACGACCCGCGGTGCCGCAACCACGATCCGAATACCTGGAGCCTTGAAGTTGAACAGCTGCTCAAGCGCCCGATCCGTGAGCGGGCTCCTCGGCATTCCGTCGCTCGTCCTGATACGCCTGTGGAAGGTCGCCGCGTCGTAGTCAATGTCGGCTTCCCTCTCCGACAAGGCCAAGATATCGCGTTCGATGTCGGCACGCTGCCCTAGCATCTGCGCGATATGAGAATTACGAAGACCGAATCGCCCCTTCTCGGGTGTGCCGAGCACCCCGAGGTCCACCATCTCGCGCAGGAGTTCCTCAAGGTCACCGATGCGCGGACGCTCAAGTCTTTGCGGCCACCAGGTGCCGACAAGGGCATCGACTTCATGCACGCTCAGGCCGCGGCGAAGTACGGCGACGTAGCCCTCACCGCTGTCGAAGCGATGCAGGGCGATGCATTTCGCCAGCAGGTCGTACCGAGGGTCCAGGTCCAAGGTCCACTGAAACCGCTTACGAATCTCCTCGCTGATTACTTGTGCGGCGCGCCCTTCGAATAGCGTCTCGCGACCGAGCAACCATCGGGGGCCCTCGCCGACTGGGCGCGGCTGGCTACCTGCCGTCTCGATGACTGACTTGCAGAATACCTGAACCAGGGATGGATAATGATTCATGCGGGCTAGCATGTCCCAAGCCAGCGACGGAGGATCGTATTCGAATCCAGCAGCTCGCATCGGCGCGACGGCAAGACGGCGCGCCTCTACCTGGTTGTCGGCCGTGGCATTCATTGGCCCGATGCAGATGGCGTCACCGAAATGGACAAGTGGCGAATTAGGCGCCTGCGCCATTCGGCGAACGTTGTGCAGACCAGCGAACACGGCCTTAAAGCGCCAGTTGGTCGACTCCATTAGAGACTTGAGCCTCTGCAGGTTGGGGTATCCTGTAGCGTGCTCCGACCGAAGGAACCGGTCTGCCTCATCCAGCATTATTAGAAGCCGCCGGTCTGGCTTTGCCTGCAGCCACTGTCGTACCGCCACTTCGAGAACCCGGGGGTCAGTCCCACGATCCGGTGCAATCTTGTCGAGATGGAGGACGTGCCCCAGTTCCGTCCAAATACGGTCAGCGGGCATTGCAAGGTCGCCGATTGGCTTGATATCAAGGTATATCGCGATTTGCCCACTCTCAGGCCTGTGATGCTGCTGGCGGATGTGGTTCAGCAGCGCCGATTTTCCGAGCTGTCGGCCGCCATAGACAAGGCACCCACTTGCGCTGCGAGCGACGATCTTCGCCATCTCTTCGCGCCGCCCAAAGAACATTTCGGGTGGGATCATCCCCGGATTCGTAGTGTAGGGCTGCACCCAAGCAAACGGCATCGCGCAGTTGAAGAGTCGCTCCATGAGATTTCCGCGAGATGCCGCAAGAAACAAAACCAAGCTCTCATCAACGAGAAGGACGACCCGGCGATCCCGCCGCAAGACCCGAGCTAGCGCCTGCAGCCTGTTGGGGCTCAACTTTCCGAAAACAATCAGAAAGCTCGCCTGATCTGGCGCAAGGCGGCCGAGTTCGGAGGAAAGCTGGTCCTGCGAGACCTCGGGACGCGCGACCAGAACTGGATAACTGCCACCGGCTTCGCTCCCAAATGCAGGTGGCAAGAACCAATGATCGGCCTTTGGCACATCACAGGCCAATTGGAGGCTCCTCAGCCTTGCTGGGACGAGCTCGCGGCCGTTAGCGAACCGGACGCCGGTAAAGCCGAGAAGTCCAAACAGCCTTTCCATGGCGTCATGCAGCTTGTGTACGGTACCTTGGCGCAAGCCGTTTTCGGCTTCTGCCCATGTCTCGATGAGCCGCTTGGCCGCCAGCACCTCATGCTCATCGTGCTGTGAAAAGTTCACCGGGCCGAGCGAACTCCGTTCATCGATGGCGCGGAGGACTCGGCCTCGGTTGAGTTCACCGTCCTTCGACAAGGCGGCAGCGATCGACGGATAGAAGCGACTGAAGTCGTCTTCCTTGTCATCGTCGAGGGCCGTGGGTGATCGGCCAGCCTGTAGGTCGGCGATCATGTCGTCAACCGTGACCGGGTCGAGAGTATCGATCCGTTGCAATACAGCTTGTGCCGATGCCGTCGTCTCTATTTCGTTCGCAAGCGCCCCCAACCGGTCGCGCTGCTCCTTCCGAATTCGCTCCCGAAGGGAATCTCTGAAGCTGCCGATTCGAGAGAGTTCCCATGTGAGTTCCGGAAAGTCGGGAGGCACTTCTGGCTGTCTAATGCCATTGAGAGCCGGCAGCGACAGCGAGTCGGTCGAAATAGGAACATCCAGCGCACGCGCAATAGCCTCGATGCGATCGAGTTCCGCCCGAACCTGGCCCGGCATTCCGAGCTCAAGGTTCATGAATGTGGCGAGGTCCTGCCGTAGCCGCTCAACGTTTTCTCGCGCGGCCACTCGCGTCGCTTGCAAGTCTTCGTCAAGTTCCTGCTGCCTATGGGAGAGTTCCGTCTCGTCCGTCTGCTGACGCCGCATTATGGCAAGCAGATCTCGCGCTGCGAGAGTAGCGTGTTCATGAAGGCGTAGGGTAAAGACTGGCCGGAGATCACCCATGCTCGCCGCGCATCGTCGAAGCGCAACGAACAGTTGCTTCTTTTGAGCTGCTCTTTCCTCGGCAAACGCTTCACCCTGCTCCCAGTGAGGCTGGCAACCACCTGGAAGATGCAGGAGGGGTTCCTCTAGAAGCGAGCGGACGCGGGGTGTCTTGCGGGCCGCCTCCCGACCATTCAGGATCGTAGTCAGCACCGTCAGCGACCGCGCGAGCGTTTGTCGGGTAGCGGCAAGCAGGGCGCCACCGTCAACTTCCGTCGGATCTACTATCTCTGAGACGAGCTTGCGTAAGTTTCCAATCCGCGCCGCAAGGCTGGCAAACTGCCGCTCTGCACTTCTATCTTGGTCGGCAGTCTGCGCTTCGAGCCATTCGCGCAAATGCTCGCACCCCTGTTGTAGCCGATCGCAGAACCAGTCCAGAGCCATGCCCTCGATCCTTGAGCGACGGGGACGGCCACTCTGGGTTTCCGACTCAGAAACGAAGTGTTCCTGGGCGGCGCGATTGTTCAGCAACCGCTTCACAAGTTCCGTCGCCTGTCGAACGGCGTCTGGTGCATTTACCAACGCCCCCTCGAATACCTTTCCGAGGTCACCCTGTCGCGCCAACTGCCAATGCAGAATACGGTAGGTCGGCTGGTGCACAGTCTTTCGTGTACGCGTAGTGTCGAGCCATTCCTTAAGGCCCGCGGCAGCGGCTGGCAGTCTCTTCTGGCGTTCAGTTCCGGCGTAGCCAGCAAGATCCTCGGCGGTGATACGCACCTCGAATCCGAGGTCGACTAGACTGCTAACGAGCGGGGCATAACGCGCAAGACGCCCTTCAAGCTGCAGCCTCGCCAAATTTGAACGTGCGACATTGTTCATGTCGAACAGCGCCGGGCGCAACAAGGCGGCGAGAGCCAGCGTGCGTGCCAGCTCGGTGCGCTGTCCATCCGGGCCTGCCTCAATGGTGGCCAAGGTGCTGATCGCCGATGTCAGGATTTCCAGCTTGGCCGGGTCCGCCATATCCTCTGGCCGCGAAAAGCTAGATGAGATGGCGACCGCCTTCAGGAGTGGCGAAGGTAGCGTCGGCCGTTGGCCTAGTTCTTCCGCCAGATTGGCCAGGTGCCAAGCTAGGGCCGGCTCACCGAGCCTGAGGTAGTGGGCAAGCTGTCCGTCCAACTCTTCCGTGTGGCCGCCTTCTAGGGCTCCCGGTTCTAGCGGCACCGTGACCGGAATTTGCGCGGGCTCTGCCGGATCGGATTTGGTTCCACCGAGGTTGAGGCCTGACTCCGCGACGTCAGACGGAGCAACGAGGCCTAGGTCTGATTCCGGAGGGGAATCCGAGTTGGGCTGGTTTGACGCCGGAGCGTCAGCGGCGCTTGGGACGACCGAGCGGACTTCGCCTGCCGAGGGAGTCAAAGATTCCTCGTTGGCATGCTCAATGGGTGCGTCCTCGGGTGTCGCCTTAGCAATCGTGGACAAAGGAGTATCAGCATTGCCAATTGAAAGTAGGCTTTTTAAAGCCCCCAAGGCTGCGGCCGCACCAGCGCTAGCTGCATCGCGTGTGGTCTGGCTCGTGCGACGAAGCGGCAGAAGTATTTCCAGTCGATCTAAATCCTCTGTGTCATACGCCTCCGTGAACTGCCGCCCGAGATCCTCTCATTCCGCAACAGCCTCAACGCCCTTGGCCTTGGCTCTCTCAGCCACCTCTATTGCATTCGTAAGCGTCTCGAGAGTTTCCGAATCGGCGGCTCGCAACCCAGGAGCTGCGGGCCCCCTTAAGGCCGGGTTAATAGCGCAAATACGCTCTACCAACGCCTGTCGTGTGCTCTCAAGATCCTTTTCGGCATTTGCAGCAACAACCGCGTCGCACGCCGTGTTCAAACTGTTAGCCAGCGCGACTATGCGTGCGACGGACGTCGGGTCCGGAGAAGTTAGAACTGTCGCAGCCCGTGCCAGTTCGACCGCCAGGGTGCGCCAGTCTGCCAAATCGGACACTTGGTTCGAGAGTTGATTGTCGTCTGCCACCTCTTGTTCTGGATCTTTCGGCTCTGCTAACAGCCGCTTCAACATATACGCCAAAGCCGCTTCGATCGGCTGATTATCAAACCGATCGGCAGGAAGATTCGCAATTTCCTTGAGCGAAGGGCGTGAGCCGATGGATTGCTGCAAAAGCCGAAAAGCGCGGCTGCGGAACGCTTTGTGTCCATCGCGCTTTTTCACCATCCGGGAGTCATACTCACGGATGACGTCGAGGTGCTCTCGCAAGATTTCAGATAGGGCCTTGTAGAAGCGCGCGTTATCCCTGAACTCGCCCTTTTCAATGAACGGTGAGAAGAGGTCGGCGTTTTCCCGCCGATCACGGGGCGTCACCGGGAAAACTTGTTGCACCTGATCCGGGTCGAGGTGAACTTCCTCATTCGCGTTCCCCCGGACCATCAACTTCTCCTGCCAATGGTGGGAGTCCTCCGCAAAGGCTCGCGCATACCTAATCATCCCCCCGTGCCGCTTCTACCTCGGACGCCAGACCATGTGGCAGCAGCCGGGCTCTTCGCGCGTAATTTGCTTGAATACTTGCATTGCCAGATCAGACGCACAACCCTCACGGACGCTCGCCGGTCTAAGAGCCGATCCGGAAAGAAGTTGATTTAGAAGAATCGCTTGAGATTCATTACCCGGCACCTTGTTGTAGGAAGGAAGGTGCCGGATGTGGACACAGGAGCATCGTCAGGTTCATGACCGCAAGGGCCTGCGTTATCCGAGCGATCTGACGGAGGCGGATTGGGCGTTGGTGGCGCCGCTGATCCCGCGGGCCAAGCGCGGTGGCCGGCCGCGTCACGTCGATATGGCCATAGACTTCTCTCAGTATGGAGCGGTGGAATCGCACCTAGTGCAACTGTAGCGTTTTATACTTAGTTGGCGTTCTTGTAGTGGGTAAACCATCCTGGTCGCTTCTAGCGATAAACGCTGAGTTACGCAGAATCTTCAGCGGACATATCCCAGAACTATTGTGGAGACCTATGGCGTATTGGGCGGCCTACTCCTGGCATGCTCAAGTGCGCGGACCGGGCGCCGGGTGATCTCGAACGTATCGACGAAGAAGATGCGATCGGCCGGAATAGATGCCACCGTCTCCATTAGTGGCCCCGTCGCAAGCGAAGAATCGTCCAAGCTCCAGAAGGGATGCACTATGACATTGGCTTCCCGAGCCCCTCCAACAGGGCGAAATACGACGGGAAGTTCCAATGGGCCATGTTTCTCAATAGTTCGACGATTCGGGTCGAGCCGCCGCAGCTCCTCCGCTGCCTCGTTCGCCAGTCTCAGCCAATCAGACAATTCGCGGTAGCCTGCCCAATTCCCATCCAGACCTGCTCTCCAGTCAGAGTCGAGCATCCCACGTAGGAAGCCGAGGCCGAGTCGCCAATCCAGCAAGCCATGATATCCGCGATTGTTGTAGCGCTGCATACAGCGATAACAAGAGCGCGCGCAGACCATAGAATGGTGCCTGTCGAAGAAGGGCGACGTCAATCTGTCGTTCGAGTCACTGACCAGTTTCTTCACCATTCCCACCGCGAGCGGCTCGCCGTTCTCGACTGCCGCCAGCCGTCGCGAGAAGCCTGCACCGTTGACTAGGAAATCCGCGACTTGAAGGAGCGGCTTGCCGTCCTTGGTGCGCGGCTCAAGAGCCTCAAATTCCTCCGGAGCGATATCCAGCTCCAGTGCTGCGCGCTGAATGAGGAGCTGCGTGGCAGAAATCGCAGCCGCGCGGACGCTGGTCGCGTGAGGAGTTCGCCCTCCGACCCTTCCGAACGACAGACCAGGAGCGACGCCCAGCATGCCGATGTAGAAGGAGTCTGTCGGCTTGCGAGACATGATGCGGACTCTCTCTGGCGCCGCCGCCGCTCCTGCGTCGTCAGCGCGGACCCACTGCCTTGCATCCGTTAGGGCCTCCTCGATCACGAACTGCTGGGTGAGATTTTTTGCCCAGACGCGCGGCTGGTCTTGGACCTTCACAGTCGTCTGAGTGGCCTCGAATACGATGAAGCCCTCGGGCGAACCGCTATCGCCAATGGGACCCTTGTTGCGACGAATGATGGCGGCTTTGTCGCCCGATCCATAAAGGAGATTCGTTCGGAGGACCGACACCACATCGATGTCCTCGATTTCAGAGGCGGTTTCGCGCCTGATCGGCCGCGAGAACTCCTCCTCCTGGTCCAAGGCGGCTGGCTCGAACGCGGTCCTGAAAGCAGCTGGCACGTGGTAGAGTTCGTACCGCGAGGCCTCCATGACCGTGCCGCAATCGGCGCATGTCCGATCATCGAATACCTGGATGGGCGATGTATTCGTCGCGCCACAGGCCAAACAGTCAGCGATATAGGATGTATCGACATACCAATTCGAACGTAGGCTCGGTAGGAAGAACGCTCGATTGCGGGCGTGGTCCATATTCACTCGAGGAGGTGGCGCGGTGAATCCAATGGACGTGTGCTTTCGTTTGTCTCTGATAAGTGACTTCCCTGGCGCGAACTCGTATATCGCCAGATCCAATTCTCGATCGATGGTATCCCATTCTGGTTCGCCGAGATCGTTCGGCTCGATGCCGACGTAGAGATCGCGAACACGTGTGGGCATCCCGTACATCGGCATGAGCCCCTGCTCGGCAAGGAAGCTAGCCAGATTCATATCACTCACCCGTCCAAGCTCCTGCAGATCCATGATCTCGTCGACCAGCGCTATTGCGGTGATCCGCTCTAGAAGTTCATCCTGCCGGCACGATCTACCGAGGCCCAACACCCTAGCGAAACTTGTTCGCGTCTCATCGGTCTGCTGCAATGCCTGCATCAACCGCTGAGGCCATTCTCCGTCCTCGCCGAAGAAAGCCGCGCAGGGAATAAACTCGCCATGGACGTCCGCCGGCTTGTCGTCTCCAGGGTAGTTTTTACCAGCGTTCGCTCGAAGTACCGCAAATGCGGCCGTCAGCCATATCTTGCGCAGCAGACGCAGGGGAATGGCGAGATGATCCGTGGTCAAGAAGGGTGGAGGTGGCGCGTCGCCCGTGATTGACGATGGGTTATTGAAGTAGTGCAGATCGTGACTACGGCTCCGACAAAGGGTCGCCACCAGCGAGAAAGCCTGACCGCGTCGCCCCGCTCGTCCGACACGTTGTTGATAGTTGAAACGTTGCGGCGGCATGTTCGCTTGGTACACGGCCTGCAACGCGCCGATGTCGATGCCGACCTCCATGGTAGTCGTGACCGAAAGCATGTCGATCTCTTTGGCTTTTCGATCGAGAACCGCATCCCGATTGGATGAACCGTCGACGAATATGCCGCGAAACCTCCTCAGCCGGTCGGCAGGTGAACGGGTCTGTCCCGTGAGTTCTTCACAGCGCAGACGGAAGGCGCCCTTCTGCGTTTCCGTGCTGCGTTCGATACGCTGCGCCAAGACATTACTTGCCCGCAGCTCCGAAGCCGGGCCCGTCGCCACCTCGGCAAGCGCTTCGTTGCAGCGAGTGCAATGACCAGTGCCTCGATGGAGATGGGCACGGGCACAGTTGGGGCAGCGGAAATACTGATGCTGTGGCGAGACCAGACGTACGAAGAGCCTGTCCGGCTCAATGAACCCATTCTTGTGGCCAAGCCCCTCCAATCTGTTCAGCACGTCGGCGATCTCCGCCTGTGGATTGGACGGATTGTTGGTTCGAGCAAAATCCTTCACTCGTGAACTGCTTACCGCCCCGGCCTGGGGCCATTCTTTTCTCTTGTCGTCGAGCTCCACCCACTTATTGCCGCGAATGCGGTAGCTATCGGCGAAGACTCGTAGGTAGGCATCGAGGCGATCCGCGTCTGGATCCTGGCGGCCAAGAAGGGACGGGTATCCCAAGCCGGTTTCCTCCAAAGCGAAGTAGCTCTTGGAGAACAGCACATCGTCGACGAGTGGCCGCTGATCCGAGATCACGGCGTTGCGGGCATTGTTGATGGCCAGTTGATCACCGCCATCGATCCAATTAACGTGTCCATCGCCAAGCTCGAAGAGTGTCTGCCATTCGAATTGGCCATCTGATCGACCCGGCGCGGGCTTTGCGGGTATTCTGTCCAAACCGACTTCGTCGGTCGGATGCATCCCAAGATCGACCATGCCGGAGAGCAGTGGTCCCGCGCGCTGCCCCATTGCCGCGCCAGCGGACGGTGCGGTTTCCACGATCGCCGCCAGAGGGATGCGGTCTGGATCGCCTTGCTTCTTCAGAGCCATGATACGGGTCGTGAGTTCAAGGACTTCTGCGTCTTTGCCTGCGTCATCGGCAGCCTGTCTAAGCGTCCTCAACTCGGCTTCGGACTCTCGTGGGGTTGACGCCACCGTTCTCAAGGACTCGATCAGTAACTGACGTCGGCTGTCCTGGTGATGGCGGCGTTCGATATCCAAGGCAGCTCTTGAGGCGTCCTGGCGGCTATCGGAGAAGACCACGGCTTTGGCCTGATCTCCGCCGGCATGGAGCAGCTCAAACACTTCCGTTGCGACGAGTTGGGAGCTCTTGGCAAAACCCGTCCTGAAATTACGTATCGGCGATTGACGGAATTTTCTGCTGCGCCCGCTGAAATCGGTTCCGCAGGCAGGGCAGCAGTTTGGACCGGCCGTTCCTGGTCGACTGAGTTCATTGCCCCCGCGAGGCAGCGAGAAGAGGCGACCCTGAACGAGATCCGGGCCCGGTGCCCCTCCGTGCACCACCACGCCGTTCCGAACATCGAGGATGGCTTCCGACCAGGTCTCGGCAGAGTTGCCACCTACTCTCGGCGTCGCCCTTGAAGGCCAGAAGATGGCGAAATCCTCGTAACTTAGATCCTCGTAATTTCCATCGGCTCCGATCTCTGGCAGCTTTTCGAGTTCCGGCGACGCCGGCAGCAACTCGATGGGGCTGCCTGGGCGGGACACGTTCTCACCGCGACGGCCGCCAAGGAACTCCTCACCACAAGCTTCGCAATAGACGAGCTCAAATATTCGCCGCAGGGCGCCCGTGGCATCGGTGTAAGTGGTCCCCCGTTCGATGGTCACACCTTCGAATTGGACCTCTTGTCCAGACTGAATCGGTGTCGCGAATAGACCTTCGACGCTTCGAATGAAGACGTGCTCACGGAAACTCGTCACACCATCGGCAAGCTTCACGCCGAACAATGATTGGAGACGATCCCCAAGGCCTCGCAATAGGGTGAGGCCACGAAGCGCATGGTAAGCGTCGCGCGCACCGAACAACTTCAAAGCGATCTCGTCGACCGCCGTGGCCCGCACGCGATTGTTCGTCTTACTGCGGCACCCCCAACTCAAGATCGCCGCGGACGCTTCGACACACTTGATGGCCATCATTTCGACATTGGTGACCTTTTCCTTTCCGTTCAGGGCGCCTCCGCATTCGGCGAGAGCCCTGTCGAGCGCGGGCGAGCGCACGATATCGCCGACATACTCGCCGCCGGGAGATAGGATAGCGGCCAACCGTTCGAAAGGAGCCGTGGGAAGTGGCAGAGGTAATTCGATCGCTGCGAGTTCGGGTTCGCCAGGCACGATACTCGCCTTCCACACCTCCTTAGAGGTAGTTTCGGAGGTATCGCTCCCCTTGTAAGTACCGAAAGGACCGAAGAAGTCGTGGAGGTATTTCTGGCTCTGCTCACCATCGCGGCCGTCCAGTGGTAGCGACGCGCTGGAGGCCAAGATTCGCAGTTTGTGTCGTGCCGTCGGCGCATCGAGTCCCAAGCGGTGTATTAGCGCCCGTATAAGGTCAGCGACTTCGGTTCCTGCTGATCCTCTAATCAAATGCAATTCGTCTAGGACTAAAAAGAAATAGGCATCGGGATCGGTTCGAAGCCAATCGCGTGTCTTCTCGAAGATCGGCTCTTCCACTTCTCTTGAGAGCATCGTTCCGAGCATCGATACGTTGGTGACTAGGATGTCCGGCGGCGTGAGTTGCATGTCCCACCTGGCTACCAACTCCGCACCATCCGTCGAGGGAAAGAGATATCGCGTCGGATCGTCGTTTGGATGAGTGGTGTCGTGACGGCGCGCCAGTGCTTGGTCCTCGGCGAAGGCACTCATCGCATCGGCCACGCGTCTCGTTCGCTTCGACGATCTGTCACGCTCCCTAGGATCGTTGGGCCGACGTGGGTGAACCAAATGACCTGCAACGGGCGTGGCGCTGGTATACCGGCCGAAGAAGAACCGGTTCCCTTCGAACCGCTTGTCCATGATCTCATGGGCTTCGGGAGAGTCGATCGCCTTCCTGAGGCGGCCGAGCTGATCCTCGACCAGTGCATTCATTGGATAGAGAATGAGCGCCCGAACCGCTTTCGGCCGCTTGGGATGTTCACCTTCCCTATGCGGTCGAAACTTGGCCGCAGCATTGTTAAACCACTCTCCACTCAGGTAATGATCGGCCGGTGCAGGCCAGGTCAAAGCTTCGCCCGACAACGTCGCCAGGATCGGAAGCATGAAGGCCTCCGTCTTGCCCGAACCTGTTCCTGACGTAACGATTCCCGGCGTCCCAATCCCCGTGCCCCGTGCCAGCATCTCCATTTGATGCCGATAGGGCTTGAAAACGTGGCGGCGAAGCAACGGCCCATTCCCCGGAAGACCGGGAAACAGCCCTGAAAGGGCAAGCTCGACGAAGGCCCTCCGAGCATCCTTGGAAAGACAATGGATTGGATTCTTCGTATCCCCTTCCACCAGATCCTCAAGGGACCGGTCGGACGTCTTGTATCTGGGGACCGGCTCAAGGAAGGGTTGGGCTGCAAGACTTCCTGGCGTCCTAAGGAGTCGCCGACGCTGCTCCAGAAGTGTCGGACGTCGAACGCGAAAGGCCGTATCGAGATAGGAGATGTAGAGATCGCGAATGCGATCGAATCCGCCTAATGGATCAAGCACCACGTTCCTCCGTCACGACGGTATTTGGGCGAGCTGTTCCAGCGAGCCATGCGCGCCCTTCCTGCAATGCGTCAAACCTTTCGAGTTCGGATCGCTTGGATTCAAGTTTGCCTTGAGCAGTCCTGACGATCGACACTGGATCGATTTGGCTCCGCCAGGGCCAGGCCGCAGCGAACCATCGGAGCATTGCGGGGAGTCGGGGACCGTCCTCGGCCAGATCCTCCAGGGCTGCGAGCAGCTGTGACCGGGAAGGTTTCTCGACCGAACTGGCATCGAGGCCGGAGACTACGGGCGGTTGGCCGCTAAGACGCGATAAGGCCTCGGCATCGAGACCGGAGATCTTCTTGGGCATCAAAGGAATCACTCGATCGCCCAAGCCCGCTGGCATGCGCTTTGGATCGAGAAGGTTATCGCCAAGGCTCGCGAACACCAGCAGATTGGCCGGGCGCTTCGCTGTTCTCAGCTCTTCGATCAAGCCGTCCACCCACAGATCGAGAGGCGTTCGCTCGAGACCGTCCAGAAGGACTATGCGATATCGGCGAGGATCCTGCACGGCTGCGGTCCACGACAATGCGAACGCCGTCGGCTCCGACTTCGGCGGTGGTCGCCACAGATCATTCAGACCAATCACCGAGGGATCGAGGACATGCCTTGCGACGTCTCCCGAAGCCACCACGGCCGCATAGCAAAGGCAGAACTCCATTGCGACCCCGCGTGGCAGGATTACGATCTCGCCCGCCCTCGCAAGAATATCGGCACAGGCGAGATCCTCGAATCGATACTTCCAACGCTTCGCCGCAGACGCAAAGAGATCGGCGGCAACACTCCAGGGATGCAGGTCGGTAGGGGCCATTGCCGGGCGTGTCCAAGGCGCAGAGTCGGTTGGCTCAAGATCGACGATCTGACCGTATGGGCTCAAGCGAACCGCGATACGGCGTGAGAGTTCTCGCACCCGCTCCCGGCCGGATATGGGTATCCCTTCGAGGCCTCCCCCAAGCTCTACGACTTCGTCCCTCAAGGTTTCCTGGAGAGCAACGGACGCGTTTTCGAGATTCTGCTTCTCCTGTCTCCGCGTCTCAAGACTGGCAGTCATATCGCTTGCTTCGGCAAGAAGCGCATCTCGCGTCGCCGTAGCGGCCGACAATTCTGCCACCAACTCCTTACGGATCCTGACTTCCAGCTCACCCCGGAAGGAGGTTTCGAGTTCCTGGCGGCGACGCTGGATCTCGTCGGCCAGTAGCTTGTCGACGGGCGTGAGCTTGCAGACCAACTCGACGAGTTCGGCCGCTGTTTCGATATTCAACTTCAAACCGGCGGCGAGCGCCGATATACGTTCCTTTAGTAGCCCTAGATCCTCACCTGCTGCCGGCCATAGTTCCGCCCTTGTGAGATAGGCAATGATGGGGGATATCTGGGCTCGGGTGCTCGGAAACGGATCGGAGCTTTTAGATAAGCGATGCAAGCGCTTCAGGACAGATTCCATGAACTCGGAATCGGGTCTCCAATCCAGCTTTCCGAGAGGAGCGCCTACCGTGATACCCGGAATTGCAAACCGCATTCCTTCGATAGGGTCGCCAGTGAAGACGGAGTCGTTGAAATCATACACGGCGATACCCTCTAAGCCCGGTGATTCGGCGAAATACCGCCCCAGGTGAGTATTGCGCACCATGTTCAGGACCACGCATCTTTTCCCGGGCAACGCGACGACGATGCAGGTCATTCCCGGCCCGATCTTCTCCAGGCCCTCCTCTACGAGAGCCCTTCTGGCGCGTTCCGTCGAGGAACCACGAAAATCGAGGACTTGCTCAAGCCTTCTTGGTGATACTACAACGAAGCGGTCGGGCGCCTTCGCGATCGTGCTCGGCCGTTCGTTGGGTTGAACGTTGAAGGCAAATAACTCTCTAGTGGTGAAGCCTAGAGACCGCGGCGAAAATACCTTACCTTCTTCCGGAAGTGCCGCGCGCCAATCTGCATAGACGCGCCAAGCACTACCTTCCAGGACCGCAACGGGATCGACCCTCGTATGGGGTTTCGATTCGTATGCGCAACGACCGATGTAGAGCAAACCACTCATGGAAACCGCCTCGCCGCGAAGTCTCGGATCCGCGATCCGTCGAGGTCTTCGTAGCCCATACGACCACCCGACCGTCTAACGTGAACGCGCTCGCTTGCCCAGAATGGCCTCGACTCATCTATAGGCCCTTCGATCGCGGTGCCGAACAATGCGGTCAACCATTTAGCCTGGGACGCATCGACGGCATATGAATAGGTGCCGCCTTCCGAGCGCGGAATCGGTCCGGAAGCGACCGCAGCGGAGCGACGTAATGCGCTGGCTATCGGCATCGGCAGATAGCCCGTCTTCGCGGTCCGAAGCAGCTTGCCCTTCGTCCACCGAAACAGTGGCACGCTTCGCCGTCGATATCCTTCCAGTATCGCGGCGGTGCGAGAAGAAAGCATGATTTCGTCGTCTTCAAAGGCAACTCGGAATACATCGCGATCGTCGCCTCGTTCGCGGATCCATCGCTCGATGACAACTCCGCCATCCTTTGCCTGCGAAGTCTGGGGTGGCACAAAGGATCCTCGCTCGAAGGACCAGACGCTGGCGAGAATACGACCGTCGCGGGTGCGCCGATCCCTTGTCCAGGCAGCCGGAGCCGGAGGGGCTTCCGGTCTAGTTGAGGCCTTCCAAGGAAATCCGCAGAGGCGCGAGAATTCGACTACATCGACTCCGGTGACGACCATCGACGACGGGCTAAGCACAGAGACGCCGCGCCTGAACGAGACCTTCCCTCCCGCTCCTGCCGCGAGTGCAGTGATACGCTTTCGTGCCCGCGTACCGACTGCGCCTTCAACAAGGGCGGTCCCTCGATCGACGGCGATCAGCGTCGGCGGAACTAGCCGCCACTTGCGCGCCCGCCAGCCCGTCGAAACGTAGGCTTCGACGAACCTGGCTTCGGCCAAGGAACGCAGTACATCCCACACCCCGGACATCTCGGGCATCATCCTTTGCAGGATCGGGATGAGATGCTGTTCGCCCCATCCAGCACGGGGCCCAGTGTAGACCGCCTCCAACAAGTCGTCGAACTCACTCAGGCCTGCCTCGTACAGATGCGAACCGAAGGACGACGCCATCTGACTGTCACGAAGAATCTCGATCTCGCTCTCGGCTTCGAAGCCTATACCTTCGTAGGAGCCAGCGAGATCGTCGCGCTCCGGGATATCCGCTTCGAGTATCAAGTTCGCATCAGAGCCCATCAACCCATCAGACGCCGAGAGGATCCAGCGCCCAGAGATTGGCCCCTCCGTCTCAAGGCGCCAGAGAGGCGCAGTCCCAACCATTGCCAAACCTTTGACGCCATCGAGGGCTCGAATGGACAGCTCGCTCGTGGGAGAGGCCTCCGCGCTGGGAAGGAATGTGGGACGGCCGAGATAGGCACCCCGCGCCGTTCGAACGCCTTCTACGATCCGGCAATCGACCAGTACCGGTGTAGGCTCGACGTGCTGGCCGAGAAGACGACGAATACGCTCCGCCGCCTCCGGTCCGATGCGCTCGGAACACTTCCATCCGCATTCGAGAGGCCGCCATTCGACAGGAACTCCAATCGAGGCCTCGTCGATACTAGAATCGATCAAAAGTACGACACCCAGGTCGCTGGCCCTGTCGCTCTGCTCCATCGCCCAGAGATTCCCGCGATGCTCGCTCAGGATTAGGATTCCCTTCTCAAGCGCGCCAGCGAGTTTCCGAGGAAGATTCCCACGGGGTATTTCCAAGAGTGCGGTCAGACATCCGCTGAATTTGGGTGGTGGACTATTCGCGTCCGTTCGAGCTTGCCCCTCGTCAATGCGAAGCTCGAAGTCGATCTCGTCGGCTTCGTATCCACCGAACCTTGCTACGAGGCACCATCCCTGTGCTTGCCGTTTGGCTGCTGAATCCGGAAGGCTGGCCTCGATGCTCCGAGCAAGAATCCAAAATCGATGACGTAGTAGCATGAGGCGGTTGGCAGCCAATAGCTCGGCAAACTCCCCACCAACGGCGCGGATCGCTTCCGGGACGTATCGCCATCGTTGCGGTCGTCGTAGGTCATCAATGAGATGGAAGGGGTTCGCTCGCCGTGCGGGAAGGATCTCCTCTAGGGTCTGTACCTAATCATGGTTTTGTGATTCTTTACTCGCGGGAGTAACGCGGGAGCAAGCGAGTGCGTAAGGGTTTGTTTTGGTTGAGCGACCGGCAGTGGGCGCGTATCGAGCCGCATCTGCC
>CANITX010000066.1 GCA_947470575.1 Rhodospirillales bacterium
ATCAGCCGGGGCGCGCCGGAAGCCGGGCTGTCGGACCATACCATCTTGCCCTTGTACTTTGGGTCCGCCAGCTCTTCCCATGTCTTGGGCGCATCCTTGGTGGGCATCAGCTTGGTATTCCAGGCATTGATGTTCACCGCGTTACGAAACGAGACGTACATATTGTTGGCCGGGACGGACCCGTCCGGCAGTTCTTTCCCTTTCGGCGAGACGAACGGGATGGCGATGTTCATCCCGTCCAAGGAATCCGACGCGCTGGCTGCCATGACATCGACCGTGACCCGGCCGGCATCCCGCTCGGCAGTCGCCTTCGCCGTGATCTCAGCGCTGCCCGTGCGAATGGAGGAAATCTTCAGGAAAGGATACTTTTTCAGGAAGGCATCCTCGAGCGGCTGAGTAACGATATCGCCGTTCATGGTCGAATACCAAATCACCGTGCCTTCCTTCTTGGCACCCTCGATGAGGACTTTCTCCCGGTCCGGACCGGAGAGCATGGCGATTTCCTCATTGGTCAGTGCTGTGGCCGGCGATACGGCCAATGCCGTGAAGGCCGCTGCCAACAGGAGCCCTGCAACCCGCGATGACGTGAAACCTGTCATATGTTTCGTCCTCCTCTGTTTAGCGCCTACCGAACGACGCGGCCGCTGCGCCTTGCGAACCCAAACGCTACCTACCCATGCACGGTTCGTTTCCGAACCCGTTCGGCAATCGATCGATACAGCCTCATGAGTGCCGATAAGAGCCGGAGACTGCGGGCCACTCTGGATATACCGCCACCCGTGCCACCGGCACCTGTCGGCAAGGGCCGCGGGCGCATACCAGAACGCAATACGCCCCGGCTGGGCTGTCGAGCGGCATCTTCCTGTCTCCCTTCGGCCCTGGCTTCACACCTTATCGGCCGACCTCACCTGGAACGCCCATTACGCAAGCGTTTTTAACCATGTCATCCCACCCGACATGGTGAAATGACAACTTAATCATGGGATGCATGACTTAAAAGCATAAATGACCCAGTTCACAACCCGGCAAACAATCGTTTGGAAATCAATGTTCAAGCCGCCCCATTGTCCCGCAGAGCGGGGTAGTCCGTATAACCGCTTGGCCCCCCGAGGTAATATTTTTCCGGATCGGGGCGGTTCAGGGGCGCATCGAGGCGGAAGCGCTCCACCAGATCGGGATTGGCGATATAAAGACTGCCGAAGGACACCAGATCGGCGGTTCCTGCGACAATTGCCGCCTCGGCCGATTGCCGCGTAAATCCGGAATTGGCCATCAGCGGGCCGCCGAACACCTGACGCAGCATCGGCATTAGGAACGGTTTGCCTTCCGGCGGGCCTTGACGGGCCCCGACCTCGCCGGCTTCGATGGCGTGCAGGTAGCCGATGCCAAGCTCGTTCAGAGCCGCCGCCACGTGACGAAACAATGCCGTTGTGTCGGAATCGCCAATGCCGCCGTCCCGGTAGTGCGGTGAGATGCGAACGCCGACCCGGCCGGCGCCGAAGACGCCGCTGACGGCATCGACAATTTCGAGCAGAAACCGAACCCGGTTGGCAATGCTGCCGCCATAGCGGTCGGTTCGCCGATTGGTGGCATCCTTGAGGAACTGATCGATCAGATAACCTTGGGCGGCGTGGATTTCGATGCCGTCCATGCCGGCCTTATGCGCCTGTGCCGCCGCGTTGCGGAATTCGCCGACGACCCCGGCCACTTCCGCGGTCGCCAAGGCGCGCGGCTCGCCAAACTGAAAATAGGTGTTGGCGCCACCGGCCTGTTGCTGCGACGGGATAGCCGAAGGCCCAACCGGCCGTTCGCCGGGTGACAGGCGCGAGGGATCGGCCTTGCGCCCCATGTGATACAGCTGCTGAAAGATGCGCCCGCCCCTGCCGTGCACCCGTTCCGCCACCTGTCGCCAGCCTTCGGCATGGACGTCGAGATAGATGGCGGACGTGCCGGGGCGGCTAACGCTGAGCGGCGACACGCTACAGGCTTCGGTGATGAGCAACCCCGCCGAGGCACGCTGTGCGTAATATTCCGCGACAAGTTCGTTGGGAGCGCGGCTTTCCGAGGATCGAGCGCGGGTCATCGGCGCCATCGCCACCCGGTTCGGCAAGGTCAGGTCCCCGATCCGCACGGGTGTCATCAAGTGCATTGTCCGCCACTCCCTGCCCTCACCAAGGAAAGGCCATATACCGTATTTCCGAGGTTCGCGACAAAACCTCGATTTGACCTGACGAAGCGCTTCCGAGCCTGTAGTAGATGGGCAAACTTATGGCTCGGTACCGGCAGGGAGGAACGGAATATGGATACGCAGGAACGCTCACCCACCCGGGCGCTGATGGATGTCAGCCCGGTCATCACCATCCTGCACATCGACCGTCTGGCGGATGCTGTGCCCCTGGCGCACGCGCTGATGGCCGGCGGTAACCGGGTGCTAGAAATCACCTGCCGCACCGACTGCGCCATCGAGGCGGCAGTGGCCATGGCCAAGGCCGAACCGGATGCCATCGTCGGTTTGGGTACCGTGCTGGAAGCGGACCAAATGCGCGCGGCCGCCGACCTTGGCCTGAAGTTCGCGGTCAGCCCCGGGCTCGATGAGCACATTGTACGACTCGCCCAAGACCTGCACATGCCCTTCCTCGCCGGCGTCGTCACGCCGTCGGAGGTCATGCTGGCGATGCGCCTGGGTCTGCGCGAGATGAAGTTCTTCCCCTGCGAACCTTCGGGCGGCACGTTGGCTTTGAACATGATGGCCGGCCCCTTTCCCGACGTCGCCTTCTGCCCGACCGGGCGCGTTACCCAGGCCAACCGCGACGACTACCTCGCCCTGCCCAACGTGCCCTGTGTCGGCGGCTCGTGGATGGTGCCGAAGCAGGCGGTCAAGGACGGCGACTGGAAGGCCGTTACCGCCGCCGCGCGCAAAGCAGTTACCTTCTAATCCTCGGCACGGGTCATAGCGACGATAGCGCGTCGGCGACCGCCTTATCGAGTTCGAGCCCGTCACGCGACAGCCGTTCCCGGTTCACGAATGCGTGCTCCGAAGGTATCCGAATGTCGTCGACCCCCGGCTGACGCGGCGTTGCCTTGACGTGGCGGATCAGAGCATCGGCCTGCTCTTCGAATTCGCCGCCCGGCGCCAGCAGGTCCGGCTTGAAGGCGATGAAGACAGCACCGTGGGGCCGTTCAGCGGCAAACGAGCAACCGGCCAGCGCACCGAACATCTGTACGACCAGGGACAGGCCGAACCCTTTGTAACCACCGAAGGTCAGCAAAGCTCCCGCTTTCGCCTGTTGGGCGTCGCAGGTCGGCTGCCCCATTGGGTCGATGGCGACGCCCTCGGGCAAGGACTGTCCCATGCGGGCGCGCAGCGCGACATCGGTCGACATGATGGCCGCCGTCCCCATGTCGAAAACCATGGGCCCACGGGCGGTGGGAATGCCAAAGCAGATCGGGTTGGTGCCGAGCGAGCCACGGAGGCCGCCCGGTGGCGCGACGCTGTTGCCACGCGTCGATTCCATTTGGATGCCGATCAGGTCCGCCCGGGCGATCCGTTCGGCATAATAGGCGTGGCGGCCGCTCATCCAGCTGTTGCCGACCCCGACGATGGCGATGCCGCATTGCTGCGCCTTGCGGATGGCGACGTCGGTAGCAAAGTGCAGCGCCACCATGCCGACGTTATTGCCGCCATCGATCAACGCCGAAACGGGGGTCTCGTTACGGATCGCCGGCGGCTGGCGCGGCCTCTTGAAGCGTGCGTCCTCGGCGACGTTGAGAATCTTGGCGAGGCCCGAGTATTCGTAACCGCACAAGGCGGCATCGACAACGTGGTCGGTGACGATGCCGGCCTCGACGTCATCGTAACCCAGCCTGCGCAGGGCGCGATGGGAGAGGCTGCGCGCTTCCTCGACACTTAGCTTGATGCGACCGGTCGATACTTCTTTCACGGTTGGCTACCTCGCGGCTTCAGGAAGGGATACGTCTCGGCGTGGGTCATATCGCCAGGCGATAGACGCGCGCGGCGGTGCCGCTGAAAAGGTCCGCCTTTTCGGCGTCCGATGCGCCGCCGACCATACGTTTGAAAGCGTTCCAGACGACGGCATAGCTGCAGGTTCCCTTGTCGACGGGGAAGTTGCTTTCGAACATGCAACGCTTGGTGCCGAACGCCTCGATGCAAGTTTCGACATAAGGACGCCAAGCATCGCAGAGCATTTGCGACGACGGGGGCATGGCCTGTTCGTGAAAGCCGAAACCGCCGTAATTCATGCCGATACCGCCCAGTTTGACGGTGACGTTCGGGCAACCGGAAAGTCGCCGCATGCCGGCCGCCCATTGGGCGAAGATTTCGGCGCGCCGGCCGGCGTAGGAAGCGATATGCACCGGCCCGCCCATGTGGTTCAGCACGAACTGCGTTTCAGGAAAGGCGCGAGCGAAATCGGCCAACTCGTCCAATTGCGGATGGTAGACCCAGGCGTCGAACAGAACGCCGAGCGGAGCAAGGCAGGCAAATCCTTCGCGGAACGACGGATTGCGCATCCGCCCGTTACGGGCCGGTCCGCGGGCGTTCAAATGCCCCTGCTCGTCCCACACCAGGCTGTCGCGGATGGAGCGGAAATGGCCACCGCCGGCCACGATCAGGGCTTCGAGAACGGGGCGTACGCGCGACCCCAAGGCCAAGTCGGCGTAACCGACGATACCAGCGCAAACATGAACCGGCCCCTGATGGCCGCTGACTTTTGTCGTGGCAATACGGTTAGCGAATTCAGCCTCGCCGACCGAGGCGAAGGCCGGATCGCCCGTCGTGCGGTAGCCCATCCCTGTGCTTTGCACATAGACGGTGGCGCGGATGTTGTGCCCGGCGCCCATATCCGCGACCAAATCGTCGAGCAGGTAGCGCGTCGTCGAGCGGTCGTGAAAATGGTGGTGGGCATCGACGATCGGCAGATCGGGTTCGAGAGCCGCTTCGACACGTAACGCCAGCCAATCAGGCCGGACTTCGATATGTCGTGAACTGGATGCGCCCTCAGCCATGATGTTCCATCCCCCCCCCTGTGCGGTGCCGGCCTGCCCCGGACGACGCTTTCGACAAGCTCGCATCCTTTACCCGAGACCGGAACGATTAATTCTTCATCGGCGTTATAACCTATCGGCATGGATCGAGCGGAAAACTAGCGATATTTTGCCATTCGCCTTGATTGAGCGATGCGGTTTATGAATGATACCGAGCTAGGGATCGCCACGGTTGGGGAGATAACCGCGATGCCGATAGAAATCATCGATCCGCGCCAGCACGCCAATCGCGACAAGCGGCGCACGGAGCTGTTGCTGACCCGCCGGCTGCACTCCTGGCTGCTGCGCTATCCCGAGCCCGGAAATCGCGAAAAGATGCATTGCCATAACGAGGATGAAACCTTCGTCTGCATCGAGGGCATATGCACCATGACGTTCCCGGACGGCGGCAAGGCGGTGCTTACCCCCGGCATGGCGGCCCTAATTCCCGGCGGCCATTTCTACGAACTGGAAAACACGGGCAGCGGCCCGCTGATCCTGATGGGCACGCGATCCGGGGCGCGCGAGACCACCAAGAGAATTCTCTACGAGACGCGAGAGAATAGCCGCGCCGCAGCAGCGCCACCCCCGACAGCGACGACCTGAACGGTGAGCGAACCGTTCCTCATGGGTTGCGGTGCCGGCTTTTCCGGCGATCGGGTCGATGCCCCGCAGGCCGTCGTGGCGGCAATCGCCGCCTCGGGCAAGCGCGGCGCGATCATGTTCGAAACACTGGGCGAACGGACCCTGGCGCTTGGGCATCTGGCGCGGCGCAACGATCCGAACAGCGGCTACGAGCCGTTGCTGGACGAATTCCTGCGGCCCATATTGCCGACCTGCGTCGCGGCGGCCATTCCCATTGTCAGCAATTTCGGGGCAGCGAATCCGATGGCCGCTGCCCATAAAATCCGCGCGGCCGCCAATGCGCTTGGCCTACGCGCGCTAAAGATCGCCGTGGTCTCCGGCGACGACGTGCGCGAGAGCATCGACCTTGACCGGCTGGAACGCTGGGAAGGCGATGACGTCAACGATACCGTTCCCGGCGAAATCATTGCCGCCAACGTCTATTTGGGCGCGCAACAAATCGCCCAAGCGCTGAGAGCCGGCGCCCAGGTCGTGGTCACCGGGCGGGTTGCCGATCCGGCGCTGGCGCTGGGACCGCTGGTTGCCCATTTCGGCTGGGACTGGAACGACTGGGACCTTATCGCCGCCGGCACGTTGGCGGGGCACCTGCTGGAATGCGGGGCCCAGGTCAGTGGCGGCTATTTCGCCGATCCAGGGTACAAGGACGTGCCCGACCCCGCGAACATCGGCTTCCCGATCGCCGAGGTGTCGGCAAACGGCGACATCGTCATGACCAAACCGGCGGGGACCGGCGGGCGGGTGAGCACGATGACCGTCAAGGAACAGTTGATTTACGAGATTCACGATCCGGCTAACTATCTGACGCCGGACGTGACCCTCGACGTTACCGGCGTGAAAATCGACGAGATCGCGGCGGATCGCGTCAGCGTCCGGGGCGCCCGAGGCAAGCCGCCGCCGCGCGACCTAAAGGCGACCGTCTGTTTCCCCGGCGACTGGCTGGGCGAAGCGGAAATTTCCTATGCCGGGCCGAACGCTCTGGCACGAGCACGATTGGCCGCCGATGTGGTGCGTAGGCGCTTGGCGATGCGTGGGCTGGCGGTGCGCGCCCGGCTGGATTTCATCGGCATCCAAAGCGTCTTCGATTCCGACACTTCCGACCTGCAGAACGCGTTTCAGGGCGAAGTGCCGGAAGTCCGCCTGCGCTTGGCGGCATCGGCGGCGGATCGGGATTCCGTCAAGCAAAGCGTGCAAGAGGTCTTGGCGCTGTATTGCTGTGGACCGGCCGGCGGCGGGGGCGTTCGCACCAGCATTCACAACCGCATTCGCACCGCCTCCTACCTGGTGCCGCGCCACATGGTGCGTCCGAAGGTCAGCTTTCTCTGAAGCAGGGGGTCGAAAACACCATGAAAATCCTGCTCCACGACATCGCCCATGCCCGTTCCGGCGACAAGGGCAACCGCCTGAACATCGGGGTGTTCGCCTATCGGGCGGAACACTGGCCCATCCTGCTGGAACAAGTGACCGAGGAACGGGTTCTGGCGATCTACCGGCATCGCGGCGCGACCCGCGTGGTGCGCCACGTCCTGGAGAACATCCACGCACTGAACTTCGTCATCGACGATCTGCTCGAAGGCGGGGTCAACTCCAGCTTGAACGTCGACGGCCACGGCAAGACAAATTCTTATCGTCTGCTTGGCCTTGAAGTCGATCTACCGGAAAGCCTGGCCGCGAGCGCGAACGTCCGCCGGGAGATACGCCCATGAAACGCGCCCTGCCGCCACTCAACGCCCTGCGCGTCTTCGAGGTTGCCGCGCGGACGGGCGGTTTCACGCGGGCGGCGCAGGAACTTAGGATTTCCCAGGGCGCCGTCAGCCGTCATGTTGCCTCGCTCGAATCGTTTCTGGGCATTTCCCTGTTTCAGCGTAGCCACCGGCGGATCAAGCTGACGCCGGCAGGACAGACCTATGCTAACGCCATTCGCGGCGCACTCGACAGCATCAAGCAAGCAACCGGCGATATCCAGGTCAGCCGATTGAGCCGGAGCCTGCACATCAAGGTCTATTCGACGCTGGCGATCTGCTGGCTGGTGCCCCGTCTTGGCCGATTTCATGCCCTACATCCGGCCATGGGCGTGACGATCTCTTCCAGCCCTCAGCCCGCCGATCTCAGCCAGGAAGATGTTCTCTTTACCGTCGATCATGGAACCGAGCGCAAGGAGTGGGCGCGCTACGATCCTTTGTTTCATGTCGACCTGCTGCCGGTATGCAGTCCGGCGCTGCTGAAGGCTTCGCCACCGATCCGCGCGCCGAAGGACCTGCTCGGCCATGCGCTGCTTTATTCGCTCAACCGCCCGACAGACTGGCAGAATTGGATGACTCACGTCGGCGTAGCCGATGGCGAGGTCTCCCCCGGATTGACCTTCAACAATTCATCCTTGGCATATGAAGCGGCGGCCAATGGCATCGGTGTGGCCATGGCCCAGTACCACTACGTTGAAAACGAATTGGAGAACGGTCGCCTGGTGGCGCCGTTTCCACAGCGGCTGAGGACCGGCCGGCATCACTACCTGGTTAGCCGCTGGGCCGACGCGGAATTGCCCGAGGTTCTGGCCTTTCGCGAATGGATCGTCGCGGAGTCGAGAAAAAGCGCAGCTTCGTTCTCCGATCCGATAGCGTTATCGCCAATCGCCAGCAGCGATCCCACCGCATCGGTGCCGCACGACGGATGACGGCGCATCGGGAAGGTCAAGCGGATGGGCGAATAGGTTGAATCGACTGCGATTAAGACAGCGCTCAGCCGGTCTAACGGCCGTAGCCGATGCAATGAAAAAACGGCGCGCAGTCACCTTGCCGACTACCTTGCCCGACTGTTCGACTCCAGCTTATGCTTTATCATGGAAATTGTTTCATGCGGTTTAAGCAGGCACGAGCGTTCTTTTCGGGTCGGATGCGCTAAAGTTAGAAGAGGTCGGTCCATTCACCCAAAACAACCTTGCAAGCTGCGACATCTTGTCGCCACGCCCATCACAGCTCGAATCATGTTTGCTGCGTGCCCCCCGTGGAACTGAGTTGGCTCGAAGATTTTGTTGCGCTCGCGGAGATTGAAAATTTCTCGCGCGCTGCGGAAGTACGGAATATCACCCAACCCGCCTTCAGTCGGCGCATCCGGGCGCTTGAAGAGTGGATTGGTACCCCGCTGTTCGACCGGGCCACGCATCGTGTGAAGCTGACCGAAGCCGGCCGGCAGTTCACGCCGGTTGCGACCGAGACTTTGCGGCGGCTTTATCAGGGTCGCGAAGCAGCGCGCGAAACCGGCAGCAACGAGGCTTCCTTGCTGCTGTTCGCCGCAACTCATGCTCTGTCCTTCGCTTTCTTTCCACAATGGCTAAGCGCGCTCTCGGAAAAAGCCGACATCGGTCACGTTCAACTGATTTCCGACAGCATGCAGGATTGCGAACAGGTCCTTGCCAACGGCAAGGCACATTTTCTGCTCTGCCATTTCCATCGGGTCGTACCGAATCAGCTGAATGAAGGTTTGTTTACGTCGCTGATCGTCGGCTACGACACGCTCGTACTTGTCGCTCATCCGGAATTGGCCGCCGGAGCCGAAGGGAACCCGTCGGCCCGACCCTACCTTGCCTATAGCTTGGCATCGGGACTGGGCCGCATCGTCGCAGGCACGGCTGGTGGGCGCGCCCAGCCTCGACCGGTATTCACCTCCCATCTCGCCGCCGTGCTGCATACGATGGCGCGCAAAGGCCGAGGAGCGGCTTGGCTACCGCTGTGCCTGATCGGCGACGATCTTCGAGCAGGACGGCTGGTCGCTATCGGTCCTGCTTCCGATAACATCGCCACCGAAATCAAACTGTTCCGGCCACGCGCCCGCCTAAGCGCTCAAGCCGAAGCGTTCTGGAACCTTGCTTCGACATGGGCTGCGACACGCGACGATTCCGGCGCAGCAGACCCGGGGCCCAACACTGTCACAGCGGGGCTGGCTCACCCGATGCGGTAGGGCGCGAGTGCCTTCTCGTTGGGATCGAGACCGATACCGGGCACCTCGGGCACCGTCACCGTGCCGTCGGCGTTCAACTTCGGCGAATGCAGGTAGATCTGCCCTGCCATCGCGTTGACCTCCTTGGGATAGAATTCCAGCAGCCGCGCATTGGGAATAGCGGCGAGAAGATGAAGATGTGCCTGCTGGTCGCCATGCGGGCAAATGTCGAGCCCATGCGCCTGCGCCATGCCGGCAACCTTCATGAATTCCGTCACCCCGCCCATGTAGCGCGCATCGGGGTTGAGGATGGCGATCGCCTGCGTTGCAATCAGGTCGCGAAAGCCATGCTTGGTATATTCGTTCTCGCCCGTAGCAAGCGGAATGGACGTCGCCGCTGCAATTTTCTTGAAGCCCTCGTAATCATCGGGCTGAACCGCTTCCTCGAACCAGAACGGCTCGTATTCCTCCGCCCGGTGCGAAAGCTGAATGGCATCGTAGTAGCGATAGGCGCAATTGGCGTCCATCAACAGTTTGGTGTCGGGACCGATGGCCTGGCGCACCGCCTTGATGCGGGCGACGTCTTCCTTGATGGATACGGCGCCGATCTTCATCTTTACCGCCTTGGCGCCCAGCGCCACATAGGAGGCGACCTCCTTCTGCAGCTCCTTGTGGCCCTTGCCCTCCGTGTAATAGCCGCCGGCGATGTAAATAGGGATGCGCTGGCGATAGCCGCCCAGCATCCTGTAAAGCGGCATGTTGGCGAGCTTGGCCTTGATATCCCAGAGCGCCAGATCGATCGACGACAAGGCGCGCGTCTCGTAGCCGCGTCGGCCCGACATCTTCGGGCTCCACAATTTCGACCAGATGGCTTCCGTCATGGTCGGGTCCTGGCCCACCAGCGTTTCCAGGAAAGTGGCCCGAAATTCCTTCTCACCCGGTCGCGGCCGGCCGACGCCATAGCCGGTCACGCCCGCGTCCGTCTCGATCTTGACCACCGAAAGATCGGACGTAGTGTAGGTGTGCAGTCCGTTCTGGATCGGACGCGCCCGCTTCCACTCATAGTTCGCGGTGGAAACACGGGTAATCTTGACCGCGCCCTTGTTGGCATTGGTCTCGATCTTGGATTTGCCGGTCTTGACCTTGGGATTCATATCGGCACCTCGATGGCTGGGGCTATTGGTCGACGACGCTACCGTCAAGATGGGGGCGCATCTGGATCGGGCGGGTGATACGCTCCCGGTGCTCGGCGCCCGGCACCAGCGTAATGCCGAGGCCGGGCCCATCCGGGATCTTGATGAAACCGTTCTCGGGAATATCCAGGCCGGTTACGACATCGTGCGCGGGTAGAACGGCCTTGCCCTGCGCGTTGGGCGACGCCGAAGGATATTCCTGGATCGCCAGGTTGGGGATCGCCGCCCCGAGCTGCAGACAGGCAGCAAGACTCACCGGAGAGAGCGGATTGTGCGGCACGATCTGGGCGTCGTGGGCCTCCGCCAATGCGGCGATCTTGCGACCGCCGGTAATGCCGCCGCACAGGCAGATGCACGGTCGCAGGTACTGCACCCCACGGCGGGCCAGCAGAGTCTGGAACTGTTGCAGATTGATGAACCGCTCGCCGGTTGCGATCGGAATTGGGATGCGGTCGGCGAGCCAGGCCATGGCATCGGGATTCTCCGGCGGAAGCGGGTCCTCGAAGAACATGGGATGGAAAGGCTCGATGCCGCGCGCCAGGGTCACAGCCTCGGGCACCGTCAGGCGCCGGTGGATTTCAATACAGAGATCCACATCGGGCCCCGCCGCCTCGCGCAGCAATCGCACGTTGTCGATGGCGTCGGCCATCTTTCGTGCATGGGCCTTGAAGTACGGCTCGGAAATGCTTTCGTCGAGCAGCGGGTTGAGATGACCCACCGCGGTAAAACCAGCCGCCCGAAGCGCGCGCACATGGGCAACCTGATCGTCGATGGTGCGGCCCTTGACGTGGGCATAAAGCCGCGCCTTGTGCCGCATGCTGCCACCCAGCAGTTCGTAGATGGGCACGCCCAGGTGTTTGCCCTTCAGGTCCCAGAGCGCGATGTCGATAGCCGACACGGCACCGGAGATGGCGGCGCCGATGAAGTGACTGGCGCGCAACATCACGTTCCAATGATGCTCGATCTGACGGGCGTCCTTGCCTTTGAGGTACTCGCCAAACTTTTCGATAGAGGTGGCGCTGGCTTCCAGGTGCCCCCAGGCGCCCGACTCGCCGATGCCGACAAGCCCCGACTCCGTCGTGATCCGCACATAAAGAAAGCGACCGACAAATAGGGGTTCGACACTTGCAATTTTCATCATGCGGCTCCCTTTATGGCGTGACGCAGAGACAATCTGCGGAGGGTAACAGGATGTCGCAGCCTTGCGCCGGCGGAGCGCGTTCGGCCAGGACTCGGATATCGCCCACCGGGGTCGTACCCACGATTTCGAAATTCGATCCCTGGTAGAGGATCGTCTTCGGCACGAACGACATGACGGTGCCAGCGGCATGGCCCGACGGATCGGCCCCCGAATCTATAAATTGGATCTTTTGAGGCCGGATGGCGACACAGGCGGGAGCGCCTGCCTGATTCGGCGAAGGCATGCGCACAGCGATCGCCATGCCGCTTTCCGTAACCAAGGTCGCGCCATCCATTGCCAAGCGCCCGGCGATCAAATTGGCGCCGCCAACGAATTCGGCAGCGTGGGCCGTACGTGGCCTTTCGTAGATCTCCTCGGGCGTGCCGACCTGTTCGATGTGGCCACCACTGAGCAGCACGACTTGGTCGCTCATGGACAGGGCTTCGCTTTGGTCATGCGTGACGAGAATCGTCGTCAGACCGAAGCTTTCGTGTACGGATTTCAACCAGGACCTGGCGCGTTCGCGCAATTGCGCATCGAGGTTCGAGAGCGGTTCGTCGAGAAGCAGAAGGCGCGGTTGGTAAACGATGGAACGGGCGATGGCGACCCGTTGCTGCTGGCCGCCGGAAAGCTGGAATGGGTAGCGCTCGGCGAGCGACCCGAGTTCAAGCTTATCCAGTATCTCGCGCGAGCGCCTATCGCGTTCGGTGGCGGCAAGCTTCCGGATTTTCAGCGCGTAGCCGACGTTCTGCAGCACGGTCATGTGCGGCCACAGTGCATAGTTTTGGAAGACGTATCCGATGTTACGCCGCTCGGTCGGCAGGTTGATCCGCTGCGGATGCGAATAGACAATATCGCGACCCAGGCGAATCTCGCCATGGTTAGGCCGATCCAGACCGCCGACGATGTTAAGGAGCGTTGTCTTGCCGCAACCGCTGGGACCGAGCAGCGAGGTGAAGGATCCCTTCGCCACGCTCAGGTCCAGGTCGTCCAGAACCGTGAGCGCCCCGAACGACTTCTTGACGCCGGATATTTCGACTGCGCTGTCCGACATGGCCTGTGCCCCTTCAATCCTTGGCATAAACAATCACCGCAACGGGCAAGGTGAGTACCATGACGATCACCGACAGCGCTGCTACAGGCCCGAAATTACCCATCATATCGAGTTGCAGCATCGTCGTCCCGACGACCGCCGTATCGGGTCCGAATAGGAAGGAGGCGGCAGCGTATTCCTTGAAGAACTGGACGAAGTACAACAGGAAGCACCCCACCAGTGCCGTGCGCAGCAGCGGAATGGTCACGTCGCGAATGGCGCGCATTTCCCGACCGCCGGCCACTCGTACCGCCCGTTCCATGTCCTCACCGATCTGCAGGAACGATGGCGTCAGCACGGCGAAGCCGCTTGGGAAATAGCGGATCGTAAAGGCAATCATCAAGATTGCCAGGCTGCCGCGCAAATAACCGCCGCCGGGCAGGATGATGGCCGCATAGAAGATGCCGATGCCGACCAGCATGCCGGGGATGGCACGCGGGATGAATGCTGTCTGCTCGATCACGCGCCTCAATACCAGCGGCGAACGGTAGGCGACCACGCCCGACGCGAAGGTGAGCACGACGGCACCCAGGCCGCCGACAGTAGCCACGACGATGGTGTTGACGATGCTGCGGACATAAGCCTCGTAGCCGAAGACCAGCCGGAAGTTCTCCAGCGTCAGGACCTTGTCGATCGGCACCAGCGGCGACATGAACGAACAAAAGGAACGGACCACGAGAAAAACGCTTGGGATTCCCGTAGTGAGCAGCGTGTAGAAGAACAATAGGCCTGCCAGCACCCATCCCGTGTATCCCAAGGGCGTCAGCGCGCGCTGCGTATTGCGGCCGCCTACCGTGGTGTATCGCCGGACGTCGCCGAGCGCGTATTTCTGCATCCAGATGAAAAGCTGTATCATGACCAGCATGATCATCGCCGTCGCGCTGACCAGACCGTAATCGGCCTTCGTCGACAAAGCTTTTTCGTAGAGATAGGTCGCCAGCACCTTGATGCGGGCCGGTTCGCCGACGATCAGCGGCACGGCGAGTTGATCGACCTTGAGCACGAAGTTCAGCAACAGGCAGTAAATCATCGAGGGGCGCATCTGCGGCAGCACGATGTCGAACATGGCCCGGAGCGGCGAGGCGCCGGCGGCCCGCGCGGCATCTTCGAGCATGGGCGGGATGTTGCGCATCGCAGCGGAGAAGAAAAGGTAGCTGACCGGCGCCGCGGAGACCCCCGCGAGCAGGCTCATGCCGCCAAGCGAGTTGAGATTGGGCAAGGAGAAGCCCAGGCTGGTCTTGACGAGCAACGCAGCATAGCCGCTGGGTCCGTACAGCATCGACCAGGCAAAGGCGAGGATGAGCGCTGAAATGAAGATCGGCGACAGAAACAGGATTTTCAGCGTCCGGCGGAACGGCAGGTCGAGCCGCTCCAGCATCAGCGCGGCGACAAATCCGACGAACGTCGAAATGAGCGTGCCTATAACGGAAAACCAAAGAGTATTGATGCACGCCGCCAGGAAGTTCGGATCTTTCAGCAGATGGCGGAAATTATCGAACGTGACTTCGGGGTCGCTCTCATAGAGGGGGCGATCGATGAAGGCCTGATAGATCAAAGGAAGAATCGGCGAGATCAGCAGCGCCAATAAAAGCATGGCGAATGCCCAACGCACCACGAGCGGCATCTGGTTTCGCCAGTTCCTTCCCTGGCGCAACCAGATGGACGCTTCGTTTTGCTTCGACCCACGGCCTAAGCCGAGGCCACCCGTTGCTCCTTCGGATCGACTCACCGCAACAGTCCGATCCGCCATGCCTGCTTACTTCGGCGCTTTGTAGGCGTCATTTATCTTGGCGATCAACTCTTCCGAGGGCATCAACAACTTGGGATCGAAGGTCGTGCGGATGACATTTTCTTCGCCGATCTGCTTGACGACTTTCTTGTAGGTGTAGCCGTTCGGCCCGTCCGGAATCTCGACATCATCGCGATACGGCATCAGCCCACCGGCTGCCACCGTGGTCTGACCTTCCTGCGAAAGGATAAAGTCCAACAGCAAGCTGGCAGAATTCCGGTTCTTGACAGTCTTTGCCATCGCCAGATGACGCATCACCATGAGCGTACCGTCGGAGGGGAAGGCCCAACCCAATACCGCCGCCCGGGCGGGGTCCGCGATCAGCGGGAAGAGTTGGATGGCCGATAGGCGGTAGCCCAAGAGGTATTCGCCGGCCGTGATTTTTTCCATGATCGGCCCAGCCGAACGATAGAGATCGGAAATCGGTCCCGTGACGGCGAATTCCTGAAGCGCCTTTTCCTCGCCCATGTGATTTATGTAGTGGGCCAACATGTTCTGGGTGGCGGACGTCGCCGTCGGTGAGATCGTCGCGATCTTCTTGGTAAATTCCTTCGGGTTCGCCTTGACCAGCTTTACGATGTCGGCCTGCGACTTCGGCCACTGCGCCTGCGGCAACAGAAGCTTGTTGTAGGCGATGATGTAGGGATCGACCGAGATCGTATAGACGCTAGGTGCCGGCTTCGACCAATCGGGAAGCTTGGAGTCTTCGGCCGATGTGAACGGCTCCACGTTGCCTTTCTGCATAAACTCCAGCCACGTCGAGGCACTGTGCGACAACACGATGTCGACATCGCTCTTGCCCGTCGCCTGCTCAGCGTAATACCGCTCGAAGACCTCGTTGCTGCTGAGATCGAGCGTGCGCACGTTGATCCAGGGATAAAGGGCGTTGAACTGCTTGAGCAGCGGCCGCCAGTTCATCTCACCGATATTCGAATAAACCAGAACGCCTTTTTCGGCGCGCGACGCTTCGACCTTCTTGGCGTAGTCAACCGGATAGTAACTGGGTGTCGCAGCCTTGGAACGGCCGATCCAGGAGGCCGCCATCGGCGCGGCCAAAGCCAACGTCAAAGCCGATCGTCTTGTGAACTTTTCCATGCCGTTTCTCCCAATTATACCGGTTTCCACGCCCCGAGCTCCCTGAGGCAACCTTCCCGCTCCGCAGAGCTTCGTTGCCGAGCGTCGGTCATGGTAAAAAGTAGGTCGTCGTACCTTCGCCATGCTAATGCCGAAATAGTGTTGATTGATGCTGGTTGTGCATCTGCTAGGATCGGTATTTGTTTGAGACGAGTCGAAGCTCCTGCAACTGCCATCGGGATGGGCAAGAGAACGGCATCGCATAACAAGGGTAACGCGATGCATCGTTTTTAGAGGAAGTTTTCTGTATGCAGCAGACCAACCTGAGATCGTTGCCTTTCGCATAGAAAGAGGCGAAAAACTGAACAATATCCGGATTTACCCATGAAGCTGGCAAGAGCATTGCCGACTGCCCGATACCAACCGCGCCGCCCGCATAGATACGGCACGACGGCTTATGGCAACCGGATTGACTGTGCAAATAAGGGTAACATCGGTTGCCATATAGGATTTATGCTAAAAACAATGCCGTAGCGTGCAGCACGCCGAATTGGAAAGATCCGCCCATGGCTATCAGTATCCGTCCCCTACACCCCATGTTCATGGGCGAGGTTTCGGGTCTCGACCTCGGTCAGGCGATGTCGCCCTCCGATGTCGCGGCGATCGAGGCCGGCATGGATCGGCATGCGGTACTGATCTTCCATGGCCAGAACATCACCGGCGAACAGCAATTGGCCTTCACCGCCAATTTCGGTCCGTTGCAGGAAGGCGCCAATACCAGCACGCCGCGGGAAAACCTGCGCCTGGAGCCGATCTTCGCCGACCCTTCCAACCTGGATAAGGACGGCCGGCCGCGCGACCGCCTGCACCCGGCGCGCCTGGATAAGATGGGCAACCGGCTGTGGCACGTCGACGCTTCCTTCAAGGCGCGCGGCGCCAAGTATTCGGCGCTCTACGGCCGCGTCATTCCACCGCAAGGCGGCAACACGGAATTCGCCGACATGCGCGCCGCCTACGACGCCCTGGACGCAACGACAAAGGCGGAGATCGAGGACTTGGTCTGCGAGCATTCACTGACCTATTCGCGGGCTCAGCTCGGCTATAAGCACAACGAAGATGACCTACGGCGATTTCCCCCCGTGCGTCACCGGCTGGTCCGCACCCATCCGGTGACCGGGCGCAAGTCGTTGTATCTGGCGTCTCATATCGGTCGCATCGTCGGTTGGCCGGCACCCGAGGCGCTGGCGTTCCTCCGCGATCTGATCGAACACGCCACACAGCCGCAGTTCGTCTATGCCCATCGCTGGACCCCCGGCGACGTGGTGATGTGGGACAATCGCCAGACCATGCATCGCGGCCGACGCTACGACGATCTGAACTACGCCCGCGACGTGCGCCGCACGACCGTTCTGGGCGACGACCCGGTGGCCGAGCGGATGACCGCCTGAGCCGATCCGGCGGCGCTGCAGCACGGGGTTCCATTCATGGGAAGCGTAGCTGTCGCGATCGTCTGCAAGATACCCATGGCCGGGCAGTCGAAAACCCGGCTGTCGCCGCCGCTGCGCCCGAAAGAATGCGCGGCTCTATCAGCCTGCTTCATCCAGGACCTGGCCGGCACCATCGCGACGCTGACCGCCGAAGGCGATGTCGTCGGCTACGCCCTGTATACGCCGACCGGCAGCGAGCCGGATTTGCGCTGCCTGCTTCCCGGCGATTTCAGGTTGATCGCGCAGTCGGAAGGCGA
>CANITX010000067.1 GCA_947470575.1 Rhodospirillales bacterium
CCGCATCGCCAACGAGAAGACGACCTTTGCCGACGCCTTTAGTATGGCCGACGACGTGTTGTATTCGGGCGTCCGCGGCGTTACCGATCTGATGGTCATGCCCGGCCTCATCAACCTCGACTTTGCCGACATTCGCGCCGTCATGAGCGAAATGGGCAAGGCGATGATGGGGACCGGCGAAGCCGAAGGCGAACGCCGCGCCCTCGATGCGGCGGAAGCTGCTATCGCCAATCCGCTGCTCGACGACACCACGATGAGCGGCGCCACCGGGGTGTTGATCAACATCACCGGCGGCAAGGATATGACCTTGTTCGAAGCCGACGAAGCGGCCAATCGCATCCGCTCCGAAGTGGATCCCGAAGCTCACATCATCTTCGGCTCCACCTTCGATGACAGCATGGAGGGGCGGATTCGCGTCTCCATCGTCGCAACGGGTATGGACAGCGAGGCGGGCCAGCAGCCGGTCCGCACCATGCTCGACATGCCGGCCACCCGGGCAACCGCGAGCTTCGCCGAAAAGTCACCGCGTGCGGCGGATTTGGCGCGTCGTGCCGAAGCCCCGCGCGCGATGCCCCGCCCGGCGATGACCGTGGTCGAAATGCGCCCGGTGATGCAGGAACTGCCCCAGACCGCGGAAGCGCCGGTCGCCGAGTTAGTAACGGAAACGGTGGTTATCGCCGAGCCTGAAGTTCAGCCGACCATGCCGGCGATGGCTGTGGCGGGCGATACGCCGGTGGCGGCGCCGCCGGCTGATCGCGGTGAAGCCGATTCCTTCATCCCACCGGCTCCCGTCCAAGCCGGCCAGGTCGTCAAGGCTCAGCCCGATCCGTTTGCCGCCGCTGCCATGACCAATGGCAGGCTACGTCCGGATCGCCAAGCGGCCGCTGCGGCGGCGCCGGCCCGGACACCCAGCCTGTTCGAACGGGTGACGGGTACCGGACGCGCCGCCTGGGCGGCCAGGACGGCGCGCCCGGCCGAGGCAGGCCCGGCGGCGACCCCGACTCGGGTCGAGCCGCGTGCTGTGGAACCCCGTCCCGCCGCGCCTCGTGCCGAAACGGCACAAGCGCAGTTGGGCGGTCTCGATCCCGCCGACCGGATCGCCGCTTCGACACCGGAGGAGGACCTGCTCGACATCCCCGCCTTCCTGCGGCGTCAGGCGAACTGAACTTTCTGTATTAACAATGAATTAACGGATTGAGTTCACGTAACAATCCGTAACAAAGAGTGATTTGAGTGCCCCGGGCAGTCTTGTTAGACAAAAGCCTCGGGGCACTCGCTTTGCTCGTTCCGCCATCCGGCGGAACACCCGGAACCGCCCGAAGGCGATTCGCGACTGGAACCGGGGACGGCAAATAAGGGAGTGATGGGGCGATATCATCGGAGCTACCGATGGCCGGGACACCGGGTCGGTTTCAACCGGAAGAAGGGTACGATGGGGGAAATCAGGCGAGTGCCGAGAGCAGCGTTCAAGCCGGTAGGCGATGATATCGTTCGCCAGCGTACCCTCAACAGCCGCATCAGCTGCAGCGGGATCGCCCTGCATTCCGGCGCCAGGGTGACAATGAGTTTGGTTCCGGCCGAACCCGATACCGGCATCGTTTTTGTCCGCACCGATATCGAAGGTCGTGGCGCCCGCATCCCGGCCCGCTGGGATCATGTGGTCTGTACGCGGCTGTGCACGACGGTGGGCAATCGCGACGGTGTCCGGGTTGCGACAATCGAACATCTGATGGCGGCCTTGGCCGGTTGTGGCATCGACAACGCCATTGTCGAGGTGAATGGGCCTGAGGTTCCCGTCATGGACGGCAGCGCAGCGCCTTTCGTCTTCCTTGTCGAATGCGCCGGTACGGTTGAACAAGAAGCGCCGCGCCGCGCCGTGCGGGTGCGCAAGCCGATTGCGGTACGCGATGAAAAGGGCGGCACGGCGTCGGTGCTGCCGGCCGACAGCTTCTCCCTCGATATCCGGATCGATTTCGATAGCCCCGTGGTATCCCGTCAAAGCCTGTCGTTGGGGCTGGTCAATGGGGCGTTCAAAAAGGAACTGTCGCGGGCGCGGACGTTCGGCTTTCTTCATGAAGTCGAAGAATTACGCGCCGCCGGTCTGGCGCGCGGCGGTTCTCTCGACAACGCCGTGGTGGTCAGCGGCGATACCGTCCTCAATGAAGGCGGGCTGCGCTACGAAGATGAATTCGTTCGTCACAAGGCGCTGGACGCGGTTGGCGATCTCTATACGGCCGGCGGGCCGATCGTCGGGGCCTTCCAGGGAACATGCTCGGGGCATCGCGCCAACAATCTGTTGCTCCAGGCCCTTTTTGCCGATCGGAATGCCTGGAGCTTCGACGTGCTGCGTAGCGGCGAGCCGGCCACCGTCATCGGCATGGGCGGCTCGTGGCAGGCATCCAGGGCCGCCGCCGCCGCGCCTCTCTGAAGGTCGCTTTACAGCCGTCAGCCGCAGGCTTTGGTTCCCGCGTCGAATCGCGTAGTATCCCGGCAATGCCGCCACTTTGATCGAGGAGCCCGATTCGGCGCTCGTGCCGCCGGATCCGTATCTGCCGTGAATATGTGTAAATACCAGCAGAATTTCCGATACCGGATATCCGGTCGTCTTATCCCCGGTGTCTTGGCCGTGGCGGTATTGGCGCTCGCCGCCTGTTCCACGAAAGAGGAACCTTACGTCGAACGGCCGGTCAACGACCTCTACAACGAGGCGGTAACGGCTATTGAAGGCGGCAACTATGCGACCGCGGCCCGGCTGTTCGACGAAGTCGAACGCCAGCACCCCTATTCGGTCTGGGCGACGCGGGCGCAAATCATGGCGGCTTATGCCAGTTATCAGAAGAACGACTACGACACGGCCATCGTCGCGCTCAATCGCTTCATCGAATTGCATCCGGCCCATCGCGACGTGCCTTATGCCTATTATCTGAAAGGGCTCTGTTACTACGAACAGATCTCCGACGTGGCGCGCGACCAGCAGATGACGGCGCGGGCGCAACAGACGATGCAGGAATTGATCACCCGCTACCCGAGCAGCAAGTACGCCCGCGACGCCAAGGTGAAGATCGACCTCACCAACGATCACCTGGCCGGCAAGGAAATGGAGATCGGTCGCTATTATATGAAGCGCCGCCACTATCTGCCGGCCATCAACCGTTTCAAGGCCGTGGTCGATCGCTACCAGACGACGACGCATGTGCCGGAGGCTCTGCACCGGCTGACGGAAGCCTATATCGCCCTAGGCTTGCCCGAGGAAGCGCGCAAGTACGCCGCCGTTCTCGGCCATAACTTTCCGGGCACATCTTGGTACATCGATTCCTTCGAAATGGTGGAAAACGGCAAGCTGCGTTCCGAGTTGGAAAGCACCCCCTGGTATCAATTCTGGTAGGGGTTTCCGTCGCATGCTGCAGACGTTGACGATCCGGGGAATCGTCCTCATCGAGCAGCTGACCTTGGAATTCCCGTCCGGGCTCGGCGTGCTGACCGGCGAAACAGGGGCTGGAAAATCCATTCTTCTCGATGCGCTGGGACTGGCGCTGGGTGCCCGTGCCGATAGCGCGCTGGTGCGCCACGGGGCCGAGTCGGCATCGGTCTCCGCTACCTTCGATCTGCCGGTGGGACATGCCGTCCGCGACATTGTCGCCGATCGTGGCATTCATGCCGAGGGCGAGGCGCCGCTCATCCTGCGCCGTTCCTTAACGCCCGACGGCCGGTCCCGCGCTTTCGTCAACGATCAGCCGGTCAGCATCGGCCTATTGCGCGAACTCGGCGACATGCTGGTCGACATCCACGGACAGTTCGACAATCAACGCTTGGCCAGCCCCGCCACCCACCGCCAATTGCTCGACGCCCACGGCGGTCTCGACAGCAGGCGGGCGACCGTCGATGCCGCCTGGCAGGCGTGGCAAGCGGCGCTTGCCGCCAGCGAGGCGGCGGCCCGGGATGCCGAACAGGCTCGCCGCGACGAAGATTTGTTGCGCCATGCCGACAAGGCGCTAACCGCCCTCGATCCCCAACCCGGCGAAGAGGAATCCCTGGCCCAGAACCGCGCCCTGATGATGCATGGCGAGAAGCTGCTGGAGGCGATCCGTCAGGCAACCGCTGAATTGCAGGGTGGGCGCGGCGCCGAAACCGCGTTGCGGAACGCCGTCCGGCAATTAGAGAAGGCCGCCGCCTTGGCCGAAGGCCGCCTGGAATCCGTCGTCGCCGCTCTCGACCGTGCCGCCGAAGAGACGGCGGAAGCTGCATCCCAATTGGACCGGTTGGCCGCCGCCGTCGATCTCGATCCCCGCCGTCTGGAGGTTGTCGAAGAACGTCTGTTCGCCCTGCGCGCCGAAGCGCGCAAGCACGGCGTCGCCGTCGATGCGTTGCCCGACCTGCGCCGTCGCATCGCCGAGCGTCTCGCCGCCATCGAGGACGGCGGCGCGGCCCAGGCCCGTCTGGATCGCGCCACGGCGGAACGGCGCGCTGCCTACGTGCAAGCGGCCGAAAAACTGAGCGAGGCCCGTCGCCGCGCCGCTCGCAAGCTCGACGCCGCCATCGCCGGCGAACTCCAATCCTTGCGCTTGGGCAGCGCCCAATTCGCCACGGTCGTTCAGCCTCTTGTCGAAGCCGATTGGGGCCCACACGGACTCGACTACATCGTTTTTCACGTCGCCACCAATCCGGGGCAGGCGCCGGGTCCGTTGGGTCGCATCAGTTCGGGCGGCGAATTGGCGCGCTTCATGCTGGCGCTCAAGGTCGTCCTTGCCCGTGCCGATCCGGTGCCGACCATCGTCTTCGACGAGGTCGATGCCGGCGTCGGCGGTGCCGTCGCCGCCGCCGTGGGCGACCGGCTGGCCCGCCTGGCCGAGGACTTTCAGGTTCTCGTCGTCACCCATTCGCCGCAGGTCGCGGCGCGCGGCCTTCACCATTGGCGGGTTTCGAAGTCGGTGGGGACCTCTGGCGCCAAAGTCCCCGGCGCCAATACTCACGTCGATGCTTTGAGCGCTGCGGACCGGCGCGAAGAGATCGCCCGCATGTTGGCCGGCGCCCGCATCACCGACGAAGCGCGCGCGGCCGCGGCCAGCCTGCTGGGCGACCGCTCGGACAAGGTTTCGCCATGACCGATCCGACGCTCAGGCGCCTGCCCGTCGAGCGGCTGACCGAGGCCCAGGCCGCCGCCGAACTCGCCGCTCTTGCCGAGGAAATCGCCCAACACGACCGCGCCTATTACCAAGAGGACGCGCCCAAAGTCAGCGACGCCGAATATGATGAACTGCGGCTTCGCAACCAAGCCGTCGAGGCGGCCTTTCCCGCTCTCGTCCGCGCCGACAGTCCGTCCGTTCGGATCGGCGCCGCACCCTCGGCGGGATTCGGCAAGGTTGTACACGCCCGTCCTATGTTGTCGCTCGGCAACGTCTTCACCCGCGAGGATGTGGCCGAATTCATCGCCGGCATTCGCCGCTTCCTGTTGCTCGACGAGGAAGCACCCGTCGAGCTGACCGCCGAACCGAAGATCGACGGCCTGTCCATTTCGCTGCGCTATGAGAACAGGCGCTTCGTGACGGGGGCGACGCGCGGCGATGGCCGGACCGGCGAAAACGTCACCGCCAATCTACTGACTTTGGCCGACGTCCCCAAAACCTTGCCACCGGGCGCGCCGGTTGTTCTTGAGGTGCGGGGCGAAGTGTATATGTCGCGAACGGACTTTCTGGCCTTGAACAGCCGCCAGATGGAAGCCGGTGCCAAGCCCTTTGCTAACCCGCGCAATGCCGCCGCCGGCAGCCTGCGGCAACTCGATCCGTCGATCACGGCAAGCCGGCCCTTGCGGTTGTTCGCCTATGCCTGGGGCGAGGCGAGCGAGGAAAGCTGGTCCACCCAGTGGGCGTTTCTCGACCAACTCGAATCCTGGGGTTTCGCCACCAATCCCCGGCGTCAATTGTGCGCCTCCGTGGATGAGGCGCTGGCGGTCTACGACCGGCTGGCTGCCGACCGCCACGGCCTGGACTACGACATCGATGGATTGGTCTACAAGATCAACCGTCTCGACTGGCAGCAGCGGTTGGGTCAGGTCAGCCGCGCGCCGCGCTGGGCGGTCGCCCATAAATTTCCCGCCGAACAGGCCCGCACCATCGTGCGCGACATCGCCATCCAGGTCGGGCGCACCGGCACCCTGACGCCGGTCGCCAATCTCGAACCGGTCACCGTCGGCGGCGTCGTCGTCTCCCGCGCCACCTTGCACAACGAGGATTACATCGCCGAGAAGGACATCCGGGTCGGCGATACCGTCGTCGTCCAGCGCGCCGGCGACGTCATCCCGCAGGTGGTCGAAGTGGTGCTGGATGCGCGCCCGCCCTCGACCGCGCCATTCGTCTTTCCGGCGACATGCCCCGCGTGCGGCAGTCACGCGCCCCGCCACGAAGGCGAGGCGGCGCGCCGTTGCAGCGGCGGCCTGATCTGCCCGGCGCAGGCGGTCGAGCGCCTGAAGCATTTCGTTTCGCGCGATGCCTTCGATATCGAGGGCTTGGGCGGCAAGCATGTCGAAGCATTCTGGACCGATGGACTCATCCATCGACCCAGCGACATCTTTCGTTTGGCCGAACGGCGCGACGATATTTTGCAGCGGGAAGGCTGGGGCGAAAAGTCGGTCGATAATCTGCTCAAGGCCGTTGACGAACGGCGTCGCATTTCGCTCGACCGTCTGATTTATGCGCTCGGCATCCGCCAGGTTGGGCAGGCGACGGCGCGTCTGCTGGCTCGCCAGTACGGTTCGTTCGCTCTCTGGCGCCAGGCGATGGGGGAGGCCGAAAATCCCGAATCGGATGCCTATCGCGAATTGCTGTCGGTCGACGGCATCGGCGCCTCGATGATCGAGGACATCGCGGCCTTCATGGCCGAACCCCATAACCGCGAGGTGCTCGACGATCTCGAACGGCAAGTGACCGTCGAGGACTTTGTGGCTCCCGTGGTGACCACCTCGCCGGTCGCCGGCAAAACAGTGGTCTTCACCGGCACCCTGGAGACCATGAGCCGCGGCGAGGCCAAGGCCGGGGCCGAGGCCTTGGGCGCCAAGGTCGCCGGCTCAGTGTCGAAGAAGACCGACTATGTCGTGGTCGGCGCCGATGCCGGATCGAAGGCGAAGAAGGCTCAGGAACTTGGGCTGACGGTGCTCGGCGAACAGGACTGGCTGGCCTTAATCGGGACCTGAGCGCGCCGCCGGCAACCCTTTCTTTTGCCGATCCATGATGAAGCCGATAGGATGGCCGCCGCGCTTTCGCGACCTTCAGCGACGGGACCTTTCATGGACATCAAAGACCATATCCGCGGCATTCCCGATTTTCCTAAGCCGGGAATTTTATTTTACGATATTTCGACCTTGCTCGCGCATCCCGACGCCTGGCAGGTCACCATGGGGCGGCTTGCCAAGGTGGTCAGCCGCCACCAGCCGGATGTGCTGGCCGGCATCGAATCCCGCGGCTTCCTGGTCGCTGCGCCCCTGGCGCTCAAGCTCGGTCTCGGCTTCGTCATGGTGCGCAAGAAAGGCAAGTTGCCGGGGCCGGTGGTGCCCCATCAATACAGTTTGGAATACGGTACCGACACCATCGAAATCCAGCACGACGCGGTGCGGCCGGGCCAGCGGGTGGTGATCCTCGACGACCTGCTCGCCACGGGTGGCACCCTGGTCGCCGCCACCGAACTGTTCCGCCGGGTCGGCGCCAATGTGGTCGGCGCGGCCTGCATTATCGAGCTGAATTTCCTGCAGGGTCGCGGGCGATTGGGCATCCCATTCGATTCCCTGGTCGCCTACGACTCATAGAGCAGATCAAGATCGCATGGAATCATGTGATCTTGCGCAGCTGCTCTGGTTCGAGCTTAAAACCGTAACGACAGATTGACGGAGCCGAACTGGTCGGGCTGGTCCTGATTGTCGAATTCCTTGGTGCGGAAGACGTAGGTATAGGACAGCCGCGCGTCGCCAAAGGTGACGGCGATGCCGGCCTGGAAGTCGCCGACCAGCGGTTCCTTGTCGACGTTGTGGCTGTCGGTGAAGGTATTGCCGTCGAGGAAGATGTTGCGCGCCACGGCGCGGCCTTCGATTCCGGCGAACAGATACCAGCTAATCTGGCGGGTCGGCACGAAGAAGCCCGATCCCGGCAAGCTCGGTCGGATGCGCGGCGGTCCATAGTCGCTGGGCAGGTCTTGGCCGAAGCGCAAGGTTAGGCCGCTGGCGCCGTGGGTGTAAACGGTGCCCAAGGCCAATCCGGCGTGCGGTGTCGCGTCGACTGCCAAGCCGGCCACATCGAAGGCATACATGGCCCGCCACTTGCGCTCGTAGAACAGCACGAAGGCCGGCTCGTTGCGCAATTGGTTGTCCCAGCCCGCCGGTCGGTCGGCGCCGATCAGTTTGTGCCAGGCCCGTTGGGTATCCTCGGCGAAGCTTGCCGGACCGACAACGCCGATATCGAGTTCCAGGTTGTCGAGGATTTGGCCGTTGTCGGATGTCATGCCGACGCCGCCATACAGCCAGCCGGCATAAGGCCGGTCATTGACGATCAGGTCGGTGCGCGAGGTGTCGTCCGGCGTGTACATGTTTTGGCCGATGGTATAGCTGGTGCGCAGCCGGCCTTCGGCGGCGAACAGCGGCACGCTGCGCGCCGCCACATACAGCCAGCCTGGAATGTCGTCCTGGGCCGACAGGTAGGAAGCGCGGACGCCGTTGGTGTGGTTGCGGTCCGAACCCGATCCGAACAGGTCGTTCTCGACTTGAACGTTGAACGTGGCCTTGTCGTCGTTGGGGATGGATTGGGCGGCGGAGGGTGTGGGGACCGCCGCGCTAACGCCAAGCAGCCAGAACGCCAATCCCATACGGCCGCTCATCCGGTCGAACGCGGAACGGAATATCGTCATGTGCCGGTCTCTCCCGAATGTTCCATGGCATGCCGCGCCACCTTGCGCATCAATGTCGGCAAGGCAAGGCCGCTCAACGCCCCGGCCTCGCACCAACGGGCATTGCCAAGGATCGCCGCCGGATGGCTGTCGATCCGTCCCGACCATACGGTCAGTTCAAGACGGAAATGTGTAAAGCCGTGCTCGATCGTGCCCGGCAGACGTCGCCAGCGGATGGCGACCGGTGCCGCCCGGCGGGCTTCGGCATCGGTCCAGGGCTCCTCCCGCCAGTCGGTGGAGGGGAACTCCGCCATGCCGCCGAGCAGTCCCGATTCGGGACGCCGCTGTACTAAAACGGACCCGTCGGTGCGTTCGGTCCAGAAGATCACCCCGTGGCGCAGCGGTCGCGCCCGCTTGGCGGGGCGCCGGGGAAATTCCTCGGCCCGGCCCAGGCTCCGCGCATTGCAGGCGTCAATCCACGGACAAAGTGCGCAGGCCGGGCGGCGCGGCGTGCAGACCGTGGCGCCCAGGTCCATCATCGCCTGGGCGAAGTCGCCGGGACGTTCTTTCGGGGTCAGCCGGGCGGCCAGGCGCCCGGCCTCGCTACGGGCGGCGGGCAGGGGAATCTCGATGGCGCACAGCCGGGCCATGACCCGGGCGATGTTGCCGTCCACCGGCGTCGCGGCCTGCCCGAAGGCGATGGCGGCAATGGCCGCCGCTGTGTAGGGGCCGACCCCCGGCAGGGTTGCCAACTCAGCCTCGCTGGCCGGAAAGCGGCCGCCGAATTGCGTCGTCACCCGTTTGGCGCAGGCGTGCAGGTTGCGCGCTCGCGCGTAGTAGCCCAACCCCTGCCAGGCATGCAGCACGGCATCGAGTTCGGCCGACGCCAGCGCTTCCACCGTCGGCCAGCGATTCGTGAAGTCCGCGAAATAGGACGTTACGGTGGCGACCGTCGTCTGCTGCAGCATGATCTCGCTCAGCCAAACCCGATAGGGATCGACCGATTCGCCCGGCCCGGCCCGCCATGGCAGGTCGCGCCGGTTGCGGTCGTACCAAGCCAGCAGCCGGCCCGCCAGGGCGGCGCGCTTGCGGAGACTGTCGGTGAGTAGGGAAGCGGTCATCGGCCGGGCGGTTGTGTCGGTTGGCGGCGCACCGTAGCATGGCGACGGCCCGGCAGGAGAATGCCTTGGGCGGGTGCGTTGCGGATGCGCGTGAAAGGGATACCGGCATGGCCGAACGCGGCGGCGGTCCACGCGCCTTGGCGCCAACCGTGGCGCGCCTGATCCGTCCGGCGCTGGCCAAGCGCGGATTCGCCGCTTTGTCCATCGTCGAGCGCTGGGCCGATATCGTCGGACCCTTGCTGGCCGCCCGCACCCTGCCCGAACGTATCGCTTTTCCGCCCGGCAAGCGCGAGGACGGCACCTTGCACCTGCGGGTCGACGGCGGCGCCCTGGCGCTTGAACTGCAGCATGCCGAAAACCTGATTCTGGAGCGCATTAACGGCCATTTCGGCTATCGCGCCGTCGTTCGCCTGCGCCTGGTGCAGCGCCCGATGCCGGAACGCCGGGGACCTCCGCGCCCGGCAGCGGCACCGGTTATGGCGCCCGATCCACGGTTGACGGCGCGCCTTTCCGTCGTCTCCGATGACGAACTTCGCGACGCTTTGGCCCGGTTGGGCCAAGCCGTACGCGCCCGCCATTCCGGGGACGGCGCGAAGAAGGCCTGAATTCGGCCTTTTTCGTTTCCGATCTTAAGCAGATATTAGTCGTTCGTCAGAGCCGATCGACCCTTGATCGTACCGCGATGCGGGCTCTATAGTCTCGACATCTTGTGGCTGGAGGTTGCGTTGCAACGAATCCTAGTGGGTCTTGCCTTAGTCATGCTGTTCGCCGTCGGCCGCTTTTCGGCCGCCGACGTCGCGCCGTTGCAGGAGGCCTTGGCGCCCAAGGTGATGGGCGACCCCCAGGCGCCGGTGACCCTGACCGAATTCGCTTCGCTGACCTGCCCGCATTGCGCCAATTTTCACCAAAATTACCTGCCGGCGATCAAGAAGGACTTCATCGACACCGGCAAGGTGAAGCTGGTTTTCAACGATTTCCCACTCGACGGCTTGGCCCTTGCCGGCTCCATGCTGGCCCGTTGCGCCGGTGAAAAGCGTTATTTCGGCTTCGTCGAAGTGCTGTTCCGCAGCCAGCAGACGTGGTCGCGGGCCCCCAATCCGCGCCAGGCCTTGATGCAGGTGGCGCGTCTTGGCGGTATTTCGGACACCGATTTCGAAGCCTGTCTGGCCAATCAGGAACTGCTGACGGGCATTCAGAAAGGTGCCGCCGATGCCACCAAAGAGTTCGGGATCTCTTCAACGCCGAGTTTTCTGATCAACGGCAAAAGCTTGGACATGCGTTCGTTCGATGACATGCATGGACTGTTGCAGAAGGCGGTCGGTTCCTGAAGCGTTCGCCTTCCGCCAGCGCGCGGGAGGCTGACGGGCGAGGGCCGAAAGAACAGGGAAGGAAAGCAGGTCGGTGCTGCAATTTACCAAGCTTCGCCTTAGCGGCTTCAAGTCGTTCGTCGAGCCCACGGACCTACCGGTGGCGCCGGGGCTCACCGGTATCGTCGGGCCGAACGGCTGCGGCAAATCGAACCTGGTCGAAGCCTTGCGCTGGGTGATGGGCGAAACCTCCGCCAAGCAGATGCGCGGCGGCGAAATGGACGACGTCATCTTCGGCGGCACCAGCGACCGCCCGGCGCGCAACATCGCCGAAGTGCTGCTCAGCGTCGACAACGCGGCGCGCGTCGCGCCGGGTCCGTTCAACGAATTCGCCGAGCTCGACATCAGCCGGCGCATCGAACGCAACGAAGGATCGACCTATCGCATCAACGGGCGCGAAGTGCGCGCCCGCGACGTGCAGCTGTTGTTTGCCGATTCGGCGACCGGCGCGCGCTCCACAGCCATGGTCAGCCAAGGTCGGGTCGGCGCTGTCATCAATGCCAAGCCGGTGCAGCGCCGCGCCCTGCTCGAGGAAGCCGCCGGCATCACCGGCCTGCATTCGCGTCGCCACGAAGCCGAACTGCGCCTCAAGGGCGCGGAGACTAACCTGGAACGCCTCGAAGATATCGTGGCGACCCTCGAAGCGCAGCTTCAGGGATTGAAGAAGCAGGCCCGCCAGGCGACCCGTTACCGCAACATCAGCGACCATATCCGCAAGGCCGAGGCGACCCTGTTCCTACTGCGCTGGCTGGCCGCCGAGGCGGCGGTAGAAGAAGCCCGTTCCCGCCTGCGCGCCTCCGAAACCCTGGTCGGCGAGACCACCGGTCAGGCCGCCGTCGCGACGACGGCGCAGGCCGAGTCCGCCGCTGCTTTGCCGGACCTGCGCCAAGCCGAAGCCGTCGCGGCTGCCCACGTACATCGCCTGACGGTCGCGCGCGAAAATCTGGATGCGGAACAGGCCCGCGTCGCGGCTGCCATGGCCGAGGCGGCGACGCGCCTCGCCCAAACCGATGCCGACCTTGAACGCGAGCGCAATCTCGCCGCCGACGCCGCCGCGGCCTTGCGCCGCCTGCATGAGGAAGACTCCTCCATCGCCGCCGAACGGGCTGGCGAGGACGATGCCCGCACGGAGGCCGTCCAGGCCCGCGACGAAGCCGCCGACGCCGTTGGTCTATTAGAGGCGGAAGCCGCCGTCTTGACCGACCGCGCCGCGGCGGACGAAGCCGCCCGCAACAGCCTGACGCGGCGCATCGCCGAGCTGGAGGAGCGTGCCCGTCGCATCGCTTCGCGCTTGGCGGAAACGGCGGCGCAGCGTGCCACCGCCGAGGCCGACACCATCGACCCGGAAAATCTCGCCGCCGCCGAATCGGCGCTTGCCGGCGCCCGCGAAGCCCTCGAAGCGGCGCGCGGGCAGGTCGATGCCGCCGAACGGACCCGTGCGGAAACGGGGGCCGTGATGGATGCCGCCATCGCCGCGCGCCAGGAGGCGGAGGCTATTTACACCCGCCTGCGCGCCGATGAAGAGGCATTGGCCCGTCTGCTCGAGTCGGGCGAATCGGATCTTTGGCCGTCGTTGATCGACGCCATAACGGTGGAACCGGGATACGAGGCGGCGCTGGCGGCGGCCCTGGGCGACGATCTCTCGGCGCCGACGGACGAAGCGGCGCCCGTGCATTGGCGTGCGCTGCCGCCGGTCGGCGGTGAAGCGTCCCTGCCGGAAGGCGTCCGCAGCCTGGCCGATGTGGTGAAGGGTCCCGCCGCGCTCGATCGGCGTCTGGCCTATATCGGCATCGTCGAAGATGTCGCCCAGGGCGAGCGTCTGATGGCCTCCCTGACCCCGGGGCAGCGACTGGTCAGTCGCGACGGCGCCCTATGGCGCTGGGACGGCTACGCGGCGCGGCCCGGCGCCCTCACCGGCGCCGCCGCTCGCCTCGAGCAACGCAACCGTCTGCGCGAAGTACGCTCGCACCTCGATGGCGCGCGCGCCGATGCCGAAGCGGCAAACGGCCGATTGGAAGATGCCCGTGCTGCGGTGACGGCCGCCGCCCAGGCCGAACGCGACCTTCGCGACCGCAGCCGTGCCGCCGATGCCGAAGCCGCCCGTCTGGCCGATGCCCTGGCCGCGTTGAAGGAACGCGTGGCGCGTCAGGATTCGCGCCTGGTCTCCCTCGCGGAAACAGCACGCAATCTGACCGTGGATGCCGAGGAAACGGCAGCGCGGGACGGTGAAGCGCGTGCTGCCTTGGCGGCGCTGCCCGATGGCAGCGAAGCGCGCGAACGAATCGCCGCGCTGCGTGCCGACCTCAACGAACGTCGCGGATTGCTGGTGGAACGGCGCAGCGCGCTGGAAACCTTGGTCCGCGATATCGAGCGCCGCGAACGGCGGCTTGTCGAGATCGCGAGCGAGGTCGAGTCCTGGAATCGGCGTGGCGAAGGTTCGGCGAATCGCATCGCCGAACTCACGGATCGGCGGGCTGAAGTCGAAGCCGAGCAGGCCCGCCTGTCCGGGCGGCCGGCGGAAATCGAAGCCCAGCGCGGCAGTTTGATGACCGCCCTCGACGAAGCCGAAGCCGCGCGCCGTCAGGCCGCCGACCGCTTGGCCGAAGCCGAAACGCGGCTGGCTGCGGCGGATCGTGCCGTGCGCGAGGCGGAAGCCGCCTTGGCGGCGGCCCGCGAAGATCGGGTGCGCGCCGAATCGGCCGTCGAGCATGGCGAACAGGATCGCGAGACCTTGATCGAACGGATCGCCGAACGCCTGGATTGTCGGCCCGATGCCCTGCGCGGCCTTGCCGATCTGTCCCCCGACGCCGCATTGCCCGAGTTGGAAGCGACGGAAGGGCGGGTACAGCGTCTGCTGCGCGAACGCGACGGCATGGGACCGGTCAATCTGCGCGCCGAACAGGAAGCGACGGAACTGACCGAGCAGCTGGAGACCTTGGGCTCCGAGCGTGACGATCTGGTGCAGGCCATCGGCAAGCTCCGGCGCGGCATTGCCGAACTCAACCGCGAAGGCCGCGAACGGTTGCTGGCATCGTTCAAAGAGGTCGACCGTCATTTCCAGGATCTTTTCCTGCGCCTGTTCGGCGGCGGGCGAGCTCACTTGCAGCTCACCGATTCCGACGATCCGTTGGAAGCCGGTTTGGAGATCATGGCGAGCCCGCCGGGCAAGCGACTGCAGGTGCTTTCCCTGCTGTCCGGCGGCGAACAGGCGCTGACGGCACTGGCCTTATTGTTCGCCGTTTTCATGACCAATCCGGCGCCGATCTGCGTGCTGGACGAAGTCGATGCGCCCCTCGACGATGCCAACGTCGACCGGTTCTGTTCCTTGGTCGAGGAAATCGCCCATACCGGCAGCACCCGATTCCTGGTCATCACCCATCATCGTATGACCATGGCCCGCATGGATCGCCTGTTCGGCGTCACCATGTCGGAAAAGGGAGTCTCGCAATTGGTTTCCGTCGATCTGCACCAAGCCGACGCGCTGCGTCAGACGGCCTGATTCGGTCGGCCTTTGTGCCGAAAAATCTTTTTTCTTCAATGGCTTGATTGAAAGCCATTGCGCCTTGACAGGCCACGGGGCCGTGACTATTGTCCGACCCGCGTTTGACGCCGCTATTCGCCGGATGGGAGGGCCCGTATTGCCCTCCGGGTTTTGTTTTTTCCGGGTTCCTGACATGAGCGAAGGTCAACCGCCCGAGGCGTGGAAGGATTTCGACGCCCGACTGCGCAAGGCCCGCGAGTCCCAGGATACGGGCTCGTTGGCCGAACGGTTGAAGGGCGAGGACCGACCGCCGGCGGGGATGGGATATGCCGTGCGGATCGGCGTCGAACTGGTGTCGGCTATTGCCGTGGGAACGGCGATCGGCTGGGGTTTGGATTATTGGCTGGGTACGCGGCCCTGGCTGATGCTGGTGTTTATCCTCCTCGGAGGTGCGGCCGGCATGCTCAACGTCTACAAGACGGCCTCCGGAATGTCGGGTGCTGTCGGTTACCGCCCCTTGCCGGGCGCGGGAACGGAACCTGGTTCCGGGGACGATGAACAAGGCGGGGGCCGACGCAACCAAGGGTCGGATCGGGAGTAGTTATCGTTGGCCGAAAAACATAGCCCGCTCGCCCAGTTCGAGATCAAGCGTCTGATTCCGCTGCGCATCGGCGACATCGACATTTCCTTTACCAATTCGTCGACCTTCATGCTGCTGGCCGTGGCCGCCATCTGTATCTTCCTGATGGTCGGCATGCGCCGCCGCGCCCTGGTGCCGGGGCGGTGGCAATCGATGGTCGAACTGTCGTATCTGTTCATTGCCAATCTGGTGCGCGACACGGTCGGGCCCGGCGGGCGGCCTTATTTTCCCTTCATCTTCGCCGTCTTCATGTTCGTGCTGTTCGGCAACTTGCTGGGGATGATTCCCTATTCGTTCACCTTCACCAGCCACATCGTCGTGACGTTTGCCATGGCGCTGACCGTGTTCGTCGGGGTGACCGTCATTGCATTGGCCAAGCATGGCCTGCACTTCTTTTCCTTCTTCGTGCCGCCCGGCGTGCACTGGGTCATGTGGCCGCTGCTGATCCCGATCGAGATCATCTCCTACCTGTCGCGCCCGATCAGCCTGTCCGTGCGTCTGTTCGCCAACATGCTGGCGGGTCATACCCTGTTGAAGGTATTTGCCGGCTTTGTCATCTCGCTCGGCGTCTTCGGTGTCGCGCCGCTGGCTTTCGTGGTGGCGCTGACCGGGCTGGAATTCGTCATCGCCTTCCTTCAAGCTTTCGTCTTCGCCATTCTCACCTGTCTCTACCTTAACGACGCGCTGCATCTGCACTGACGCGATGCGCCGTTCGGGCGGGAACTCGCAACTCCAATTCGTCGATTCGTAAAAGAAAGGGATCCTGACATGGAACTTGAAGCCGCGAAGCTGCTGGGCGCTGGCCTTGCCACCATCGGTGTTGTCGGTTCGGGTATCGGCATCGGCACCATCTTCGCTTCCTTCATTCAGGCGGTGGGCCGCAATCCGGCCGCGCAGCCGGCGGTCTTCCCGATGACCATGCTGGGCTTCGCGTTGGTGGAAGCCATCGCGTTGTTCGCTCTGGTTATCGCCCTGGTTATCCTGTTCGGCTGAGACCGGCGGCTTCCGCCGGTTCCCGGTCGTCCCTGAACGGGAGACGCCTGATGCCCCAGCTCGACATCACTACCTATACGTCGCAGGTCGCCTGGTTGGTGATCTCTTTCGTCGTGTTGTTGATCGTGATGTGGAAGGCCATCGTTCCACGCATCTCGGGTGCCCTCGAGGCGCGCCAGAAGCGTATGGACGATAACCTCGAACGCGCCGCCGCCTTGCGCAAGGAGGCGGAGGGGTTGCTGGAGGCCTATGAAAAGGCTCAGGCGCAAGCCCGTTCTCAGGCTCAGGCGACGATTGCCGAAGCCGGTGCCAAGGCATCCGAGGAAGCCAGCCGGCGCCATGCCGAACTGGCTGGAAAGCTGACCAAGCGCATCGCCGATAGCGAAGCCGCCATCGCCACGGCCAAAGAAGCCGCCCTGGCCAGCCTGCGCACTGCCGCCATCGAGGTGGCGATTGCCGCCACCGAACGGCTGGTCGGCGAAAAGCCGGATGCCGGCGCCACGGCGGCGGCCGTCGATGCAGCCGCGAAAAG
>CANITX010000068.1 GCA_947470575.1 Rhodospirillales bacterium
ATCGCATCGGCAAGGTCGCCCATGCGGGCGTTGAAATCGACGCTGAGCGCGCGCAATGCCGAGGCATCGGCCTTGATGCCGTGCTGTTCCATGCGCTCCAACACGGCGATCAGCGGGCGTTCCAGCGTCTCGTGAACGGCAACCATACGGTCGGCTAGCAGGCGCGGCCGCAAGTTGCGGAACAGGCGGCCGGTGATGTCGGCGTCTTCGGCGGCATAGTCGAGCGCCTTGTCGAGCGGCACGTAATCGAAGGTGATCTGGTTTTTGCCGGTGCCGGCGACGTCGGTGAAGGTGATCGTCTTGTAGCCGAGCAATTGTTCGGCCAGTTCGTCCATGCCATGGCCGTGCAGACCGCCATCGAGCACGTAGGACAACACCATGCTGTCGTCGACCGGCGTCACCTGGATGCCGTGGCGGGCCAACACGTGCATGTCGTACTTGATGTTGTGGCCGACCTTGAGGACCGACGGGTCCTCCAGCAGCGGCTTCAGCCGAGAGATGGCCTGGGCCAACGGAATCTGGCGGATCGCTTCGCTGTTGCCGCTGTCGGCGGCGCCGGCAAGATCGAGACTGCCCTGACCGCCGGCGGCGCGGTGCGCCAGTGGGATGTAGCAGGCCTTGCCCTCGGCCAAGCTGAGCGACACGCCGACCAATTGGGCGCGCAAGGGGTCGAGCGAGGTCGTTTCCGTATCGACGGCGACGATGCCGACCCGGAAAGCTTCAGCCACCCAGCGATCCAGCGCGGCGGTGTCCTGCACCAGTTCGTAGGCCGCTGCCGGGGCGTTCCGGCCGTCCGCCGGTTGGGCGCCGTGGGCAAAATGCACGCCGTCCACCGGCCCGGCCGGCAGGCGGCTTTCGACCTTGGCAACGAGCGACTTGAAATTCTGTTCGCGCAGGAAATCGAGCAGCATCGAGGCGTCGGGGTCGCGAACGACCAGTTCGCCGAGGGGACGTTCAACCGGGACGTCGTTCTTCAGGCGCACCAGTTCGCGGGTCAGGCGGGCGGTGTCGGCGCCGTCGAGCAGCGACTGACGGCGCTTCGGCTGTTTGATCTCGGCGGCGCGGGCGAGCAGCGTGTCGAGATCGCCGTATTCGTTGATGAGCTGGGCCGCCGTTTTGACGCCGATACCGGGGATGCCGGGCACGTTGTCGGTGGAATCGCCGGCCAGGGATTGCACGTCGACCACTTTATCGGGGCCGACTCCGAAGCGTTCCACCACCTCGTCCGGTCCGATCGTCCGGTTCTTCATGGCATCGAGCATGACGACGCCGGTACCGACCAATTGCATCAGGTCCTTGTCGGACGACACGATGGTGACGTCGGCCCCCTGTTCGCGGGCAAGGCGCGTGTAGGTGGCGATCAGGTCGTCGGCCTCGAAGCCCGGCTGGGCGATGCAGGGAAGATTGAGCGCGCGGGTCGCCTGGCGCACCAACTCGAACTGCGGGATCAGCTCGTCGGGCGGCGGTGGTCGATTGGCCTTGTAGTCGGCGTAGATGTCGTTGCGGAAAGTCTTTCGTTCGGAATCGAGGATGACGGCGATGTGATCGGCGTCGGTTTCCTCCAGCAGCTTCATCACCATGGTGACGAAGCCATAGACGGCATTGACCGGTGTGCCGTCGGGCCGCGTCATCGGCGGCAGCGCATGGAAAGCACGGAAGATGAATCCCGAGCCGTCGATCAGGAAGACGTGCTTGGGTTGCATGGGTTCCCGCCGTTCAGCTGGTTTAAGCTACCATTGTACGGGCAAAAGATGACAGATGAAACACGGCGAGATGGCCCTTAGTGACCGCCGGCGCGGGCGCCTTCGGCGAGGATAAAGCGCTTGCTGCAATAGGGGCAGACGATCTCGCGCTTCTTATCGAAGTGCAGATAGATCGCCGGATGGCCGAGGGCGCCGTCGCCGCCGTCGCAGCGCACCGTGGTTTCTTCGACCGTGACCGTGTCTTGATCTTGCGCTTCCATGACCGCTCCCGCCCACCTGGTATCAATGCCTGGAGCGCACCCCCAAGCGTTGACCGCATCACGGCCCGGATGATACCGATTGCCGCCCGAGATTCAATTGCCGTGCAGGACAGTGGGCACATCCTTGACGCTTCCGGGTTTACCGTGAGACGGGCCGTCCTTCTTTTCGTCCTGTTGCTGGGCGTTGGCGCTTGCGCGCCCACTTTGCGCGAAGCGGGGCCGCCGGCGATGACGCCCGAGCTGACGGCAGATAAGATCGTCGTCGCCGACGGCGCCGAACTGCCGCTCCGCCGCTGGCTGCCGAACGACGAGCCCCGCGCCGTGATTCTGGCGCTGCACGGCTTCAACGACTACGGCAACTTCTTCGCCGTGCCGGGGGAATGGTTCGCGGCCCAGGGCCTCGCCGCCTATACCTACGACCAGCGTGGTTTCGGCGCGGCGCCGCATCCCGGCCTGTGGGCCGGCACGACGGCGCTCGACACCGACCTGACCACGGTCACGCGGCTGCTGCGCGCCCGCCATCCCGGCCTGCCCGTCTTCCTGCTTGGCGAAAGCATGGGCGGAGCGGTGGCGATGACGGCGCTGACCGGCGACGACCCGCCGCCGGCGGACGGCGTCATCCTGGCGTCGCCGGCGGTCTGGGGACGCAGCACCATGCCGGCACTGCAACGGGGTCTGCTGTGGCTGGGCGCGCATACGGTGCCATGGCTGACCGTCAGCGGGCGCGGCCTGCAGCGCCAGCCGTCCGACAATATCGAGATGCTGCGCGCGCTGGGCCGCGACCCGCTGGTGATCAAGGAAACGCGAATCGATGCCCTCTGGGGATTGGCCGACCTGATGGACGCAGCGCTTGGCGCCGCACCCCGGCTGCCCGGACCGGCGCTGATCCTGCACGGCGGCAACGACCAAATCATTCCCGAAGCACCGGTGGCGCAGATGCTGGCCACGCTACCCGGCGGCGGCAACGGCGGGGGTAATGGCGACGGGGACGGCCCGCGCGTCATCCGCTACGAGCGCGCCTATCACATGCTGCTGCGCGACTTGGGGGCCGAGGCGGTATGGCGCGATATTTTGGCCTGGATCGACCGCCCGGCCGAGCCGCCATCGTGATCCCTCCAGGGTACGCTTGAGCCGCCTCGGCCTTCGCGCTATGGTCCGCCGGCACGCGCCCGTAGCTCAGCTGGATAGAGTACTGCCCTCCGAAGGCAGGGGTCACAGGTTCGAATCCTGTCGGGCGCGCCAATTATTTCAGTTGATTAGAGATTTTCCGCGACGGGCCTTAACTGCTCTAGCAATCACATAGCAATCACGCCCGCGAGATTGCGATCATGCTCATTCGAGAATTACCAGATCCAGTAACCGCCTCGAAGGCGGACTGGCTTCCTAACAGGATATGGTTGGGATTTACCCCGCAGGGTCATGGACCAGGTGCGGCAGCTCATCGTCGCCGAACAAAGCATCATGCCGTAGGAACTGAACCCAATCCTCGATGATGTGCTCAAAGGATGCCCCTACCGGGAAGAGATAAGGTATCGATCCGCTTGCCGAACTTGGTGGCCACCTCCTTCGGGTTCTGGATTAAGAGCATGCGGCTTAGATCGAGGTGCTTGAGGCGAAGCGAGATCAGTGCCCCATCCCGCACACCCGTAAGGATCGTCAGGGCCACGATGGCACGGTCCCGCTTTTCGGTCGGCAACCCATCAGGCATCAGGGATACCACCCGCTCTATTTGGGGCAGCGTTGGGAACGGCCGATGGCTTGGCGCATTGGCCGCGCGCACGTCTTTCTCGCTGAGGCGTAGAAATTCAATGTCCGTCTTCTTGATCCGACTCTTATAGCCAGCCTGCATTCCCAGCCAACCGAAGAACCGCTTGAGCACATTGACCGTGGAAAGGATGGTCGCCTTGGCCAGATTCAGGCGCGTCAGGTCAGTTTTGAAGGCCACCGCGTGCCGCTGATCGAACGTGGCGAAATCGGCGAAATCGGTGAACAGTTCGTACCTCTGAATCGCCGCTTCTATTTGCCGAATGGTCGCCTCGGATTTGCCATCGGCCTGTCTCAGATGGTTGACGTATAGACGTTTGATTCGCTCGTTTTTTAGATGCCGCTTGCTCATTCGACAGGCTCCTCAATCAAGTTGCGTTTCACGGTGGGGTTAGAGAACCCTGCTAGTCGTCTTTCCTGGCCTTTCCAGGAAACACGAAGGGGCAGTTTTCGAGGCGGGGCATGGAAGCCAACAGTTCCAAAGCGGGTGCGCCTAGTGGGACGATTTTCTGACCGGTCTTGCTGTCGGAAAGGTTCAGGTAGCCGCGCTGGAAATCTGGTATGTGAGTGGAAGCTGAAAACCGGAAATTGATTTCTGGTCGGTCCAAACGGGTAGGCGTCCGAAAAACTTGAAAAAGCCCTAAGATTTTTAAGGGAATCCCGCAGGGGGTGGCCTCAGGGGCGGGTCTAAGAAACCACCACCCTCTACCCGATGAACCGGGGGTGGTTGTCAGGCGAAGTAGCATATAGGGTTTGCCGTGCTCAATAAGTGCCCCCCTCAGCCTGTCCCAAAGGTGTTGACGTCAGACAACGAAGAGCTCGGCTTTGGCGCCGACGAGATCGCGGAGATACGATCCGACGGAGTCGTCAATTAGTTTCTACCCGTGCATGCGGAGCCAGAGTTTGGAAGACAACAGTCGAGCGCAAAAAAGCGGCCGATTACCTGTATTTCATCCATCGCCGCGCGATAGTGGTGTCATGTCGCAGGTGCTGAAGCTCTATACTGGTATTCCTCTCCTGGTCTGGTAGAAACAATGACCGAACACGAGAAATTCGAAGGGAAAACCGCTTCGGCGACGCTGACGATAACGTCGGCCGACATTGACGCTTTCGCGACGTTAACCGGCGACTCCAATCCACTGCATATGGATGCGCGCTACGCTCAGGAACGCGGATTCGACCGGCGGGTCGTCCACGGCATGTTGCTTTGCGGCTATGTATCGCGCATTTTCGGAATGCAGCTGCCGGGGGACAGGTGTCTCATACACTCAGTGAGAGCGAATTTTGCCGCACCGGCCTATGAAGGCGACACAATCGTCGTTACGGTGACGATAATGCAGGAATCGATGGGGCTGGGAGCCCTGGTCGCTCAATTTTCAATAAGCAATGCCGGGACGGGTAAACAGTTGGTGCGCGGCCAAGCCCAGTTGGGGCTAACACGACGGGATGCGGAATGAGCGACTACGATCTGATCATCATCGGACAGTCGGACGCCATCGACTATGACGCCTATTCGTCATTTCCGCTCGACCGGCTGGATCTGTTCAAGACGCTGGTCTACCCGCGCATGGTCCACATGGACGGGAAGTTCCGCGGGCATCTCGATGTTTTCAATCAGTTGAAGAGCGGTCAGTTCTACGACACCGCTGACTATCCGGCGCGGCGCGAGCTGTTGAACATCTGGAACCTTCCGGGGGCCAGCGGCATCCATCTGGCCAACTACCTGATGGGCTGGGGTATTCGGGCACGGGTCATCAACAACCTGGATTCCGAATGGGACCTGTTCGAAGAGGCCTATCGGGATTGTTCCAAGCCTCCCCTCGTCGGCATCTCGTCGACATTCTACCTGTCGTGGCGCCAGATCGGCCGGCTGTCGAAGAAGCTTCTGGCGCTGGACCCTGACATGGAGATCGCGGTCGGCGGCGCCTTCGCCAACGCCGAAGCATCGACCGCCGGTATTCCAGCCTTCGAAAAGTCGATGCGGCGGCATGGCGTACGATACGTCCTGCACGCGTTCAATTCGGAAGAAGACCTGCGCGACCTGCTGTTGGCACGCAAGAAAGGCACTAATCCCGAAGACGTCTTGAACCTTTGCCAGCTCGAGAAGGACGTGTTCACGGCCAGTGCCGCGAAATGGCATGTCCCCCTGCTGGAGGACGCCCCGGCAAACTGGGACAAGCTGGAACTGCCGTTCCTCAATCGCACCATCCAGATTCGTACGGCCTCCGGCTGTCCGTTTTCATGTGCATTCTGTTCCTACCCCGTGACGGCGGGCGGGTGGAAGACGCTCGAAGTCGACCGAGTGAGGCGCCATCTCGAGTCCGTCCTGCGGATTCCCGGCGTCAACCGCATCATCTTCATCGACGACACGTTCAACGTGCCGCCGCACCGCTTCCGGGAGCTGCTGAAACTGTTCTCGGAATACGATTTCGAATGGTTCTCCTTCTTGCGCGTGCAATACGCCAACGAAGAAACCATCCGGGCGATGCGGAATTCAGGATGCCGCGGCGTCTACCTCGGTATCGAATCAGCGAACGACCGCGTCCTGCAGAACATGAACAAGAAGGCGACCCGCGATGATTTCTGCCGCGGGCTGGAATTGCTGAATCGGTACGGCATCCTCTCCCTCGCAGCTTTTGTCCTCGGATTCCCCGGAGAGAATGACGAATCCATTCGCGACAATATCGACTTTATCGAAAACTACGGCGTCACGTACTATTCGCTGAAGGAATTCTTCTACATTTCGGACACCAAGGTCGATAAGGAGCGGGCCAAATACGGATTGGTCGGCTCGGGCGGCAAGTGGAGCCATGACACCATGGACAGCGATGGCGCAGCGAGCCTGAAAATCGACATGTTCAAGCAGATCAAGAACAGCACGTTCATCGATCCGGATACCAGCCTGTGGTATTTCGCTTACCTTTATGATCAGGGTTTCCAGGAAAATACCATCCGCCAGGCGCAAACCCACATCAACAACATCATGCTGTCGCAGATCGACGGAGATTTCTCGCCGAACCACCCGTCTTACGGCGCCCTCCGTTCCCTGCTCGCCGCCAACGGCACATGACCGCCGCCTGAGGCCCGCGATGCACGATGGCCCCGAGAAAGCTGCGCCACAGACCCTCGAGGAAGTCCTGGCCGCGCTGGACCCTTGGCTGGACTATCCGAGCCATCATAAACTTTCGCGCCAGCTGAAAAAAATCCCACTCGGCGAAGCCGGCCTCAAACCGGTGAGAGTCGCCCTGCTTGCCACCAGCACCGTCGATCACTTCCGTGACGTGCTGCGCCTCTACCTCACGCGCGAGGGATTCGACGCCGATATCCATCAATGCGAATACGACACGATATTCCAGACCGGCCTCGACCCGGCAAGCGACCTTTACAGTTTCAATCCCTACGTCGTCTGGATATTCACCAACCACCGCGATTGCGGGCTTCCCCAGGGGCGCGACGATATCGATCTGGCGGCGATGGACGCGGTCGCGCGACTTTCCACCCTGTGGCAGGCCATCCAGAACAACAGCACGGCACATATCATCCAGAACAATGCGGACTTTCCGCTCGAGTCCGTCTTCGGCAATTACGCCGCGCAGTATGCGAAGAGTCCCCTCAATTTCCTGCGCAGGTTCAACCTGGAGCTTGCTGCGGCCGCTCCTCGCGGCGTGTCCGTCCTAGATATGGAAAACCTGTCGGCCATCTTCGGGCGCTGCCGCTGGCACGACGAACGGTACTGGTATCATTCGAAGAATGCCTTTGCGTTGGATGCCGCCGGGCTTGTCGCCCATGCCGCGGCCCGGCTGGTTGGCGCCTTCAAGGGGCTTGCCCGTAAATGCCTGGTGCTCGATCTCGACAACACCTTGTGGGGTGGCGTCATTGGCGACGACGGCATCGGCGGCATCGCGCTCGGCGAGGGCTCCGCTGAGGGCGAAGCCTTCCTGGCATTCCAGCGCTACTGCAAAGACCTCGGAAGCCGAGGGGTCATCCTCGCCGTTTGCAGCAAGAACGACATCGACATCGCAACTGACGCCATTGTGAACCATCCAGATATGGTTCTGCGTCTGGACGATTTCGCCCACATCGTCTGCAACTGGTCGAACAAGGCGGACAATATCCGTGCGATCGCCCAGACGCTGGAGATCGGACTCGATTCCATCGTCTTCGTCGACGACAATCCCGCAGAGCGCGCTCTGATCCGCGCCGAGCTTCCCATGGTCGCGGTTCCGGAGTTGCCCGGTGATCCCGCGCTCTATGTGCGGACTGTGGACGAGGCACGCTATTTCGAGACGATCGCCCTGTCGGCTGAGGATTGGACCCGCGGCTCCATGTACCGCGGCAACGCCAAGCGCCGCGAATTGCAGGGGCAGTTTACGGATCTCGATACCTACCTTCGCGACCTCGACATGGTCGCGGAACGCGGCCGCCTCGATGCTCCGCATCTTCCGCGCGCGACACAGCTGATCAACAAGAGCAACCAGTTCCACTTAACCACGACGCGCTATACCGAGGCTGACATCAAGGCCATGGATGCCGCCGCGGATGGCGAAGGATGGTGGTTCAAACTGGCCGACCGCTTCGGGGACAATGGCCTCATCTCCGTGATCATCTTGCGCGCGCAGGAAGATGTCCTGACGGTCGACACATGGGTCATGAGCTGCCGGGTTCTCGCCCGCGGCATGGAGGAGTTCATTCACAATCATATGCTGGAGGTAGCGCGTCGGCGCGGCCTGACGACAATTGCCGGGCTGTATATCCCGACCAAACGCAACAAGCTCGTCGAGAAGCTTTTCGACCGTCTGGGCTGGACACCGGCGGAAGCGCAAGGCGAAACACGCCGGTGGACCTTGGAAGTCGCGACAGCCGCTGAAAAGTCCACGCACATCCGGCTCAGGACTTCCTGACGGCCTATTTCAGCATGCGGTGGAGCAGGTCGATCATTGCCCCAACGTTGGACAGCTTACCTATCTCCGCCGCATTCAGCCGTACGCCGAACGCCTCCTCCACCGACAGAATCAGCGTGATATGGGCGACTGAATCCCAGTCTTCGATATCTTCCGCCGTCATATCATCACGGACCTGAATGCCCGGATCATCGAACACGTCCTGAAAAACGATGTTGAGCCTGCTGCGGATATCGTTCACGTCGGTCATCGACTCATTTCCTGTCCGTTTCCTGCGCCAACTGCATAAGCCTTCCCCCCTGGTCGATCCAGTCGCTGTTAAGCGCGGCGAGTCGTGCCGACAGATTGTCGGACGTTACCCAGCTACCGAAGTCGGGGTGTCGTTGGGCGATTTCAGAATCGGGCGCGAATATCCGCGTAAGTACCTCGTCACCGACCAGCTCGCTGAAATGCCGTTGTTCGAAATAGCCGGCGTCCGACCGCGTCACGGCATTTAGGCCCGAAAAATCCCATACCCCGCCCGTTATGCGGACGATATCCGTCAACCAGGATCGATAGGCATCTGGCCGAAAAGACAGAAATGTCCGGTGGTTGTCGGGATTGATGACGACGACGAGGTCGATGCCCTTGGATCGTGCCAGGTGAATAAGGGACTGGAGATACTTAAGGCTGTCGCTCTTTGAAAACCTCTCGAACATGGGCGGCGCATAGAACCGGTTCTCGACGTAGGCTTTCGGATCTTTCTGCATCTGTCGGCGGAAGAACGGGAAGTCATAGTGGCCGGTTCGAATGTCGAAGGTGTACCAGTCGTCCTTCTTGATGAAGTTGCCGTACAAGGCCTGCGCGACGGGCAAGGGGTGGGCATAAGGGCCGAACAGGTACGGCTTCCAGAATTTCAGCCAGCCCGATTGGGAAACCCACGGATGCTCGATTTCCAGGGCGCGCTCCTGTTCCGCGTCCGAATAGATGAAATCGTCGAAGGAAAATGTCACCACCAGGTGGGTAAGCTGGCGATTTTCCGCGAGCCACTCGGCCTTGCGCAGCATTCCGAGCGGCGTATCGCCGCCGACGGTAAAGTTATAGAATCGCCCTCCCACCAGTTGTTGGGCGGTATCGACGCTGTAGGCGTTCGCGCGTGACGAACCCAGGACGAACGAATCGAATTCGGGATGATCGCGAAGATAGGCCGCTTTCAGGAATCGCGTGTTGGGCTCGAAATTCCGGCAGTTGACGTCAACCAGTCCGAAAACCTTCTGCGGATCCACGATCAGGACAGCGGTGGTATTGGCGAGGAAAACCCCGAACACAAGGATCAGGATAACCCAAATGTAGCGGCTTTCCATGGAGGCGGGCATCATCAGAAATTGAAGTAGATGAATGCGGTTGGATCGGAAAGCCGCGACATCGAATAGAGAGCCAGGGAACTCATCACCACGCCCCATCCGATATTGGACCGCCAAGCCAGCCATGGGGCGCGCGCTGCCAGCCGGTTGGTGGTGTCGTCGACCAGGCCAATCCATTCCTGCGCATTCGGCGCCATCCAGCACCATGCCAGCAAGACGCCGGCCGTTGAGACCGTCACCCAGTTGCCCAGCACGGCGATCTCGCCAATGCCGTTGAGCCCAAGCTGACTCTGAAACAGACTGAGTGCCGATTCAATGTCGGGGGAGCGCAGGACTGTGAGAGCGACCACGACCGATAGAAATGTCAGGAGAATCGCTGCTGGCTTGCCCCAGGCGGGCAATGTCCGGATGCGCAAGCGGCTGCAAAGGATGCGAAAGGCGCGATTGATGACGAGATATATGCCAAGCAGAACACCGTAGGCAACAAATTGAAGGCCGGCCCCATGCCACATCCCCGCCAGGGTCATGGTCACCATCACTGGGACCACGATCATCCAAAGAAAGGCGCCGGCAGACGCCCGATCCTTTCGTACTAGAGACTTGCCCTGGGCCATGCGCCGCCGGCCGATGAAAACGGTCAGCGGCGTGAATACGTAGTCGGTCAGGAAGTCTGTCAATGTCTTGTGCCAGCGCTGCCAGAAATCGACGGCGCTTGTCGCCTTAAACGGCGAAACGAAGTTAAACGGCATGATCACGCCGAACATCAGGCCGATACCCACAGCCATTTCGGAATAGGCAGAGAAATCGAAGTAGAGCTGCAGCGAAAACAAGATGCCGCCTGCCCAGGCATCGATCAGGCCCAGCGTCACGCCAGCGTGCACCTGACTGAAGAACGGTACCGTCCAAGGCAGCAGCAGGCCATCAGCAATTACTACCTTCTTGAACAAACCCACGATCAACAGCGTGAGGCCCGACGCGGCGGAAACCGCGTTGAAGCTATATGTCTCCTCCTTCGCAAACTGCGGGGTCAGGTCCGAATGGTGGATGATCGGTCCGGCGATCAATTTCGGGAAGAAAGCGATAAACAGGCAATAGTCCATGAAGGACAGGTCATCAGCCTCACCGCCGTAGACATCCGCCAGAAGCGCAATGTTCTGAAACGTATAGAACGAAATTCCAAGCGGCAGCAGGATGTGTTCGAAGACAAAGGATGAATCGTAGGTACTCTCCAGCAATGCCACGACAAAGTTTGCATACTTGAAGAACACGAGGGCCGCGACATTGGTACAGACGGCGATAACCAGAACCCAGAGGCCCAGAGGGGAGGCATCTTTCCGCGCCGCACGCAGCGCAAGGACAAAAATCCAGTTAGCGGCGATCGACGCGAGAAGGAAATACAGATTGTCGATGCGCCACCAGGCGCAGAAAACCAGGGATACGCCGACCAGCCACAGGCACGCCGCCCTGCGCCCCAGCTTGTGAGCGAGAGAGAAGAAGCCGAGCAGGCTAAGCGGCAGAAAAAAAACAAGAAAATCTATCGAGTTAAATAACATGGCCGCCAGTGGGGTTCTTTCGTCTTGACGCTCGTGCCGACGCGAAGCGGCCTCAGGTGGTCAGGGTCTGATCGTAGCCTCGACAGACCAAATTCGCGGTCTCCAATATCAGTATTGGTCAGAGAATAGCCGTCTGGCGGTGGTGATGTATATGCGGTATCCGCCGCCGTCCAACACTCGGTTATTGTGTGCCTGTAAAGCTTGGCACGGCCCAAGGTCATCACCCTGATTGCCATCGCATCCGAGATTTTGTGGCTCGTGATTGCGGGACTATATCTTGGGGTCAGGGGTGACGGCGATACGGTTGCCGATGATCGCGACATCAAGAACATTCTCGATTTCACACCAGCCGCAAGTCCTTCCCAAAAACATTCAGTTAGGATATTCGGCCGGGACAACGGCACCCAGTGCACTCGCTGAATGTCACCTGTTGGTTACGAGCGGTCCTCAATGGTGGTCCGACTTGGCTTCAGCTTTTGGCCATTGGCCTCCCGAACGTGAGCCACAAGGGCGTGTCCGCAATTAGGCCCAAAAGGGTCCCGAAATATGCCGTCGTGTCTGTGCAAACGGATTTGATCGCAACTTTCTAGCAATTGATCTTTAGGATCGTCTTAGGGGCACGACATCGGCAATTCGATCAAGATCATCCATTGAACGTTGGATGGCGGTCGAAATTCGATCCGCCGCTGCTCGGGCGGGATCATCAGCGATATGTGCATATCGTGCCGTCGTCTTCGGATCACGATGGCCAAGCAATTTGCCGACAATAGGGAGTCCCATCCCCGCACTTGCGCCAACACTGGCAAACGAATGGCGGAGGTCGTGTAGCCGCACGCCGCCCAGTCCCGCACGGTGGCTGAGACGCTTCCACACGTGCGGGAGGCCGATCAGGTGGCCTGTCTTGAATTCTTTCGCAGTGTCGCTGTCCTTGTGCTTCCTGACTTTGCCAGGGAAGACGTAAGGACACCCCTCAATGCGCTGCTGCACCGACAGAAGTTCCAGGGGAGGCGCGCCCAAAGGGACAATCTTCTGGCCGGTCTTGCTGTCAGGCAAATTCAGGGAGCCGCGCTGAAAGTCCACATGCTCCCATTTGAGAGACAGAATTTCGGATTTGCGGCAGCCGGTCAGGATCAGGGCGCGAACGGCGGCGATGACGACCTTGTTCTCGCCTTCGGCCTCTGCCGTTGTAAGGGCCTCCCCCAGGCGCGCGAGTTCTTCAGAAGATAGGAAACGCTCGCTCTTCCGGTCCGGAAAGCGCTTGACCCCGCGAACAGGGTTGTCGGCACGCACGCCCTCCGCCACAGCGAAGGCCAGGATGCCGCCTAACAGGCCGACGGTTCGCGTTGCTGTGCCCTTTCCGCCCGTCACACGTGCGCGTCCGTGCTTCCGGGTCTTCTCGTCTTTGGCCGTCTTGCCCTTCGCCACGTCATCGAGGAAGCGGCGCACGTCGTTGGACGTCAGGTCCTTGACACGCTTGCGACCCAAAAGTGGTTTGATGTGGCGTTCAATGCGGCCGCGATCGGTTGCCAGAGTAGAAGCCTTCTTAGTGCCGCAACCTTCGTCGAGGTAATGGTCGCAAAGCTGGCTGACGGTCAATGCCGCGCGCTCCTCGGTCTTCACGCTCTGAGGGTCGCCACCATTCGCCACGTTGCCTAGGATCGCCTTTGCAGCCTTGCGTGCCTGGTCAACGGTCCATGGGGCGCCGTGCTTGCCTATGGTGTAGCGCCGGGTGGGTGCGCCTCTGCCGCTTCCGCGATACTGGACGATGTAAACCTTGCGACTCTTGGGCGTGACCTTCAGGCCGAAGCCAGGCACATCAGCATCCCATGCGAACACGTCCGCCGTTCCCGCCGTCACCAAATCGACGGTGCGCTTTGTGAGCTTGGTCCGCATGATAACCCCTGCCAATGTGATTTCTAGCAATCATATAGCAATCACCAGCAATCACCGAACGGGAAACCGCAGGAATAGCTATGCACAGTAAATGGCGGAAATTAGCCATTTCTGGACACGTTAGGAACTGCTGGAAAACCCATGTATCCGCCCTCCGAAGGCAGGGGTCACAGGTTCGAATCCTGTCGGGCGCGCCATTTCTTCAGGTATGGCGACGCTGCCGGTAATCGCGAGTTTGAACGTCGGTCGAACGGGTGCGCCAATTTTTCAAAATAGTTCGGTGGCTTCCAGAACGGCGGCGCCGCATGGCTTTCCCGGCGGCGGTCAGCCTTGCGGTCGCTTAAAGCGTTGACGCGCGCTTTCAGCTTTGCTTCGAATCGCGCAGTCCGCCACATGATCGTTGATCAGTCCCATCGCTTGCATGAAGGCATAGGCAGTGGTGGGACCGACGAATTTCCAGCCCTGCTTTTTCAGATCTTTCGAGAATGCCGTCGCTGCCGCCGAGGTCGACACGGTTTGCGGGGCTGCCAATTGGCTCGGGTCCGGTTCGTAACGCCAAACGAAGGCCGCGAGCGAGCCTTCCCGTTCGATCAGGTCGCGCGCCTGTTGCGCATTGTTGATGACCGCTTCGATCTTGCCACGGTGACGGACGATCCCCTCGTCCTTGAGCAGGCGTTCAACGTCGCGTTGGGTGAAGCGCGCGATCCTATCGACATCGAAATCGTGGAAGGCCGCAAGGAAGTTATCCCGCTTCGCCAGGATGGTGCGCCAGCTTAGCCCGGACTGGAAACCTTCCAGGCTCAGTTTTTCGAACAGACGACGATCATCGCCGACCGGAAAGCCCCATTCGGTATCGTGATAGGCCAAATATTCCGGCGTGGCACCGCACCAGCGGCAGCGCGGTTTGCCATCGGGGCCCGTTATCGTCGTGCTCATGCGTCCGTTGTCCTTGCGGCGATCCTACGGAGTTTACCCGATCGCACAGAAATTTCAGCCGGTCTTCCGCGCTCGACAGCCCGATGTCAGGAATTTTCGCGCCTACGACATTTTCCGCGATAAACAGATCGCCGTTCACCCTAGAATTCAGCCTTCGGGGTGGGTACATCCCGCCCTATCCGATTGCGAGGACGTTCCGACCGTGACCATCCGCCACCCGATACCTTGGGACCAACGCGCGGCGCGCGTGCTGGTCCGGCCGTTGGTCAAATCCCCGGTCACGCCGAATCAGCTGACCGTGGCGACGCTGGCGGTGGCGCTGGGGGGGTCGGCGCTGCTGGCTCAGGGCGAGGCCGTTGCAGCCAACTGGGGGGCCGGCCTGTTCGTGCTGGCTCGCTTTCTCGATCATTTCGACGGCGAGCTGGCGCGGCAAAAGAAAATGTCGTCGCGGCTGGGCTATTACCTCGACTACCTATCGGGCGCTTTCAGTTACGGCGCGTTCTTTTTGTGCATCGGAATCGGACTCCGCGACGGCCTGCTGGGGCCGTGGGCGATGGTGTTGGGCGCGGCGGGATGCGCTTCGGCCATCGTGTCGATGTTCACCAACCTGGGTATCGACAAGGCCAGCACCAGTATAGCGGCCGCCGGAAATGCCGGGGACGCCACAGGCTATCCGGGCTTAGCGGGCTTCGAACTGGAGGACGGCATCTACTTGATCGCGCCGATCACCTGGATGGGCTGGCTCGAGTACTTCTTCATCCCCTGCGGCATCGGGGCGGCAGCCTATTGCTTGTGGACGTGCTGGTCGTTGCTGCGGTTGCGACGGACCCGTTAACCGGCGGCGGCGCGCAATTTGCGCCGGAAAACGGCGAGGAAAAACAGCGCGAAGGCCGGGGCGCCGACAGCGGCGGCGACCAGCAAGCCCTCCGCCGAATCCACGGCAAGGGCGAGCGGTACCAACAGAATGGCATCATCGGGATCGAAGCCGGCGAAGCCTTTGAGTTCCGCCGCCCGGGCGCCTTCCATGCTTTCAATGCGCATGACCAGCAGCAGAACCGCAGCAACCGCGCCACCGGCCAGCAACCCCATGGGAACGGCCCACAGGCCGAGCGGGGAGGACGTCAAGCCGAGGCCGAGGCCGACGAAGGTCAGCGCGTTGCACACCGAGTCCGAGATCAAATCATAGGTATGGCCACCTGGGCTGGTCTGTCCCGTCAGGCGGGCGAGATCGCCGTCGGCCCGGTCGAGCAAGAACGAGACCACGAACAAGGCGGCCCCGGCCAGCCGCCATTCGGGCGTGCCAACCGCCAGGCAGGCAGCGGCCGACAGACCGACGACGAGGCGCAACGTGGTTACCTGATTGGGGCGAACCGTCGTTCGCGCCAACGGCTTGACGATGACGGTCCGGGCGATGCGGTGCGCCCAGGTATTGTGACTCATTGTCGTACGTCCCTCGAATCGATCCGACGCATCTATTTTGATTCCTGTTTCCGGCTGCGCATAGCCATGAAGATGGCAAGCCCCCCGGCAATCCACAAAATTTGGCGCAGCCGACGTACGAGGGCCGCCGCGAGCCCGGCCTCCGGCCGGCCAAGCAGCAGTCCGGTGATGACGACATAGGCACCTTCCTGCACGCCGATGGCGGCAGGGACGAAGAAGGCTCCGGCACGCATCAGCTGCGCCGCCGACTCGATGATCCAGGCATCGACGTAGGTGACCGAATGGCCGAGCAGCGTCAAGGTGAGATAGGCCTCAACCGCACCCAGGGCCCAGTTCATCAGTGCAAGGCCGAGGGCGCTGAAAAAGTGCGGCTGCCGACGCCGATAGAAATGGGCGAGACGACCGTCCACCTCACGTATGTGGCCCTGCGCCCTTTGCAGCCACGAGGCCAGGGATCTGCCGAACAGGCGGGTAAAAACAGCGGTCGTGACCTGGTATCGCTGGACGGCGAACAAACCGGCCACGCCGATCAGCAGAAGGCCGAGGCCCATACCCGACAGCCATTTGATGGACGGCGGCAGCGCATCGGCCTGCAACACCAACGCAAACCCGAAGGCCAGGAAAAGCGCCAGCGCCAGGGTATTGATGGTGCGGGTCAGCACCAGCGAGGCGGTCACGGCGTGGGCATCAAGACCGAGCATCCGCATGGCGAGCACGGCTTTGACCGGCTCGCCACCGAAGCTGCCCAGGGGCAGGATGTCATTGAAGGCTTCGCCTACCATGCGGATTTTCCACAGGCGGTACTGCAGACGGCCGGTCAACGGCAATGGGTCCAACGTCAGGTGCCAGGTCACCGTGTCGACCAGGAAGGCCACCGCATAGACAGCGCAGACATAGAGGATCCCCCAGCCCAGGCCGGCAAGCTGAACGGCAATGGCACCGATGTCGGTATCCGCCAGCAGGAGCGCGAACAGCGCCACCCCTCCGGCCAGGGAGAGAAACTTTACGTAGCGCAAACGATA
>CANITX010000069.1 GCA_947470575.1 Rhodospirillales bacterium
CAAGGCCGCCCGCCCGACGGCGCCTGGTTTCTGGAAAGCGGACAGGCCGAGGTGGTGGCGCGCATGCCGGGTGGGGACGAACGGCGGCTCGGCGTTGTCGGCGCCGGCGACATGGTCGGCGATGCCGGTCTGATCGACGGCAGGCCGCGTACCGCCACCGTCCGCGCCAGCAGCAATGGCCGGGCGCTGTTCCTGGATGGCGGTTTCTTTCGCGGGCTCATCGCCCAGCGCGACAGCTCGGCGTTGGGCGTCCTGCGCAACGTCCACCGGGAAATCGCCGTCCGCATTCGCACCATGGGCGCCGATCTGGATGGCCTGGAAGGTGGCTCGACGGCAAGCCCGTCACCCGATGCAACGGGTACGGCTGCGGTCGGTGAACCGTCGTTCGATGTCCGCCCTTATCTGCCATTGCTGTCGTTCTTCGCCGGTTTCCGGCCGGCCGAGATCGACCGTCTGATGCTCGAAGCGACGGCTGCCGAGCTTTCTCCCGGCGGCGTCCTGTATCGTACCGGCGGTCCGGGGGAGGCCTTTTTCGTCGTGGTGCGCGGTGCCGTGCAGGCCCTGGCCGGCGGCGATGCTGGCCGGCTGCCGCGCGCCGTGCTTGGGCCGGGGCGCGGTGTCGGTTTGTTGTCGATGATCCTCGGCGGGCCGCACGGCACCACCTGTATGACGCGCGAAGGCGCCACGGTGCTCAGCATGCCGCGCGCCTCATTCATGGCGCTTTACCAAGGGGTAGACGAAGTCGCGTTGGCCGTCCTCGACGCTGTCGGCCGCGATCTATTGGCGGTCATGGGACGGATGGCCAGCGATCTCGCGCGCGCCGCCGGCCAGAGCCTGATTCACGGCCGCTAGTTGTTTCAAGCATCTAAATAGTGGATGTCGATGGATGGCCGGCCGGCCTCGGTGGTGGCATACAACATGCCGTACTCCGGAACTTGTAACCAGGCGGTGGTGTCCAGGCTCAGCGGCTCCGAGGCGACGATGACCGAATCGGCGGCCTCGCTGCCGCCGATCATCTTCCACTCGCCCTCGTGGAAACCGAATTCGTGGCCCGAGGTGTACCAAAGGCTGAGGAAGTTCATATTGGCCTCGTGCAGGGTCGCCGGCCCGTTCAACCGGAAGCGACCGAAATCGAAGCAGAAGCGCACGGCGGCGAGGCTATGGCCATCGGCCATGAATAGGTTCAGCGACGACGAGGTGTCGATGCCGCGCTCGGCCCGCGCCCGGCGCAGGATGCGCAATGTGGCCTCCACCGCTCTCTGCAGCGCCCCGCCGCCGGGCGGTGCCGAGGGGTCGGCCAGTTGCGATATCAGCAGGGCATAGACCCACTCGCTGTCGGTGGTGCCGCGGATCTGGCGCAGAAAGTCGGGACGGATGTGCGGTGCCAGCAGCGGCTTCATCTCGTCCATGCGGTAAAGGTCGCCGTTGTGCGCCATGGCCAGCGCCACGCCCGGAAAGTGGAACGGATGCGTGTTCTGTAGTGAGATCACCACGTCGGTGTTGTAAGCGACGCCGCGAACGTGAGCGATGGCGCAGTCGGCGCGCACCTTGCGCGCCAGCGATTCAAGGTTGCGATCGAACACCGGCAGCGATGTCGCCCGATAGGAGTGAGGCCGTTCCGGGTCGTGCGACTGCCGATCCCAGGCCATCATGCCGAAGCCGGCCAGGTTCAGCATATGCAGCATGCGCGGCATGAACGACTGCTTCACCAGCGAACTATCGGGTTGGTAGATCAAGTCATCGATCAGCACCGGCTGACCGAGATAGACCATGGCGCGGCACATCGGATGGTGGTTCCTGCCATTATGGACGTCCCATCATGCCGAAACCGAAGCTATGCCGGCAAGCACCGCGACCGCTGTTGGAAGCGACGTGCCGGCGGGTTAGGTTGGCTCGTCATTCCCGATGCACAGGCTGGTCCCGCATGGCCCACATCGTCCCCTCCGACCTGACCACGCTGGCGCTGGCTGGTGCGCACGCACCGGAAGTGGCGACGCTCGCCTACCTAAAGCATGCGTTACCCGACGACTACACGGTCTTCCACAGCGTTCATTGGACGCGTGACTACCAGGGTCGCACGGTCTATGGCGAGATCGACTTCGCCGTGCTCAACCGGGCCGGCGATGTGATGGTCATCGAACAAAAGAACGGCCGCCTGGAAGAAACCGCTGACGGTTTGGTCAAGGTCTACAACGACCAGCCAAAAAATGTCGGCGCCCAGGTACACCGGTCGCTCGACAATCTGCGCGATAAGTTCCGCTCCCTGCGCCGCAACGATGGTAGCCAACGTAAGCGGCTGCGTCTCCGCTATCTGATCTACTGCCCGGATTACCCGCTGACTGCGGTCAATGCCGCCGGGCTCGAACGCGCGCGCGTGGTCGATGCCGCCGACAAGGCGTATCTGGCCGACCGCATCCAGGCGCTGTTGGGGCCGGGACGCCATCCCGATCCGGATTGGACGAAAGTGGTCGAACAATTCCTCAACCAAAGCTTCGAGGTTGTCGCCGACGTTCATGCCCATATCGATGCCGCGGAGCGCTCCTTCACGCGCCTGTCGGGCGGGCTCGCACGTATCGTGGCTGACATCGACATGTTGCCCTTCCGCCTGCGTGTGCGCGGTACTGCGGGCTGCGGCAAGACCATTGTCGCCCGCGAGGCCTTTCGCAGCGCCGTCGATCGCGGCCTCAGGCCTTTGCTGGTTTGTTTCAACCGGCCGTTGGCCGAGCGGCTGAAGGCCTTGGTCGGCGACGGCGGGCTGGTGACGACTTTCCACGGGCTCTGCGATGCTTTCCTCAAGTCGCGTGGTTATATCCTCGATTATTCTGGCGTGCGTACGGACCCGGCATTCTGGCCACGGGTACAGAATTCGGTATTGGCGGAACCGGTTGGCGACGATTGGCGCTTCGATACCCTGATCCTCGATGAAGGACAGGATTTCTCCGCCGAGTGGTTCGAACTGATCAAGCGCTTCGTGGCGCCGGACGCCGGCATCCTCTGGCTCGAAGACCGCGATCAGGACATCCACGGCACCCCCTCTGTACCACTGCCGGGCTTCGTCACCCTCAATGCCCGCTGCAACCACCGCTCCCCGGAATCCATTTCCAGCTTCATTGCCCGTCACCTGCCGTTTTCGTTCGAGTGCGCCAACGATCTGCCTGGCCTTGGTGTCGGCATTACTCGCTACGAATCTCCCGGCGAGCAGAAGGTGCTGGCAGCGGCGGCTATTGAACGCCTGCTGGCGCAAGGGTTTCCGGCCGAAGCGATCACCGTCCTCACCTGCCGCAGCCGCGTCGAATCCGTCTTCGAGGGCGCGGATGCCATCGGCGGTGTGCCAGTGCGCCGCTTCGCCAATGCCTATGACGGTTACGGCAACCAGGTGATGACCGATGGCCTGCTGTGTTTCGAAAGCATCAACCGCTTCAAGGGGCAGCAGGCGCCGGCCGTGATCATCACCGATGTCGACCCTGGCGTCGAAGCCAACGGCCTGCTGTTGGAACGCGACCTCCGGCGGTTGTTCTGCTCGATGACCCGTGCTTCCGTCCGTCTTGAAATTTTTGCTCGGCAGGGCAATCCACTGACCGATCCCTGGGAGGCTACCGGCACGTAAGCCTGCGATGCCGGCGGTCAACGTCCTGTTGGCAGGGGCCTTTTCTACCCATATGTGTCGGGAGGAGATGTGTTGCCCGTGATCGTGCCAGGAGGTTCTCGTGACCGTGTTGGATGACGTACTATTCGCAGTGGCAGCGGGGGTGAGCCTCGACGGCTGCGGCCAATTGGTTGAATTTCCCCGGCTGGCCCAATTTCCAAGGCGGCAATGAGCGATTGGATTTCCGTATGCCTGGTCGCTTTCACACGCAGTCCGTTGAACATTCCGAAGCAACAGTCGGCGACGTCGAATTTTCTATAGGCGGAGACCGCTCGGTTTCGATGCCGCCTCGTCCGCTCCGCTTCTGGCCATGGGTTGCCATTTTGGCGGTCGTTGCTGCCGCCATTGCTGCTGGATGGCAATTATGGCGGGGTGGCGAGGCACCGCCGGTATCCTATGTCACCGCACCCGTCGAACGCGGTTCCATCGAGGATACCGTTACCGCCATCGGCATGTTGCAGCCATTGGGTTTTGTCGATGTCGGCACACAGGTTTCGGGACAACTCGGCAAATTGCATGTGGATGTCGGCGATCGATTGGCCCAGGGCGATCTGTTGGCTGAAATCGTCTCCACCATCTATCAGGCGCGGGTCGAAGCCGGCCGGGCGCAGCTGTTGGCGCAACGCGCGCAGCTTGCCGACCGCCAGGCCCAACTGATGCTCGCCCGCCAGCAGTTCGAGCGCCAGGAACGCCTGATGCGCGAGAACGCCACCAGCCAGGACGCCCAACAGAGCGCCGCTGCGGTGTTCGGCTCGGCCGCGGCTCAAGTCGAAGTCCTGAAGGCCCAAATCCAGAATACCGAGTCGACGCTCAAGGCCGACGAAGCCAACCTCAGCTACACGAGGATTTACGCGCCGATGGCCGGTACGGTCGTATCGCTGAGCGCCAAGCAAGGCCAGACCCTGAATGCCAACCAGCAAGCGCCGATCATCCTGCGTATCGCCGATCTTTCGACGATGACGGTCACCGCCCAGGTATCGGAAGCCGATGTCGGCCGCCTCACGCTCGGCATGGACGCTTACTTCACCACACTCGGACTTGGCTCCAAGCGTTGGCAGGGCACCCTGCGTAAGATTCTGCCGACGCCCGAGGTGATCAACAACGTGGTGCTCTACAACGCCTTGTTCGACGTTCCCAATCCGTCCGGCGAATTGATGACGCAGATGACGGCGCAAGTTTTCTTCGTCGCCGCCGCTGCCGAAAATGCGCTGTTGATACCCGTGGCGGCACTGCTGCCGCTGCAAAGCGGCCGTCCGTCGCGGGTTGGCGGCGATAGCCGCCCGCGTCCGGAGACGACGGTCCCACGCGGCGAGGCGGCTTCTGCGGCGGGCGGGCGGCGTACGGTTCAGGTATTGCGCGAGGATGGAACGGTCGAACAGCGCGCCGTTCGCATCGGTGTTGCCAACCGCGTCGCTGTCCAGGTTCTCGATGGATTGAGCGAAGGAGAGCAGGTGATCGTCGGCGGTCGCCGGCCGGTTCAGACTCCTGGCGAGGCACCACGGCCCGCGCCGCAGCCGAGGCTGTCATGAGCAGCCGGCCGCTCATCCGTTTGGAACGGGTGACCAAGGCCTACGACACCGGCGCTGGCGCCGTACCGGTATTGCATGGGGTATCGTTGTCCATTGGGGCGGGTGAGTTCGTTGCCCTGATGGGTTCATCCGGATCGGGCAAGACCACGCTGATGAATATCCTGGGATGCCTCGACCGGCCGACGTCGGGGCGGCATCTCTTCGAGGGCCGAGATATCGCCCGGCTCGACGCCGACGACATCGCGGGTCTGCGCCGCGACGCCTTCGGCTTTATATTCCAAAGCTATAACCTGATCGCTACCGCGAGTGCGTTGGAGAACGTCGAAGTGCCCGCCGTCTATGCCGGTATTTCTTTCCATGAACGGCGTGAGCGGGCAGCCCGGCTGCTCGCGTCTCTCGGTCTTGGCGATCGTCTCGATCATCGCCCGAATCAATTGTCCGGCGGCCAGCAACAGCGTGTTGCGGTTGCTCGTGCTTTAATGAACGGTGGCCGGGTGATCTTCGCCGACGAACCGACGGGTGCGCTCGACAGCCGCAGCGGCGCCGAGGTGATGACCTTGCTGCGTCGGCTCAACGAACAGGGCCATACCGTCATCCTGATCACCCATGATTCGGCAGTGGCGGCTCACGCCGACCGGGTGATCGAAATTCGCGATGGCGAGATCGTCGCTGATTCCCGACCCTGGCGTCCCGACCCTCACGCCGCCAATCTGGCCATCGATGCGACAGCGCACCGCATCAGGCTTGGTGCGTCGCTTGCTGAGGTGGGGGAGGCGCTGCGTATGGCCGTGCGATCTTTGGGCGCCAACCTGTTTCGCACGATATTGACGTTGCTTGGCATCGTTATCGGGGTCGGTTCGGTCATCGCGATGTTGGCGGTTGGCGATGGTGCCAAGCGGTCGGTGCTGGATCGCATCAGTTTGCTGGGCACGAACCTGTTATTGGTTCGTCCGGGCGCACCGGAACAACGGGGCGTAGGCGGTCGGGTGACGACCTTGGTGCCGGCGGATGCGCCAGCACTTTCGGTGCTACCCAATGTCGTCGCCGCCGTAGCCGAATATACCGGCACCGTGACGTTGCGTTTCGGCAACGCCGACTACCAGACCGAGGTCGATGGAACGACGGCCGACTTTCCCGTCGTCAAGGACTGGCCGGTAGCGGCGGGTACTTTCATCGACGATGCCGATGTCGAAAGCTATGCACCGGTCATGGTGTTGGGAAAGACGGTTGTCGAAAGCTTATTTCCCGCTGGCATGGACCCGATCGGTCGGCATGTGCAGGCGGGAAACGTCCTGTTTCAGGTCATCGGCGTAATGTCGGAAAAAGGTGCGACCTCCTGGGGTTCCGATCAGGATGACGTGGCTTTCGTGCCGCTCAGTACCGGCGGGTTGCGCCTGTTCGGCCAGCGCCATGCCCGCTCGATCATCGTTTTGGTCGACGACCTGGCCCGGATTGCCAACACGGAACGGGCGGTGAACGATCTGTTGATCCGTCGTCACCGGATCCAGGATTTCCGCGTTCGCAATATGGCCTCCGTAGTGGAAGCGGCGGCACAAACGCAAAATACCCTGACCGTTCTGCTGGGTTCGATTGCCGCCATCTCGCTGCTGGTCGGCGGTATCGGCGTGATGAATATCATGCTGGTCAGCGTCAGCGAACGCACCCGCGAGATCGGCATCCGCATGGCCACCGGGGCGCGCACCGTCAACATCCTGCAACAGTTCATGACCGAAGCTGTAACCGTTTCGGCCATCGGTGGCGTCATCGGCGCAGCCGGCGGCTTGGCCGTAGCCTGGGCATTGCGTGCGACGGGCACACCCATCGTCTTTTCCTCGACCCCGGTGCTGCTCGCCTTTGGCTGCGCCTTTCTCACCGGGGTCGTCTTCGGCTTCATGCCGGCTCGCAAGGCAGCCCGTCTCGATCCCGTTGTTGCGCTTGGGGCCGAGTAGGGAGCAGGCCATGCGCGTCTATGAACTGGCGGTGCTGATTGTGCTCGGGGCTCTCGCCGCGTGTAGCCTGTCGCCAGAGTACCGGCGCCCGGCCGTGCCGACGCCGGCCGCCTGGTCGGAGCCCGTTGTCAACGTTGCTCCCGCGCTCATGCCCATTGCCGCGGTGGGAAGCCCCTCCGCTTGGCCCGATGCCGCTTGGTGGCAAGGGTTCCGCACTCCGGCGCTCAGCGTCCTGGTCGAAATCGCGCGCCGCAACAACGCGGACCTGGAGGCGGCACTGGCCCGTATCGTTCAGGCCGATGCGCAGGTACGCGTTGCCGGCGCCGGCTTGTGGCCGGTCCTCGATGCCTCTGTCGAAGCTGGCCGCGATTGGCGCAACGCGGGACGCGGTCTCAATGGTTCCATGTCCTATGGTGCGGCTTTGACGGCCAATTATCAGGTCGATCTGTTCGGCGGTATTCGGGCCGGTGTCGATGCCGCCCGGATCGCCGCCGAGCTTAGCCGCTTCGACCGTGAAGCGGTGGCCCTGTCCGTCGTTTCTGGCGTTGCCGTGACCTATTTCCAGGTCTTGCAGTTTCGCAACCGTCTGACGGTGGCCGAACGCAATCTGGAGATCGCCGAAAGTGTGCTGCGGCTGGTCGAAACCCGGGTCCGCGAAGGTGCCGCCTCGCCGCTCGACCTCTATCAGCAGCGCACCGCGGTGGCTGGCCAGCGGGCCGCCCTTCCATCCCTGCGCACGCAGGAACGCCAAGCGATCAATGCGTTGTCCACCCTGCTTGGCGAGGTGCCGGGTATTGTGGCGCTGGACGATGCGTGGCTGCTGGAAATTGCGCCGCCGTCGGTGGCGCCGGGCCTGCCATCGGAGCTGTTGAACCGGCGTCCCGATATCCGCACGGCCGAGGCCCGCCTGCAGGTCGCCAATGCCCAGATCGGCGTTGCCCGCGCCGCCTACTTCCCGACCGTCGAATTAACCGGCCGCGACGGCTATGCCAGCACCGTGTTGTCCGGCCTGTTCGATCCCCTCGGCACGACCTATGGCCTCGCCGCTGGTATTGCCCAAACCGTCTTCGACGGCGGTCGGCGCGACGGTCAGGTCGATGTCGCCAAAGCGCGGCAGGACGAACTGATCGCGGCTTACCGCCAATCGGTACTGGTGGCCTTTGCCGATGTCGAGGATGCCTTGACCGCTGCCGCCAATGCCGAAACCCGTGAAGCCTTGCAGCTCGACGCCGTCGAGCAGGCCCGCGAAGCCTATCGCCTGGCCGAAGCACGCTATCGCGAAGGCGCCACCGACCTGCTGGCCGTGCTCGATGCCCAGCGCTCTCTGTATCAGGCAGAAGATCAGGTGGTGCAGTCCCGCTTCGAGCGCTTGCAAGCCGCTGTCGATCTTTTCAGTGCCCTAGGCGGCGGCTGGGCGACGGGTGGCGGGAGTTTCTGAGGCTTCGCCCCGCGGCACGATGCAACGAGTCGGCTTCCGGAAACGTGCCGTTGGCTGTTGCGGTAGCGTTGCCGCGAGCAGGAGGAGCAATCATATTCAGGACGAGCCTTGCTACGGCAACTTTTTTAATCGGATCGACGACGATCCATTTATAATGCAGACAGCCAAAAGTTAAGAATTCGAACTGCTCCAGGTGTCGCGTAGGACATCAAGGGCATCTGACGACGGGATGTTTTTAACCTGGGAGGCTGAAATGAAAAAGTATCGAGATTCGAGATGGATTTTGCCCATGGCCAGCGCTGCCGCCGGGTTTGCATTCGCGGCTCTGACGGTGTCGCCGGCAACGGCCCAAACCAAGGTTACCGATAAGTGGATCAAGGTAGTGCTACCGACCGAGCCTACCAGTCTCGACGGCTGCAATTCCAGCTCCGGAACCGAGGGCCGCGTTCTCAAACAGAACATGGTCGAGACGCTCCTTGAAAAAGATCCCAAGACCAATGAACTGAAGCCGCGTCTGGCAACCTCATGGGAGCGGCTCGATCCCGCCACCTGGCGTTTCAAGTTGCGCCAAGGCGTGACGTTCCACGACGGTCTTCCCTTTAACGCCGAAGCGGTGAAGAAGTCGCTGGAGCGCAACATGGGCAAGGCCATAGTCTGCCGCGACAAAACCAAGTACGTCGGCGACTTCACCATCGAGGTGACGGCGGTCGATGAATATACGGTGCAGATCAAGGCATCGCGTCCGGAACCGATCATGCCCATGCGGATGTCCGGCACGGCCATCGTCAGCCCCAATACCATTGCCGATAAGCTGTCGCTCGGCGCCGTCGGCACCGGTCCCTACGCTTTCGACAGCTGGCAGGCGGGGCAGCAGATTCTGCTCAAGCGTTACGATAAGTATTGGGGCGCCAAACCCGAGGCCGAAGGCGTTGCCTTCCTTTGGCGCGAGGAATCGTCCGTGCGTGCCGCCATGGTCAAGGTCGGCGAGGCCGATATCGCGCCGATCATCGCCAAGCAGGATGCCGACGATCCGAAGCTCGACACCGGCTACCTGAACTCGGAAACCACCTTCCTGCGCATCGACAACACGGCCGTGCCGTTGAACGACAAGCGGGTGCGCCTGGCGCTCAATTATGCCTTCGACCGCGAGGCGATCCGCAACAACATTTTCTCGAAGGATTACGAGCACGCAACCCAGATGGTCTTCCACGCCATCCCCGGCCACAACCATGAACTCGATAAAATGGTCCGCCCCTACGACCCAGCCAAGGCCAGACAATTGTTGGCCGAAGCCAAAGCCGCCGGCGTGCCGGTCGAAACCGAGATCACATTGCTCGGCCGCCCAACGGGCTATCCGAACGCAAGCGATGTTATGGAAGCGGCTTTCGTTAACTACAAGGCGGTCGGGTTTAACGTGAAGCTGCAGAACCTCGAGACCGGCCCCTACAATTCTTACAATTACAAGCCGTTCCCGGAAAACCGCGGCGCGACCATCCTGCAGAACACCCACGACAACAACTTCGGCGATCCGGTGTTCAGCGTGTTCTTCCGCTATGGCTGCGAAGGGGCGGTCTCGCCCATGTGCGTGCCTGAATTAGATGCCGAAATAACCAGGGTCACAAGCCTGGAAGGCGAAGCGCGCGTGCGCGGTTGGCAGGGCGTCTTCCGCATGCTTTACGAAGACATCGTGCCCGAGGTGTGGATGTATCACATGGTCGGCTATGCCCGCGTCAATCCGCGGGTCGACTTCAAGCCCGACGTCACCACCAACAACGAAGTCCGCATCCAGGAAATCCACTTGAGAAAATAGCGGTCCCGCCCCCATCCGCGCCCGGCGCGGATGGGGGCATTCTTTCCAGCATCGATTATGACGAAAGCCGGCACCGCCTGATGTATCGTGCCCCGGTCGAAGGCAAAAAGCCGATTCGACAGCTGGCGCGGCGATGCAATCGGATCGACCGAGGTAAAGCGGCGATGAAAGCCCTCGTACTGCGCGCGGCGAATACGCCGTTTGTTTTGGAAGACGTGCCCGATCCGGTGGCGGGCCCCGGAGAGGCCGTCGCCCGTGTCATTGCCTGCGGTTCTGGCCTGACCATCCAGCATATCAAGGCGGGCCGCAATCCCACCCAATTCCCGCGCATTATCGGCCACGAGATTACTGGCGAAATCGTCGAGGTCGGGTCCGGTGTTGCCGGGCTGGCTGTCGGCGATCCGGTGACTTGCTATTTTTATCTCAACTGCGGTCATTGCCGCTGGTGCCGCACCGACCGCGAAACCCTGTGCGAAAATCTGCAAGGCACGATCGGGAGAGTCATCGACGGCGGCTATGCCGAATTCATGAAATTGCCGGCCCGCAACTTCATCAAGCTGCCCGGCGGCTTGGACTATCGTAACCATCCCGCCGAGGTCGGCGTCATCGCCGATGCCTTGGCGACGCCGCTGAAAGTGATTCGCCGCGGCCGCATCAAGCCGTCGGATACGGTCGCCGTCTTCGGCGCTGGCGGCGGGCTCGGCATCCACATGTTAATGATGGCGAAATGGGCGCATGCCCGCGCCATCGCCGTCGATATCCGGCCGGAGAAATTTGCCGCCTGTCGCTCAGCTGGCGCCGATGCCGCCGTCGATGGTTCGCGCAACGACCTGCAGGAAGCCTTGCTGGATCTGACGGGCGGCCATGGCGTCGATGTCGCTATCGACTTCGTCGGTACGGAAGCGACATTGCGATCGGCTTTCGATGCACTGGGCCGCGGCGGCCGACTGGTCAGCCTTGCCGGCGAAGGCGGCCTGCGCCTACCTTCAAGTCCGCTCCGGCGCAAAGAGATCGACATCTTGGGCAGTCTTTACTGCACGCGCCAGGAAGTGATCGAAACCCTCGACTTGGTGGCCCGCGGTCAAGTCTGGCCGATGGTCACCGAAATCGGTTCGATGGCCGATGCTGAGGCCATCCACGAACGGGTGGCCCAGGGCCTTGTCATCGGTCGCGCGGCGCTCAGGATTGCTCCTTAACTGGCGCAACGCCGCTTCATCTGAATTACGCAACGTCGAAGCGAATCTCCTGTGCCCCTTCCCACAGGGCAAGCCGCCCGAGTTCGGGCAAGTGCTCAAGCCCGGACGTGATGGTGATGAAGTGGTTCCCGGCCAGTTGGCCCATCTTGCTGGCGAAGTTGACCCCGCCATAGGCGAGCAGGATTTCCGTCTCGCTGATGCCGCCGGGATAGAGAATGACCTGGCCGGGCGCCGGATAGCTGGTGTGGTTCTCAAAGCCGACACCGAAATCGAGATCGCCGAGCGGGATCCAAACGGCCTCGCCGCTCCAACGGACATGGACGGCCTTGCCGGCGAAGGGAAGGCGTCGACGGAATGCCGCGCAGGTCTTCGCCGCCTTCGTCTCTTCGAAGCGTGCCCCATAGACGAAAGGACCGGCCGAAATGCGTAGCCCGCTCATCGCCTGACTCTCGGCATCGAAATTCTCCCGGCATGGAAAATGGCGCGCCCGGCAGGACTCGAACCTGCGACCCCCGGTTTAGGAAACCGATGCTCTATCCGGCTGAGCTACGGGCGCTTGTCGCTGATGACGTCTGCGGCAGTATAACGCCTCCGTCGGCGAATCGAGAATGGACGCCTGCGCCTATTGGCCAAACATCACGGGAATGGGCACCGAATAATAAACCATGGCGGCTTCGGTTCCTGGATTGGTATCGCCGATCGAGGCATTCGACATATGGGAAACGGCCAAGCCGAGGCGCGAGCGGTTGTCGAAGCGCCAAGCGAACTCGATCTGCGAGCGGAACTCCAACTCATGGCCGAGGTCGAGCCCACTGCCATGGTGATAGTAGCCGGGTGCAAAGCTTGGTGTGACGACGAAGCGGTTGCCGAAATAGACGTCGGTGCCGATTCCCGCGAAGACATACCAAGCCCCGTCGCTGGTCCCCATGACACCGCCCAATGGCTTGAAGATCCAAAATTTATCTGCCGCTTGATATTCCAGGCGGAATTCGGCGGCGGTGTTTTTCTGGCGGTTCCAGTCGAAATAGCCGCCGGCGAATGAGATGAAGGCCGGGTCGTCGGCCTGTGCCGGCGCCGGGCTCAGCAGCGATACCGCCGCGAACGCTGCCACGATACCGGCTAAAAGCGTCCGCCAAACGCGCTTTCCAAGCCCCTCCATGCCGCACACTCCCTCATCCACAGCCTATGGCATCATAGGCAATGAGCGGACCCATTCAAGCCGGCATTGGCGGTTTCGGGCGTTAGGGAAACATGGTCGTCGATTTCGTGGCCGGCTGTTTGTCCAGGCGAACACGCAGTTCTTCGGTCGCTGCGACCAGGGCGCGGCGGGTGCCGGGTTCCATGGCGGAATGACCGGCATTCGGAACGATTTCGATCCGACAGCCCGGCCAGGCATCCGCCAGTTCAAGCGCGCTGGCCGGCGGGCATACCAGGTCGTAGCGGCCCTGGACAATGATACAGGGTAGGTGGCGGATGCGCGCTACGCCGGTCAGTAATTCGCCCTCCTCAAGGAACATGGCGTGGCGGAAGTAGTGGCACTCGATGCGAGCTAGGGCCAACGGCGCCCAGCCACTGGAGTCCGGCGCCGTTGCCGTATGGGAAATCGTTGCCGCGCTCAGGCCGTCGCTAGGGATGGCAAAACGCGAACAGGCATTCTCGTAAGCGGCCCAGGCGCGTGCAGCCGGACGATGCACAGCCGGGTCGCCATCAAGTAGCCGGCGGTGATAGGCGACGACGGGATCTCCACGCTCAGCTTCCGGCAGGAAGGCAATGAACGCCCTCCCGGCCTCTGGGTGGATGGTGCTCATGCCGTTGAGGAACCAGTCCAGCTCCCACTGGCGGGCCAGGAACACGCCACGCAAGACAAAGCCCAGGCAGCGGTCCGGATGGGCGATGCCATAGGCCAGCGCCAGGGCGGCGCCCCACGATCCGCCGAATACCAGCCAGCGGTCGATGCCCAGGTGACGGCGCAGGCGCTCGATGTCGGCGACCAGATGGGCAGTGGTATTGTCACGTACCTCGGCCTGCGGTCGCGAACGACCGGCTCCACGCTGGTCGAACAGCACGATGCGGTAAAAGCGCGGATCGAAAAACCGGCGATGCGCTGCCGCCGTGCCGGCGCCAGGACCGCCGTGCAGGAAGACCACGGGTATGCCGTCGGGATTGCCGCATTGTTCCCAATACAAGCTATGCAGCCCGTCCACATCCAGCATGCCGTGAGTATGCGGCTGCAGGTCGGGGAACAGGTCGGGGCGGGTGTTCAGGCTATCCATGCGGGGGGATCGGAGTGTTGTGGGATATAAGGGTCGCCAATATAGAACGAAACGGCGGTGGCTCCCATGCCGCTATAGAACCGCTAAGATAACGGCATGATTCGAGCCCTGCTGCAACTCACCGTCGCCTTCGTCGTTTTGATGGGTTCCTTTGCTCACGCTGCGCCGCCGCCTGGGGTGATGGCCGGCGAACGGGCGAAGGTGGCCGCCGTTGTCGATGGCGATACGGTGGTTCTCGATAAACGGGTGGAAGGTGCCATCGAAGTGCGCCTGGTCGGCCTGCAAGCGCCGAAGCTGCCGCTCGGTCGTGTGGGATTCCAGGCTTGGCCGCTGGCCGAAGAGGCAAAGGCTGTGCTGTTGTCGCTAGTTCAGGGACGGATTGTCGAACTTCACTACGGCGGCGCCCGCATGGACCGCAATGGTCGCCGTCTTGCCCATCTGGTTCTCGAAAACGGCACCTGGATCCAGGGCGCCATGCTGGAACGGGGCATGGCAAGGGTCTATAGCTTTGCCGACAACCGAGGCGCGGTCGCCGAGATGTTGGCCCTTGAGGCGGCTGCCCGGACTGCCCGGCGGGGCATCTGGGCACATCCGTTCTACGCACTGCTGACGCCGGAAGAGACGGCGGGCCGGATCGACACCTTTCAGATTGTTGAAGGCCGGGTATTGGGTACGATCCGAGTCGGTGGACGGACCTACCTGAATTTCGGCGCGGACTGGCGCACGGACTTCACCGTCACGGTGGCTTCAGCCGCCGAACGCCTGTTCCGACGCCAAGGGTTGGATCCCGTAACGTTCGAAGGGCGGCAGGTGCGGGTGCGTGGCTGGCTTGGAAGCTATAACGGGCCAACCATCGAGGCCACGCACCCCGAACAACTGGAACTCCTGGAATTGCCATGATCGTGCTTTTGTTGATGGAAATATTGAAGGCGGCTGCGGCGTTCCCATAATGAAGGCGCCATGACCCTGCGATTCGCTCTTGGCCGTCCGCGCGGGCGGCTTCTGCTTTCCCTGCTGACGGTCCTGCCGCTGCTGGCGACGGGCGGCTGTGCCGTCAATCCGGCCACCGGCGAACAAAGCTTTACCGCCTTCATGTCGCCACAGCAGGAAGTGGCCGTCGGCCAGGAGGAGCACCCCAAGCTGGTTCAGGAGTTCGGTGGCGCCTACGAAGACGCCGACCTCGCCGCCTATGTCTCACGCGTCGGCCTGTCGCTGGCCCGCCTGTCGGAAGCTCCTGATCTGCCTTATACCTTCACCGTCCTCAACGACGACAAAGTCAATGCCTTCGCCTTGCCGGGCGGCTTCATTCACGTTACTCGCGGCTTGCTGGCGCTTGCCGACGATGAGGCCGAACTGGCCGGTGTGCTGGCCCACGAGATCGGCCACATCGTTGCCCGTCACACGGCCCAACGTTATAGCCGGGCGATGGCCACCAACATTGGCCTGACCGTCCTCGGCGTGTTGGGGAGCGTCTACGGCTTACCATCCCAGCTCGGTCAGGCCGTGTCCTATGGCGCCCAGGCCCACCTCCAGGGATTTTCGCGGGAACAGGAGCTGGAGGCCGACATGCTGGCCGTACGCTACCTGGCACGCGCCGGTTACGATCCTCGAGCGATGACCAGCTTCCTCGATAAGATGCGCGCACACGGTGAACTGGAAGCCATGCTGGCCGGTAAGCCGGCCGGTTCAGTCGATGAATTCAATGTCATGGCCACGCATCCCCGTACCCTCGATCGTATTGAACAGGCCGTGGAACTGGCCCGCGAGGCGCCGGAGGGTCAACACCTGCGCCATCGCGAAGCGTTCCTGGCCAGTATCGACGGCATGATCTATGGCGACGATCCCAAGCAGGGTATGCGCCTTGGCCGTGATTTTCGGCATCCCGACCTGGGAATCGGCTTTACCGTGCCGCCCGGCTTTGTGCTCTTTAACAGCGCGCGGCAGGTGGTGGCGCGAGGGCCCGGCGAGGCGGTCTTCGCTTTCGACATGGCGCCCGGCGATGCTGCCCGTCAGACGGGCGATCCCGCCACCTACCTTTCTCGGGTGTGGGCGCGCGAGCTCAATCTTACGGATACGGAGCGGCTCGACATCAATGGCATGCCGACGGCGACGGGGCGGGCAGTGTTGCGCACGCGCAACGGCGATCGCGAACTTCGTCTTGTCGTGGTTCGTGAACGGCCCGACCGGCTCTTTCGCTTTCTGTTTGTGACGCCGGCGACGAGTGCTGCCCGCTATCGAACGGAATTCCAGCGAACGACGTACAGCTTCCATCGTTTGAGCCCGCAAGAGATCGCCGGTATTCGACCTTTGCGGTTGGATATCCACACAGTCAGTCCAGGCGACACGGTCGAATCTCTCGCCGCCCGCATGCCCTTCGATGCCTATCATGTGGAGCGTTTTTCAGCACTTAACGGTATCGGCCGTGACCAGTCGCTGGTTGCCGGTACCCAGGTCAAGATCGTCGTCGATTGAGCAACCGCAAACGAAATGGGGCCGCCCGAAGGCGGCCCCATCCGTTCGTTCGGGTCTGTGTGAAACAGGCTTAGAAGCCCATATCGCCCATGCCGCCGCCGCCATGGCTATGTCCACCCATGGCCGGAGGTGCGTGCTTCTCCGGCTTTTCGGCGATCATGGCTTCGGTGGTGATCAGCAGACCGCCGACCGACGCCGCATCCTGCAGCGCCGTGCGCACGACCTTCGCCGGGTCGATGACGCCCGACTTCACCAGGTCTTCGTACTTGCCGGTCTGCGCGTTGAACCCGAAGTTCTTGTCCTTCTGGTCCAGCAGACGCCCGGCAACCACCGCGCCGTCGACGCCGGCGTTCTCGGCGATCTGGCGCACC
>CANITX010000070.1 GCA_947470575.1 Rhodospirillales bacterium
ATATTGGCTCCGAAATCCACGGCGCGTCCTTCAGGGCTTTTCCGGCTCCGGCCGCCGGTAGGCGGCCGCGGCGCGGTCGGGCGAGGTCTGTTCGAGGCGGCGGTTGAGATCGGCCAGTTGCGCCTCGACCGTGCGGGCCAGCCTGTCGAAGCGGTTGGCGATGTAGGACAGGGATTCCAAGGCCGACTGCCGGGTCTTCGGGCGATCGGCGAGCGGCAGGCCGCGCAACCGTTCGCACAGGGCCGCCACCTCGGCCTGGTGCGGTGTCAGATCGACGGTCTCGCCGGCGGCGATGCGCCGCTCCGCCTCGGCGACCGCGGCGACCACGGCATCGAGTTCGCCTCGCACATCGGCCGGCAGCAGGCCGGTGTCGTCGAGGGTCGCGTTGCTGTCGCTCATGCGGGCGTCTCCGGCGGCTTGCTATAAATGAAGCCGCTGACGTTCAGGCGCTCGTTGGCGCGATAGACGTAAACCAAAATCTCGGCGACGGCGGTCAGCGCGGCCAGGGGAATCGGGCTATCGACATCGATGGCGCTGAGCAGCTCCGTCAGGTCGGGGTCTTCGCGTACGCGGACGTCGTTGGCGAAAGCCAAGGCGAGAATCTGTTCGGCCAGGGCGCCCTGGCCGGTGGCGACGACGCGCGGCAAATCTGGCCGCAGCCGATCGTTCTCGATGGCCACGGCTTTCAGTATCTTGCCGGTCCGCTCGCGGGGCCGGTCTTCGGACTCCGACACGGCTGTTCTCCACAGGAAGTGAGGAACGGATGCGGGAGATCCGCCCGCGCGCATGCTCCGCCATCGCGGTTAAGGAAGGGTGAAGGCTGGGCCGGTGCGGGCGAGAACGTCCGCTTTACTGAATCTTAAACGCGCTTGGCTAGGCTGATCCCTCGCGCCAAAACGCTTGGCTGTGGGCTGGAAGTTGCCCGCTGTCGCCTGGCGGGGAGCAGGCATCATGGATTTCAGCCAGATACCGTTATTTGCCGCCATGAAGCGGAAAGTCGCCTGGCTGACCCAGCGCCAGGAAGTGCTGTCGCAAAACGTCTCCAACGCGGATACGCCGGGCTATCGGGCGAGCGACCTCACGCCTTTCGATTTCAAAAGTATCCTGAGGCGCGAGCCGATGCAGGTGAATATGACGGTCACCGCGGACAACCAGTTGGGCGGCCGCCGCCGGCGCCTGCGCGACTTCACCGAAGAGCAGGAACGCAAGCCCTACGAAACGGCGCCTGCCGGCAACGCGGTGATCCTGGAAGAACAGATGATGAAGGTCAGCGATTCGCAAGTGAAGCATCGACTGGCCACCGAATTGTACAAAAAGCAACTGGCCCTGTTCCGCATCGCTATCAGCAAGTGACGCCGTAGGCATTGGATGGGGCGGGAGAGCGACGATGACCGACGATCTGCTTAAGACCATGAGGATTTCGTCCGCGGGCATGAAGGCCCAAGGAACGCGGCTCAGGGTCATATCGGAAAATATCGCCAATGCCGATTCACTGGCGGACAAGCAGGGCGGTCAGCCCTACCGGCGCAAAATCGTCAATTTCAAGAACGAGCTGAATCGGAGTATCGGCCTCGATGTGGTCAAGGTCGATCATATCCGCAACGACCGTTCCGACTTTGAAAAGAAGTTCGACCCCAATCATCCGGCCGCCGATGAAAACGGTTACGTGCTGACCCCCAACGTCAATCCCCTGGTCGAGATGATGGACATGCGCGAGGCGCAGCGGTCATACGAAGCCAACCTCAACGTCATCAAGGCGTCGAAGGGGATGCTGCAAGGCACCATCGATATCCTGAAATGAAATCCTCGGTTGCAGTGGGCAAGCGCTGTAGCCCCAGCACGGACGTATAAAGGAGCGAATCATGGCGGCACCGGTAACAGGCTTAAGTCAGGCCCTTCAGGCCTATCAGAATGCAGCGCGCGCCGGTGCGCCGTTGGAATCGCGCGACGGCAACGAAGGCGGTCAGTTCGCCGACTTGGTCAAGGGTGCGATCAAGGGCGTTATCGATACCGGCAAGACCGCCGAGCGGCAGTCGATGGCCGCCATCCAAGACCGCGCCGACATCAACGAGGTGGTAACGGCGGTATCGGAGGCGGAAATCACTTTGCAGACGGCGGTGGCGATCCGCGACAAGGTGATCGACGCCTACAAGGAAGTCCTGCGCATGGCGATCTGACGGCCGGGGCGAAGACGGCGAACGACACGGCGGGGGTGCGGCAATGAACGAAACGATGGTGCTGGAAATCGGTACCGAGGCGCTGATCCAGGTATTGCTGATTTCCGGACCCACGATGGTCGTCGGCATGGTCATCGGCCTGATCATCGCGTTGTTTCAGGCGCTGACCTCGATCCAGGAAATGACGCTGACCTTCGTGCCGAAGATTCTGGCCATCTTTCTGTCGATCGTCGTGTTTCTACCGTTCATGATGACCTCGTTGATCGAATTTACCCGTAGCCTTTTCGATCGCATGATTGCGCTGTGACGGACGGCGGGCATCGTCATGCTGCGCGACATTCTGACCCTCAACCTCTTTGCTTTCTTTCTGGTCTTCGCGCGCATGGGGTCGGCGATGATGCTGATGCCCGCCTTCAGCGCGGCCATCGTGCCGGTCGAAGCGCGCCTGTTGTTCGCGCTGGCGGTCTCTTTCGTGTTGACGCCGATACTGGCCGTGCGGTTGCCGACCCTGCCTGGAACGGTTTCAGGCCTGTTCCTGCTGCTCGCCGGCGAGATCGTGGTCGGCAGCTTCTTCGGCCTGGTCACCCGCGTCCTGGTGTCTGCGTTGCAAACGGCCGGTACGGTCATTGCCTTCGTTTCCAGTCTGGCCAGTTCCTTGACCCAGGACCCGGTGGTCGAACAGCAAAGCGCGACGGTGGCCGGCTTTCTCGGCAATCTCGGCGTGCTGCTTCTGATCGCCACGGATATGCACCAACTGATGTTGAAGGCGGCGATCGACAGCTACGGCATTTTCGAGCCCGGGGCAGCCCCGGTCTGGGGCGATTTCGGGCAGGTCATGGCACGCCGGGTTGCCGAAGCTTTCCTGATCGGGGTGCAGATATCGGCGCCATTGATCATCACGGGCTTCACATATTACCTGGGACTGGGCCTGCTTGGCCGCCTGATGCCCAACCTGCCGATCTTTTTCGTCGGCGTGCCGCTGCAGCTTGTGATCCAGGTGGCGATACTGGTTATTTCCCTATCCGGGATGATGATGGTCTTCCTCAAGCATTTCGAGACAGGCCTCTTGCACCTTACCGACACCTGAGGATCGTTCTCCATGGCTGAACAGGACGATGCCTCGAAAACGGAAGAGCCGTCCGCCAGGAAACTGGCGTCGGCGCGCAGCGAAGGTCACGTTGCCCAATCCCAGGAAATCCGCAACTGGATGGTCCTGCTCGCCGGCGCGGCCGGACTGTTGCTGATGGCGCCTTGGATGTCGCGAAACGTCACTGCCATCAGTACCCGATTCATCGAGACGCCCGACACCTTCGCCGTCGATCTGGAACACCTGCGCGTGGTGTTCGTCGGCGTGCTGCTCGATCTCGGGCTGGTCATGGCGCCGCTGATGGGGTTGCTGATGGTGATGGCGGTCGTTTCCAGCATCGGCCAGTTCGGCTTCCTATATGCGCCCAAGAAGATCTATCCGAAGCTTGTGAACATCTCGCCAACCAGCGGCGTGAAGCGCATGATTTCCATGCGTGCACTGATCGAATTTCTCAAGGGATTGGTCAAGATCGCGGTGGTTGCCGCCATCGCTTTCGGCGTGACCCTGCCGTTGATTCGCGACATTGCCGTCGTCGCCGACATGGAATTGATGGATTCCCTGCACCGCATCCATGCCATCGCCATCCGCCTGACGCTGGGCACGCTGGCCGCGATGACGGTCATCGCAGGAATCGATTTTCTCTATCAGAAATTTGCCTTCATGCGGGACCAGCGGATGAGCCGCCAGGAAGTCCGCGAAGAGAACCGGCAGTCCGACGGCGATCCCCAGGTCAAGGCGCGCATCCGCCGCATCCGCATGGAACGCGCCCGGCGGCGGATGATGGCGGCGGTGCCGGGTGCCGACGTGGTGATCACCAACCCGACCCATTTCGCCGTGGCGCTGCGCTACGACATGGGCTCCATGCAGGCGCCCAAGCTGGTTGCCAAAGGCGCCGATCACGTGGCGCGGCGCATCCGCGAGATCGCGGAAGAAAACGACGTACCGATCGTCGAGAATCCACCCATAGCCCGTGCGCTTTACGCCACCGTCGAACTGGACGAAGAGATTCCGCCGGAACATTATAAGGCGGTGGCCGAAATCATCGGCTATGTCATGCGCTTGCGCGGCGAACTGCCAAGCAAGTAGCCCCTTACCCTGTCCGGTGGCGGAGATGTCGGTAATTGCGACGGATGGGCCGGCCGGCCTGTCGAGCTTGTCCGCACGGATCGCGTGGCGCTATCCGCCTGCCTGGTTGGGTGGGGCCGGTGCATTGGGCTTGGCGGCGGGAGGCTGCGTTTGGTTCGGCGGCGCCGCCTGGCTGGGCGGTGCGCTTGGCGTTGCCGCGGTGCTGTCGCTGGCCGCGGCAGCGTGGTTCGAGGCGTCGCGGCGGGCCACGGATCGCGCCGCGACACTGCTGCGCCGATCTGCCGAGGCGTCGGACGACCCGTTGCTGATCATTAACGCCAAGGGGGAAACCAATTTCGCCAACCCTGCTTTCCGGCGCCTGGTCGGCGCCGGCGAGGGAGAAGGCGCCGGCTTTGCCGATCTGCGGGCACTGTTGCAAGACGGCGAGGGATGGGGGGAGGCGCTGGCCGCGACGCTCGAACGCGCCGTTGCCGGCGAAGCGGCGGAACTGGAAGTCCCCATTCAGCCGGCGGGCGGCGGGCATGGCGGCCTGATCTGGCTGCGTCTGAGGGCCCAACCGCTGGCTGGCGGCGTGGTCTGGCGGGGCGAAGAGGTGGGCGAGCGGCGGCGGCTTGAAGCCACGCTCAAACGACAGCGCAACCTGCTGGCCGATTTTCTCGACAATTTGCCGGTCGGCTTCTTTTCCGTCGATGCCGAGGGGTGCTTCCTTTACGTCAACCGTACGTTGGCGGGGTGGCTGGGCGAAACATCGCAGGGTCTTTGCCACGGGAACCGGCGCTTCGCCGAATTCGTTGCCGTCGACGTACCGCGCGAAGGGCCGGCCATCGGCGATCTGTTCGGTGCCTTCCAGCGCGGCGACGACGGCGATGTGACGTTGCGCCCGCGTACGGGCGAGCCCTTCCGCGCCTATCTCGCGCAATCGCAGCTGGCGGGGCCGGATGGGGCTTTTGTCCACAGTCGTTCCCTGGTGCTGCGCGATCAATGGCCGTTGAAGGACGCCACGGGCGGTCCCTCGGCGGCGCAGCGGGTGCGCTGGCTGTTCGATCAAGCGCCGGTCGGCGTCGCCATGGTCGATCTCGGCGGCCAGGTCAGCGATTGCAACCGCGCCTTTCTCAAGCTGATCGGGCTGCACCGCGATGCGGTGGTCGGCCGGCCGTTGACCGACCGGATTAGTCTGGAAGACCGTGGCGACGTCACCGGTCAGCTATCCAAGGTATTGATGGGCACCATGCGGGCCGCTCATCTGGAGGTGCGCATGCCGGGTGTGCGCCGCGACCTGGTGGCCTCGCTCTATGCCAGTCGCATGGAAGAGGCCGATGGCGATGTCGCCGGCCTGGTCGTCCACTTCATCGACACGACGGAACAAAAGCATCTGGAGGCGCAGTTCGCCCAGTCGCAGAAAATGCAGGCGGTGGGCCAGCTTGCCGGCGGCGTAGCGCACGATTTCAATAACTTGCTGACGGCGATGATCGGCTTTTCCGACCTGCTGCTCGAGCGCCACGGGCCGGAAGACCCGTCGTTCGCCGACATCATGCAGATCAAGCAGAACGCCAACCGGGCGACCAATCTGGTCCGCCAATTGCTGGCTTTCTCGCGCAAGCAGACGTTGAAGCCGGTCTTCCTCGACATCACCGAGGCGCTGTCGGATATGACCAGCCTGTTGCGCCGGCTGTTGGGCGAAAATCTGGAGCTGGTCATGGAGCATGGCGCCGATCTGGGCGTCGTGCGCGTCGATCCCGGCCAGATGGACCAGGTGATCGTCAACCTGGCGGTGAATGCCCGCGACGCCATGCCGGGGGGTGGTACGCTGACCATCCGCACCTCGCGGGTGGCGCTTCCGGAATCGGCGGAACGCGGGTCCGAACTGATCCCGGCCGGCGATTATGTGATGGTCGAAGTGGTCGATACCGGCGTCGGCATCCGCAAGGAAGACATGGGCTTGATCTTCGAGCCGTTCTTTTCGACCAAGGAAGTCGGCGCCGGAACGGGGCTCGGTCTTTCCACGGTTTACGGCATCATCAAGCAGACCGACGGTTATATCGTCGTCGATAGCGCGCCCGGCGAAGGCACGACGTTCTGCATCTACCTGCCGCGCTATGAACCCGCCGCGATGCCGGCCGCGGAAAGCGACGCGGCGGCGGGACGGTCAACGGCGCGGCACAAGTCTGGCGAGGACGCGGTGTCCGATTTGACCGGGGCCGGCACCGTTCTGCTGGTCGAAGACGAAGACGCCGTCCGCTTGTTCGGCGCGCGGGCATTGCGGGGCAGGGGCTATCGGGTGCTTGAGGCGCCCAACGGCGAAGCGGCGCTCGACGTCATCAACGGCAGCGAGGCCGCCATCGATATCATCGTCAGCGACGTGGTCATGCCGGGCATGGACGGCCATACCCTGGTCCGCCTGGTGCGCCAGGAGCTGCCTGCGGTACGGGTCATCTTGATGTCGGGTTACGCCGAGGACGTGGTTTCGGCCGATCTGTGGACCGATCCCACCATCCATTTCCTGCCCAAGCCTTTCACCCTGAACGGCTTGGCCGCCAAGGTGAAAGACGTGCTCGAAGGGCCACTGGGCGGCCGCTCGTAGCTCGGCCGCGGGTACCGTGGCCGTCCCTTGTCAGCGCACGGCCAGGACGATTTTTCCCTGCAGGTGGCGCGACTCGCTCAGTCTGTGCGCCGCTACGGCCTCGGACAGGGGGAACACCGTGATGGCCGGCGGCCGGACGGCGCCGGAATCGATCAGGGCGACGATACGTTCCAATTGCGCCCGGCCGCGGCCGACCGCCGGACGCAGCGAGGCGACGTCGCTGCGCGGCGATACCGGCGCCTTGCGCCCGCCGCCGACGAAGGCGGCGCGGCCCCCAGGCCGGATGACGGCGAAGGAACGCATCGCCACATCGCCGCCGACGGTGTCGAGGACGGCATCGCAACCCGATACCACCTTGGTGAAATCGTTGGTGTTGTAGTCGATGACCTGATCGGCACCCATGGCGTACAGATACTCGTGATTGCTCTTGCTGGCCGTCGTGATGACCCGCGCGCCGATGTGCTTGGCCAGTTGCAGGGCAAACCCAGCGACGCCGCCGGCGCCGCCCTGGATCAGGATGGTCTCGCCTTTTTTGAGCTGCAGCGTCGTTTCGATGGCATTGATGGCGGTCAGGCCGGTCAGCGCCATGGCTGCGGTTTCGATGTGCGACGCACGGGTCGGCTTTTTGCCGACGATATCGGCATTGATGGCGATCTTTTCGGCGTAGGAGCCTTCGAGCGTGGCGTCGCAGATGGCAAAGACCTTGTCGCCGACGCGCAGGCCCGGCGTGTCGTCGCCTGCCTCGCTGACGACGCCGGAAAAATCGCGGCCGAGGATATGGGGCAGGGGCCGGACGGTATCGCCATAGTGGTCGGTCCTGGTTTTCCAATCCGCCGCGTTGACGCTGACGGCGTGAATGTCGACGACGACCTGACCGGGGCCGCGGACGGGATCGGGGAAATCGCCATAGGTCAGAACCTCGGGTGGGCCGTAACGATCGAAGTACGATGCTTTCATGTTCTTCACGCCGCCAAATAGTGTCCGGTGAATAAGGAATAGCACTTGCGGCGCGATGCAGAAAGGCCGGGCCACAACCGCGCCGTCTCGCAACCCTACCCATTTCGCTGGACGCCGATATCGGGATAAGATGATGTTGCTGCGCCTTGTGAACCCCAGGCGCGGCTGTTATCTGTTTCTTGCCTGGCCTGTTTGCGCCGCTCAGCGGTTGCGACGCCGATACAGCGACGAGGCATGATCATGAGCAATCACGGCAATGAAAGCGCTGGCGTAGCTTCGGTGCGCCGGCTGACGGTTACCGATCTGCAAGCGATGAAGGGCAAGACACCGATCGTCTGCCTGACCGCCTATGCCGCCTGGACCGCCCGCCTGATCGATCCTTTTGCCGATATCGCGTTGGTCGGCGATAGCCTGGGCAATGTCGTCTACGGCCTGCCGTCGACGCTGGGCGTCACGCTCGACATGATGATCGCCCACGGCCGCGCCGTGGTCGGTGCGTCCCGTCGCGCCTTCGTGTTGATCGACATGCCCTTCGCCACTTTCGAGACCAGTCCCGAACAGGCTTTCGCCAATGCCGCGCGGGTGATGGCAGAAACCGGCGCGTCGGGGGTCAAGCTGGAATGCGGCCCGGCGATGGTGCCGACGGTGGCCTTTCTGGTCGACCGCGGCATTCCGGTGATGGCTCATATCGGCTTGACGCCGCAAGCCGTGCATAAGCTGGGCGGTTACCGGGCGCGCGGTCGCGATCCCGAGGAAGCCGACCGCATGGTGCAGACGGCGCTGGCGCTGCAGGCGGCCGGCGCCTTTTCCATTCTCATCGAAGCCACCGTCGAACCGGTGGCGCGCAAGGTGGCCGAGGCGCTGGCCGTGCCGACCATCGGCATCGGCGCCTCATCGGCCTGCGACGGGCAGGTGCTGGTCACCGAGGATATGCTGGGCCTGACCGGCAAGCGCACCGCGAAGTTCGTGCGCCGCTACGCCGAACTTGGCGACGATCTGTCCGCCGCCGTGGAGGCTTACGCCGACGACGTGCGGGCCCGCCGTTTCCCGGGGCCGGAGCATGTCTACCCGCCGGCCTGAACGGCGGGTTATTCGCGGCGGTCGGGAAGCGGGGGAATGTCGTCCCCCGGACCGCCGGCCGGTCGCGCCTGTTTCTGGCATATGGTATACCACTGCCCATTGATTTCGCGTCGCGCTGGCTATAGCGTCCCCCCGGTTCGCGCCCTGGCAGGTACAGGGTGCGCCTTCCAATAATCCTATGGGGGAGCGTCCGATGATCCGTAATGCCGCCGCGCAGCACGCCAATCCGAAAAGCGACATCGAGATCGCCCAGGCCGCCACCATGCGGCGCATTACCGACGTGGCGAAGGACAAGCTCGGCATCGACGATTCGAAGCTCGACCCCTATGGCCACTACAAGGCGAAAATCTCGCTCGACTACATCAAGACGCTGGCGGATAAGCCGGACGGCAAGCTGATCCTGGTCACGGCCATCACGCCGACCCCGGCCGGCGAGGGCAAGACGACGACGACCGTCGGCCTTGGCGACGCGCTTAACGTCATCGGCAAGAAGGCGATCATCTGCCTGCGCGAGCCCAGCCTCGGCCCCTGCTTCGGCATGAAGGGCGGTGCTGCCGGCGGCGGCTATTCCCAGGTCGTACCGATGGAGGACATCAACCTCCACTTCACCGGCGATTTCCACGCTATCGGTACCGCCAACAACCTGCTGGCGGCGATGATCGACAACCACGTCTACTGGGGCAATGCGCTCGGTATCGACAACCGGCGCATCGCCTGGCGCCGGGCGCTGGACATGAACGACCGTTCGCTGCGCGAGATCGTCACCTCGCTGGGTGGCGTCGCCAACGGCTTCCCGCGCGAAGGCGGCTTCGACATCACGGTGGCCTCGGAAATCATGGCGATCCTCTGCCTGTCGTCTGACCTCGACGACTTGCAGCGGCGCCTCGGCAACATCGTTGTTGGCTATACCCGCGACCGCAAGCCGGTGACGGCGCGCGATCTGGAAGCACATGGCGCCATGTCGGTGCTGCTCAAGGAAGCGATGGCGCCGAACCTGGTGCAGACGCTGGAAGGCAGCCCGGCCTTCATCCACGGCGGTCCCTTCGCCAACATCGCGCACGGCTGCAATTCGATGATGGCGACGAAGACGGCGCTGAAGCTCGCCGATTACGTCGTCACCGAAGCCGGCTTCGGCGCCGACCTGGGCGCCGAGAAATTCTTCGACATCAAGTGCCGCAAGGGCGGGCTGAAGCCGGCCGCCGCGGTCATCGTCGCCACCGTGCGCGCCTTGAAGATGCACGGCGGCGTGCCGCGCGACCAGCTTAAGGTCGAAAACCTGGCGGCGCTGGAAAAGGGCTTTGCCAATCTGGCTCGCCATCTGGAGAACGTGAAGAGCTTCGGCGTGCCGCCGGTGGTGGGCATCAACAAGTTCTCGGCCGATACCCGGGCCGAGGTCGAACTGGTCATCAAGAAGTGCGCCGAACTCGGCATCGTCGCCATCGAATCGGACCATTGGGCCGGCGGCGGCGAAGGGGCACGGCCCTTGGCCGAGGCGGTGGTTGCCGCGATTGGTAAGAGCACGTCGGAATTCAAGCCGCTTTATTCCGACGACATGCCGTTGCTGGAAAAGGTGCGCACCATCGCGCGGAAGATCTATCGCGCCAAGGATATCGTCGCCGACGACAAAGTGGTGGCGCAGCTCAAGGAACTGGACGCCGACTACGGCAAGTTCCCGGTCTGCATCGCCAAGACCCAGTACAGCTTTTCTTCCGACGCTGCCGTAAAAGGGGCGCCGGAGGGCTTTACCATTCCGATCCGCGAAGTGCGGCTGTCGGCGGGTGCCGAATTCATCGTCATCGTCTGTGGCGACGTGATGACCATGCCCGGCCTGCCGCGCGTGCCGGCGGCCAACAGTATCAAGCTCGACGCCGTCGGTAAGGTGACCGGGCTGTTCTAGCGCTTGTGCTGTGCTCCGACCGCCCGTTCCAGGCTCGGGTAGCGCGAGCCGAGGGTCAGGGCGCGGGCCAGCATGAAGATGAAATAGGACAGCCACAGGCCGTGGTTACCAAGCCACGGCACCAGCACGGCCACGGTGGCAAGGAACGTCGCCGCCGATAGGAAGGCCATGTTGCGCATCTCGCGCGCCCGGGTGGCGCCGATGAAGATGCCGTCGATCGTGAAGCTCCACACCGAATAGAGCGGCGCCACGACGACCCAGGGCAGGAATTCGCGGGCCATCTCCCGCACCGCGGGGATGCCGGTCATCAGCTCGACGATCCAGGGGCCGGCCAGGGCATAGGTGGCGCTGGTCGCCGCCGCGATGCCCAGGGCCCAGCCGCCGCAATAGATCACCGCCGTGCGGAACCGGGCCCGGTCACCGGCGCCGAAAGCGCTGCCGGCCAAGGCCGAAACCGCGTGGGCGAAGCCGTCCAGCCAATAGGCAGAAATGAACACCATGTGGATCAGGATGGCGTTGGCGGCCAGTACCGTATCGCCGCTGCGCGCACCGATGACGGTCAGCAGCGACATGCAGCTCGAAAGCGAGATGGTGCGCAGAAAGATGTCGCGGTTGATGCCCAGCATGCGCTTGAGTTTGTCGGCCTGGCGCAGCAGCTCCCAGCGCCAGACGCCGGGAACGCCGGCCAGGATGTGCCGAGCCAGGGACAGCCCGATGCCGAGCGCGATGTACTGCGCTGCCAACGATGCCCAGGCAACGCCCGTCACCCCTAGCCTCAGTTCGAAGACGAACCAGAAATCCAGGCCGACGTTGATGCCGTTCATCAGCAGTTGCAGGGCCAGGACGGAACCGGCTTTCTGCATGCCGATAAACCAGCCGAGCAGCACGAAATTGGACAGCATGGCCGGCGCAGCCCAGATGCGTACGGCGAAATAGTCGCGCGCCAGGACCTCGACCGCCGGGGAGGCGCCGAACAGCTTGAAGGCCAACCAGGCCAGCGGCAGTTGGAAGAGGATCAGGCCGCAGGCGATGGCCAGCGCCAGGCCGATGGGGCGGGCCAGCGCGGCACGCATCTCGTCGCCATCGCCGGCGCCGACCGCCTGCGCCGTCAGGCCGGTGGTTCCCATGCGCAGGAAGCTCAGACTGAGGAACAGGATATTGAAGATCGTCGTGCCGACCGCCACGGCGCCCATGTATTCGGCGCCGGGAAGGTGACCGACCACGGTCGTATCCACGGCACCCAACAGCGGCACCGAGACGCTGGAAAACATGATGGGGCCGGCCAGGCGCCATACCCGGCGGTGCCACGACAGCACGGAAACGTGCAAGGGAATCTCCCGAATCGATAGCGCAACATCGCACGGTTTGCCCTGCCGTGCATCTCGTCCTTGCGCGTCCGGCTCAAAGTACCTTGGCGGTCGGTGGCGGTCCGTCGGGAACCGATCGTTCCAGGCGTGGATAGAGTACGGCCAGCGATGTGGCGCGGGTCAGCATGAAGATGAAATAGGACAACCACAGTCCGTGGTTGCCGAGCCAGGGTACCAGCACGGCAGCACAGGCGAGAAAGACCAGCGACGATAGCATGGCCGTATTGCGCATATCCGCCGTGCGAGTGGCGCCGGTGAAAATGCCGTCGAGCAGATAGGACCACACCGCATAGACCGGTCCGAAAACGATCCACGGCAGGTATTCCCGCGCCAACAGCCGCGCCTCGGGGATGTCGGTGATCAGGTCGACGACGGCGCCCCCGAAGAAAGCGTAAAAGATCGAGGCGCTGGCAGCGACTCCCACTGCCCAGCCGCCTGTTACCGTCACCGCCTTGCGCACTGTGGCGCGGTCGCGGGCACCGATGGCGGAACCGACCAAGGTGCCGGCGGTGTGGGAAAAGCCGTCCAGCCATTGGGAGATGATGGTATGCATCTGAAATAGAATGGCGTTGACGGCCAGCACGGCGTCGCCGCCGCGGGCGCCGATAGCGGTGAACACGGCCATGCTGCCGGTCATGCAGAGCGTGCGCAGGAAGATGTCGCGGTTGATCCGGAGCAAGGTCTGGATGCGGTCGGCGCGGCGCAGGAGCGTCCACTTCCAGATTCCGGGAATACGGCGAAGGCACCGCGCCACCTGCCAAAGGCCGATGGCCGTCCCGGTGTATTGTGCGCAGACATTGGCCCAGGCGACGCCCGTCACGCCGAAATCCAGGCCGAAGACCAGCCCGAAATCGAGCCCGGCGTTGATGGCGTTCATCGTCAGTTGCAGGATCATCACGGATCGGGCCCGCTGGACGCCGACGAACCAGCCGATCAGAGCGAAGTTGGCCAGCGAGGCTGGCGCTGCCCAGATGCGGACGGCGAAATAGGCCCGCGCCAGGGGATCGACAGCTTCCGATGCGCCGAAGGCGGCAAAGGCGATCGCCGTCAACGGCAGCTGCAAGGCGATCATGGCAATGCCGATCGTCGTTCCCATAATCAACGGTCGACCCAAGGCTGCACGCACCTCATCGCCGTCGCCGGCACCGAGTGCCTGGGCGGTCAGTCCCGTCGTGCCCATGCGCAGAAAGGCGCAGCACCAATAGAGGATGTTGAAGACCATGACGCCGATGGCCACGGCGCCGATGTATTGCGGACCCGGCAAGTGGCCGACCACGGCGGTGTCCACGGCGCCCATCAGCGGCACCGAGACGTTGGATATCATGATGGGGCCGGCCAGGCGCCAAACCCGGCGGTTCCAGGACAGCACGGAAACGTGCACAAGCAACTCCCGAATCGACGTGGCAAGATGGCACGCCGACTGGAAACCGCCCATGGCGAAAATGCGGTGAAGGCGGGTCGCCGCCGTCGGCTGCCGCTGCTATCCTGCGCGCCATGACGGCTGGACAGCTTGTTTCCACACGATCGGACGTCGCCGGCGTCATTCTCGCCGGTGGCCGTGGTCGGCGCATGGCCGGCGGCGACAAGCTGTCGGCCCCGCTAGGCGGCAGGGCGCTGCTGGTGCGCGCGGTCGAGCGTGCCCGGCCGCAGGTGGCCCGGCTGGCGATCAACGTCAACGGCGACGCGGCCCGCCTCGCCGGTTACGGTTTGCCCCTGTTGCCCGATACGGTGGCCGATTTCGCCGGGCCGCTGGCCGGCGTGCTCGCCGGGCTGGAATGGGCGGCGACGTTGCCGGGTTGCCGCTGGCTGGCCACGTTTCCAGCCGATGCGCCGTTCCTGCCCGACGATCTGGTGTCGCGGCTGCTGGACGCGGCCGAGGCCGGGGGGACGCTTCTCGCGCTGGCGGCCTCGCGCGGTCGGCTGCATCCGGTCTTCGGGATGTGGGCACTGGCCTTGCGCGGCGATCTGCGCCGTGCCTTGGTCGAGGAGGGGCTACGCAAGGTCGAGCTGTGGACGGCGCGGCAGCATCCGGCCGTTGTCGATTTCGCGCTCGATCCGGTCGATCCGTTCTTCAACGTCAACAGCCCCGCCGACCTCGCCGAGGCCGAGCGGCTGTTGCCTCTTTTCGAAGCAACCGGGAGGAAGCCATGAAGGTCGTTGCCATCTGCCATCGCCGGGGAGAATTCGCGCCCAGCGATTTCACGCCGCATCTGGAAGCCGAAGCGCTGCAGGCGGTGCGCCTGTTCGCCGCCGAAAAGATTCGGGAAATCTACAGTCGCGCCGACGGCATGGGCGCCGTCATCGTGCTGGAAGCGAAGGACGAGGCCGAGGCGCGAAGCTTCCTCGAAACCTTGCCGCTGGTCCAAAAAGGCATGCTCGACGTCGAACTCTACGGCACCAAGCCCTATCGCGGCTTCGTCGCCCACCTGCCGCCCGGCGGCTGATTCGGCAGCAAAGAAAAAAGGCGCCACCGCCAGGGGATCGACGGTGCTCGGGGAGGAGCAATAAAGAGACCGTCTCTCCGTGTCTGGCAGTAGCGCCCGATGCCTTGGCTTGAACCCACTCGACTATATCGTCTCCTGAGTGCCTTGGCGGCGAATGGCGCGCCGTGCTTCCATGCTGGGGGGCTATGGTTGCAGCGGGTCCGCATCGCACCGTTCGCATGCCGGCATCTTTGCCGAACGGTCGATAAAGGTCGTTGATTTGGATCAAGGCGGACCCTGACAGATAGGCGCTGGCGGGCTATCGTCGATAGGATCGTTGAACGTGCACAAATCGTTGGGACCGGCGAAATCGCCGGGACCGACGGCGGATGGAGACCCGAGGATGAGCGACGACGTCCCCCCATCGTTGCCTTCCGAGGCGGCCCAGGCCCTGATCGGTCATTTGGAGGAAGCCGGTTTTTTCCGCCAGATCCGCGATCTGGAGCAGTCGCTCAAGCGGATCGCCGGCGATCTCAAGCACTTGGGCGACACCACCCTGCGCGGCCTGGGGGAAACCGAAAGCCTGGTGGCCCACATTCTGGCGCTGGAGGCGGCGGTCGCCGTGTTGATGCGGGCCACGCCTCTCGACCCCGAAACGCTACGGGCCAGCGTCCGTGCCGAGATCGGACAACGCATGGCCGGCTTTCCGGGGGATGGCGCGTCGAAGACCGATGCGGCTGCCGAAGCGTTGTTGTTGCGGATCGAGCGAACGTAGCGACTAGGGCTTCGCCGCCTACTTGGCGGCCTTGAGCGAGGCCAGGTCGACGGTCATCAGGCGTTCGACGCACTTCGTGGCGGCGGCGCCATCGAGGGGCGAGGTAACGTTGTTCACGCTGATCCAACCGCCGGCGCGAATCACGTCGCGCCGTTCCCATTCGCCGATCTTCTTTAATTCGGCCAGTTTGACGGCGGCGTCTTCCGCGGCGGTGAAGCGGTCGACGCAGAAGGATGCCAGCAGTTCCATGCGGGTTTCGGCAATGGCTGTCGTTCTTTCGTAATCGACGCTTTCCGCCATCATCCAGCCGCCCCAAGTGAAGCCGAGGGCGATGGTCAATATGGCCGAGGCGATGCAGGCCCAGACCAGCACGACCTTGGTGGGCTGGAACGTCCGCCAGCGTTTGCTCAAGCTGATATTCTCTGCCACGACCTGAATCCTTCCCTAGGGATGATGTTATTCGCCCGTAACGGTTCAGGGCGCTTCGTTGCCAGGCGGCGTCGGCTATCTTAAATCTTGTGGAATATTTGACTTCTTAAAACCAACCGCCGGATATTTAAATAATAGTTCCAGAAAAATGGGAAAAAAGCAAACACGAACCTATATTACGGATATCTAAAGTAGGGTAAATATTAACTAAAATATTAGTGGAAATGGTCCTTTTCATTTCTGAGAATTCATCGATTCCATTGCCGGCAAGAATTTCGGCATGGCTGTTCGGGTAGATCAGAGGCTGGCCCCGCCTTGTGCGCACGGGGGCCTTGTCGGGGGATGGTGGCGTCCGGGGATGGCGGCGCGGCTGTCAGAAGCGGCCGGCGTGGAAATCGGCGATGGCCTGCTGGATTTCTGCCGGTGTGTTCATGACGAA
>CANITX010000071.1 GCA_947470575.1 Rhodospirillales bacterium
AGACTTGCCTAGCGCTGTCTTTTCCAAGTTCTATCGACGAAAGCGACAATGTCCGGGTCCATGTCGCGGGTCGGTACGGGATCGGGCATGAAATTGCTGGGCTCGTTGCGACCGCGCACCAGCAGGGCGGACGTCCATTTGTCTTCATTGCGGACATGCGGCGCCACGTAGCGGATGGCGAGCCCGTAGCGCCGTGCGGCGGAGCGGTTGGGCGGCGAGCCATGGACGATCTTGACGTGATGCAGCGACATTTCTCCCTGTCGCAGCACGAGATCGACCGCCTGGCTTTCGTCGATGTCGACGGCGATTTCCTCGCGCCCACTTAGCATATTGGCGCTGTCGGCAGCCGAGGCACGATGATCGAACGGCGACGTGAGGTGGGTGCTAGGTATGACCCGCATGGCGCCGTTCTCCAGCGTGCTCGGCGCCAGTGCGATCCAGGCCGAAACCACGTCATCCGGCTCCAATTCCCAGTAGTGGGAATCCTGATGCCAGGCGACGAAGCCGGGATCGTACGGATCCTTGACGAACAGGCTGGTCGCCCAACACAGGATATTCGGCCCGATGACAGATTCGACGGCATCCAGAATGGCTGGGTGGGAGACCAGGTTATAGATAGCCATCAACTTGAGGTGGCCCTTCTTGCGCAGGCTGCCGGCCTTCTGGCCGGTTTCTGCTTCGAAGGCCTCAAGCCGCAGGCGCAGGGCTTCTGCTTTCGCCGGGCGCAGGGCTGGTAATGGCGATACGTAGCCATGGCGGCGATAGTGCTCGATTTGGGCCGTGCTTAGACGGTTGTCCATGCGACCGGCTCAGTGGCTTTCCCGTGGCACCGGGGCGCCGCTCTTGCCGACCAGGAAGTCCAGGTCGGCGCCACGGTCGGCCTGCAATACCGTGCGATGGTAAAGCGCCACATAGCCACGCCCATAGGGCTCCTCGGGAGCCTTCCAAGCGGCGCGGCGGCGGGCTAGTTCAGCATCGTCCACTTCCAGGGTCAGGGTTCGCTTGGCGACGTCGAGCGCGATCATGTCGCCGTTCCGCACTAGCGCCAACGGACCGCCGACCGCTGCTTCCGGCGCCGTGTGCAACACCACAGTGCCATAGGCGGTGCCGCTCATTCGCGCGTCGGAAATGCGCACCATGTCGGTGATGCCCTTCTCGATGATCTTTTTCGGCAGGGTCATGTTGCCGACTTCGGAAAAGCCGGGATAACCCTTCGGACCGCAGTTCTTCAGCACCATGACGCAGGCTTCGTCGATATCGAGCGCCGGGTCGTCGACCCGGGCGTGGTAGTCCTCGATATCCTCGAACACGACGGCCCGGCCGCGATGGGTCATCAATGCCGGTGTCGCCGCAGAAGGTTTGAGAACGGCGCCATCGGGCGCCAGGTTGCCGCCCAACACGGCAACGCCGCCTTTTTCCTTGAAAGGGCGAGCATAGGGATAGATCACCTTGCGGTCGAAACACTCGGCGTCCTTGACGTTGTCCCAAATGGCGCGGCCGTTGACGGTCAGGGCGTCCTTGTGGAGCTGACCGTTCTCGGCCAATTCGCGCAGCACCACCGGCAGACCGCCGGCATAGAAGAAATCCTCCATCAGGTACTGCCCCGACGGCATCAGGTTGACCATGCAGGGAATGTCGTGACCAAGTTTATCCCAGTCCTTGAGGTTCAGCTCGACGCCGATGCGACCGGCTAGCGCGATCAGGTGAACGACGGCGTTGGTCGAGCCGCCGATGGCACCATTGACACGCACGGCATTCTCGAAGGCCTTGCGGGTCAGAATCTTAGACATGGTCAGGTCTTCCTTGACCATTTCGACGATGCGCCGGCCGGCCAGTTGGGCCAACAGAAGTCGGCGTGAGTCGGCGGCGGGGATGGCGGCATTGGAGGGCAGGCCCATGCCCAGCGCCTCGACCATCGAGGCCATGGTCGAAGCCGTGCCCATGGTCATGCAATGGCCGACGGAGCGGGACATACAGGCCTCGGCCTCCGTCATCTGCGCCTGGGTCACCTCGTCGGCCTTCAGCATCTCGTCGAGTTTCCAGACGAGGGTGCCGGAGCCGACGGTCTCATCGCGCCAGCGGCCGTTGAGCATCGGTCCGCCGGAGACGGCCAGCGCCGGCAGATCGCAGCTGGCCGCGCCCATCAGCAGGGCGGGGGTTGTCTTGTCGCAGCCGACCAGCAGCACGACGCCGTCGATGGGGTTGGCGCGGATCGACTCCTCGACGTCCATGCTGACCAGGTTGCGAAATAACATGGTCGAGGGCCGCATCAGGGTTTCGCCCAGCGACATCACCGGAAATTCTAGTGGAAATCCACCTGCCTCATAGACGCCGCGCTTGACCCGTTCTGCGATGGTCCGGAAGTGGGCGTTGCAAGGCGTCAGTTCCGACCAGGTATTGCAGATGCCGATAACAGGACGTCCGTCGAACAGATCATGTGGAAAGCCCTGGTTCTTCATCCAACTTCTGTGATGAAAGCCATCCTTGCCTTGGGCGCTGAACCAAGCGGCGCTACGGCGCTTGACGGGGGGTTGGCTCATTTGGTTGTTCCTTCCCAGGGCGACGACGGCGCGTGCTGGCCGGTTGTGATTGGTGGCCACTATAGAATGCGCCCGCTGTTACAGCCAAGCCTGGCCCAGGCTTGACTTCGTTGTATCGCGGAGGATGATCCGCCCTGCGCTTGAATAGCCAGCCAAGAACAACGGGAGGATACAGATGAACGAATTTAAAGCCCTGATAACCGTACGCTTTATGTCGAAGGGCGATGAAGGCGACAGCCGTCTCAACAACAATGGTGTAGAGACCGAATTCAACATCTGGCATGCCGCGCGCACCGAAGACGAAATGATCGCGATTCTGAAGGATAAGGATGCTACCGTCGCCAGCTCCGATCCCTTCACCGCACGCGTGCTGGAGAATTGCCCCAAGTTGCGTGTTATCGCCCGCGTCGGCGTTGGCTACGATGCTGTCGATCTGGAGGCAGCCACCCGTTTAGGTATTGCCGTTTGTACGACCCCTGGTCTCAATCACCGCAGCGTCGCCGACTATGCTATGGCGCTGCTGCTACAGGGCGCGCGTAAAGTATCGGACAATTTGGAATATGGCCGTGCCGGCAAGTGGACTTGGGCGCAGGGTCGTGACATGGCGGGCCGCACACTTGGCATCGTCGGGCTCGGTGCCATTGGTAAGGAAGTGGCCAAGCGGGCTCGCGGCTTCGATATGAAACTGTTGGCCTACGATATCGCCGAGGATCGAGAATTCGCCGCCAGCCACGGGGTCACCTTTGTGTCGTTGGAGACGTTGATGCGTGACAGCGACTTCGTCACCCTGCATGCCAATCTGGATAAATCCAGCTACCACATGATCAACGACCAGACGCTCAACCTGATGAAACGCGATGCCTGGCTGGTCAACACGTCTCGCGGCGGCGTCGTCGACGGCAAGGCGCTCTATAAGGTCCTCAAGGAGAAACACATCGGCGGCGCCGCTTTCGACGTCTTCGAGATCGAGCCGCTGCCGGCCGACGATCCGTTGCGCACGCTGGACAACCTCTACATCTCGCCGCATGCCGCCGGGGCCAGCGACGATGCCCGCATCAATGCCAAGATCATGGCGGCGGACAACGTCATCAACATCCTTAACGGCAGGGCGCCGGTTTCTATCCTCAATCCGGAAGCCCTGAAGAAGGTGCGGCGCTGACCGCCGGCTTCCCCAGTTTTCTGGGGAAGCACCTTCCTTCAAGCGACGAAACGGCCGCCGAGCTCATCCTCGATGAAGGCTTGGATGACGTCTTCGAAACGATCGTCGGCGGTAAAACCGAGAGCCAGGCCGCGTTTCGGCGCGAAGCGGGTCGGCCAGCCATCGATGATGCGCTGAACGAAGGGATCGGGCTGCCAGCGGATGCGCGCAGTTGCTGCCTTACCGGCGACGTTGCCCAGTGCCTTTACCATCTGGCGGACTGTGCGGGTAATGCCAGGCAGGGCCACCGTTCGGTTCTTTCCCCAGGCCTCGGCCGGCAATTCGGCAGCGCGGACGAAGGCATCGACCGCCTTGCGCGCGGACAGCAGCCACATCTCCTGTTCCGGCGGTACCGGACAGACCGCTTCCTCGCCGTTCAGCGGCTCGCGGATGATCGAACTGGCCCAGGTCGAGGCCGCCTTGTTCGGTTTGCCCGGACGTACGACGACCGTCGGTAGGCGCAGCGCGCGGCCATCGACGAAGCCCTTGCGGCTATAGTCGTTAACCAGCAGCTCACTGGCAGCCTTCTGGATACCGTAAGACGTGGTCGGCGTCGTATGGAAGTCGTCGCCGATGACCTTGGGCATATCGCCGCCGTAGACCGCGACCGAACTGGCCAGTACCACGGTGGGTGCGGTGCCCAGCGCGCGGGAGGCCTCCAGAACATTGCGGGTGCCCTCCAGATTGACTCGGATGCCGAGGTCGAAATCCTGCTCGGCGCCGGCGCTGACCACGGCGGCCAGGTGATAGACGCAGCCGACGTCGTTGCCGAACAGGGCCTTCACCGTTGCCGGATCGCCGATATCTCCCGTGCGCAGGCTCAGCCGCGGATCGGCCGGCAGCGGCACGGCCGGTGCCGTCACGTCGAATAGGGTAACGGCATCGACGGGGCGTGCATTGCCGCTACCATCGGCGAGCCTGCCGCGCTCCAACAATGTCAGGGCCAAACGCCGGCCGATGAAGCCCGTACCGCCGGTGATCAGCACACGCATGTCCGTCTCCCTGTGTCGAAGCGCTTCGGTGCGCTGGTTGGCATGGTCAGTCTAGCGAAAGGCCGGTTCGTCGAAGCTGCGCAGCTTGCGCGAATGCAGACTGTCGGTTCCCGCTTCGCGCAGGATGCGCAACGCTTCCAGGCCGATGGTCAGATGCTGGCTGATGCGTTCGCGATAAAAGGCATTGGCCATGCCGCGCAGTTTAATTTCGCCATGTAGCGGTCTGTCGGAGACGCACAATAACGTGCCGTAGGGTACCCGGAACCGATAGCCATTGGTAGCTATGGTTGCCGACTCCATGTCGATGGCGATGGCGCGCGACTGGTTGAACTGCAGCGCCAGGTCATGCAGGCGCAACTCCCAGTCCCGGTCATCCGTGGTAAAGACCGTGCCGGTGCGCAGACGCATCTTCATGTCGCGGCCGGTCAGGCCGGTGACGGAGGCGACTGCCGCTTGCAACGCCTGTTGTACCTCGGCAATGGGCGGTATCGGGACCCACGCCGGCAGGTCTGCGTCTAGAACATGATCGGCGCGGACATAGGCATGGGCCAGGGCATAGTCGCCCAGCATCTGCGACCGCCTTAGGCCGCCACAATGACCGACCATCAGCCAGCAATGGGGACGCAGTACGGCGATATGGTCGGTGATGGTCTTGGCGTTCGACGGGCCAATGCCGATGTTGACCAGGGTGACGCCTTCGCCATCGTCGCGCAGCAGGTGATAGGCCGGCATCTGCGGCAGGTGCTGCGGCGCTTCGCCCGAGGACTTGGCATCGTTCAGCGCCGGATTGGGCGTATAGACGTCGCCCGGCTCGACGAAAGCCGTGTAGGTGGTTCCGGTCGTGACTTCACGGCGGCCGTAGGCGACGAATTCCTCGACATAACGCTGATAGTTGGTGAACAGCACAAAGCGCTGGAAATGGCGGGGCGAGGTCGCCGTATAGTGGGACAGCCGTAACAGCGAATAGTCCACCCGTTCGGCGGAAAATAGGGCTAGAGGCCGCGGTCCTCCCGCGGGCGCTATGTGATGGCCGTTGACGACGGCGTCGTCGATGCGACTGAGATCGGGTAGTGGAAATATCCGTTGCAGGTCGTTGGCATGTTCAGCGGTGATGTCGGCCGTCGCTTCTTCGACTGCGAAAGGCAGCGGAATTGGCCGGCTGCTGGCGCCAATCCACAGGGGCCCGCCGTAATTGTGTAACAAAAGTTCGAATTGTTGGCGGTAGTAGTCCAAAAACAGATCGGGTCGGGTCAACGTTGTGCCGAAGACACCTGCCCCTGGCAGGCGGCCATAAGACAGCAGCGGATCGGATGAGCCCTGTTGTCCTTTTACCTCGATACCGACGTAGGGATAGAAGGCCTCGATCGCAGGGGTCACCCGGTCGCCGGCTGCGAATCGCCCGAAGCGCTTGCGCAGGACGTCGATCCCCGACCGATAGATGGTTTCCACCTGCCGCAAGGCCGCTTGGGTATCGTCGAAGGCACGTAAATCGGTGACCTGCCCGTGTCCGGAGGCTTCCATGTCCATACGACGTTTCCCATCTGTCGAGGGTAAAGACTGCCACCAACGGCCAAGCGGAGGAACGACCAATACACGACGGACAGATCGCGATTCAGATATATTGATAAGGTGCCGGTTCGTTGCGAGGAAAAGCGGTGGCCGGCTCCGTTAGAGGCCAGCCTGTCGTGCCGACATGTTCAGCCCTGTACCATGGAAGCGGGCAGTGGACCCTTGCCTTTGGAAACCCGCACGATATTTTCGAAGGCTACCTCCATGCGTCGCGTCCAGGTATCGATGGTCGTGCCGGCGATATGCGGGGTCACGACCACGTTGTCGCGGCCGAACAGGGGGCAGTCTGGGCCGACCGGTTCCGGGATGAATACGTCAAGGCCGGCACCTGCGATGCGTCCCTTGTCGAGGGCAGCGATCAGCGCGGTTTGGTCCATCACCTCGCCCCGCGCCGTATTGATGAAAATCGCCGATTTTTTCATCTTGGCGAATTGCTTGGCGCCAAACAGGCCGCGCGTAGCCTTGTTCAAGGGGGTATGAACGGTGATGATGTCGGACGTCTCCAGAAGCTGGTCGAGCGTCATGCGCTTGGCCTTGAGTTCCTTCTCAACGGCCGGGTTTGCGCGGTTGACGTCGAAATAGGCGACGTTCGCCAGGAAGCCGTTAGCCATGCGTGCCACGTCCTGGCCAATTTTCCCGAAGCCGACGATGCCGACCTGCTTGCCGCGCAATTCGCGCATGCGCAACGCTTCCTGATGGCCGAGCCATTTGCCGGCACTCAACGCGTTGTGGTGCAGTGGCAGCTTCTTGTAGACGGAAAGAATCAGCATGATGGTGTGCTCGGCGACCGTTGGGCCGTTGGCGCCACCGTTGTTGGCTACCGGGACCCCCGCCTTCTGGAAGGAGGACAGATCCAGGCGATCGAAGCCGGCGCTAAGAAGTTGTAGTAGCTTGAGCGATTTGGCAACGTCGAGGTCGTTGAAGGCCAGACCATAGGTGATGATGTAGTCGGAGGCGGCGACGACCTTACGTCGCTTTTCATCGGACTCGCCAGGCTTAACGACGGTCAGCGAAAAGCCTTTGGGGGTTTGCTGCTTCGCTGCCTTGATGACGATGTCGGGGATGCTTCCCGGCTTGTAAATCAGCGCGATGTTCTGGCCTTTCGACGACGTTACCGCAGGTACCCGTTTTGCCGCCGCCGATGTCGGTTTCGTTGCTGTCTTCGCCATGCTCCGTCACTCCCAAGATTTGTTGCCGAGCCGCCCCGTGATCGGGAACATTCCCTTCTAAGCGAATCGTTCCGTCGATCACAGTGAAAATCACATGTTTTGGCGGGGTCACAGCAAGCCGGACAATTCCCGCGCCAAGCCCCAGGCGGCGGCCACGGTCGCCGCCAGGACGACAAGCGCCAGCACGGCGCCGGTCAGCGCGATTAGGCCATCGCCTTCGCAAATGGCGATGGCGATGACGACGGCCGCGACGCCGGGTGGAATATTGCCGAAAATAGGTATGGGCAGGATCAACAGGAGGGCTGGGATCAGCATGGCCAATCCGATCAGACTTCGGCCACCCCGGTTCAGGGCGAATGCGGCCCTCGGACGGCAGAAGCGTTCCATCCTTTCCACGTGCGGTAGGCAACGGTTGACGATACGATAAAGTGTTTGTCGTTCGATGCTCAGGCGGGAAAGGACGTTGGGTAGCCAAATGCTGCTGCGACCCATGATCATGTTCATCGAAATGACGGCGATGATCCAACCGGCTGTCGAGGGTATGCCCGGCGGCAGTGGCAGGCAGCAGGGCAGGGCGCAGGCCAACAGCAGCAGACCGCAACCGCGGTCGCCCAAAGCATCGACGATATCGCCGACGGTCATGCGACCATCGCCGCACGTCGCTGCAAGATCGCGAAGGATTTGCGAGGTGCGCACGGGCGAAAGAGCATTGCCGGCGGCAGTTTCCGCGGAAGAGTGTTGCGTCAATCCCGATCCGTTTTCCAGAGGCGGAGGCAGCCGAATTCCCGGCGTCGTCCGCCAACCATCAGTCCGTGAGGTGAATAGATAGCATGTCGGAATGGCTTGTGCTGCTCGGCGATCCGGCGGCTTGGGTTGCCCTTGTCACGCTGATCGCCATGGAGGTGGTGCTCGGCATCGATAACCTGATCTTCATCTCGATACTGACCAACAAGCTGCCCGAAGATCGGCGGGCAAAGGCGCGGCGGCTGGGAATCGGCGGCGCGCTCATCCTACGCCTGGCACTGCTTGGTACCATTGCCATTATCGTGACCCTGACCGCACCGGTCTTTAGTCTCTTCGGTCAGGGCTTTTCATGGCGCGACATGATTCTGATTGCCGGCGGCCTTTTCCTGGTTTGGAAGGCAACTAAGGAAATCCACCACAGTGTCGATCCCGATCCCGGCCCGGACATGTTCGACAAGGGCACGTTGACCTTAAGCATGACGGCGGCGGTCAGTCAGATTTTGTTGCTCGATCTTGTCTTTTCCATTGACAGCATCGTGACAGCGGTCGGTATGACGCCGCATGTGCCGATCATGATCGTTGCTGTTCTGGTAGCGGTCGGCGTCATGTTGCTTGCAGCTACGCCACTTGCCAACTTCATCCACGCCAACCCGACAGTGGTGATGCTAGCTTTGGGCTTCCTGCTGCTGATCGGGACAACGCTGATCGCCGAAGGGTTCGGTGCACAGGTGCCAAAAGGCTATGTCTACGCTGCAATGGCTTTCTCAGCCCTGGTGGAAGGCCTCAATATATTGTCGCGGAGGAACCGCAAAAAGCGCTCAGGGAATGGCGGGGGCACATAGGCCGGTGGGACGGGCGCGCTGAATCCCCTCTGGGGCAACGCAAGCTGTGGCGTTCTATGGCGTTGCCCCTGAAGGCAACCCATCCGTGTTTATCGGGCGAACATCGACGGAAACGTCGATGGCATGACGTCCACCGCCCAGCACTAGGCCGTTGATCGGGCTCACATCGCCATAATCGCGCCCCCAGGCGACGGTGATGTGCTCGATGCCCGGGACCATGTTGTTGGTTGGGTCGAGGTCGACCCAACCGTGTTCTGGGATCCAGACCGACAACCAAGCATGCGATGCGTCGGAACCGACTAGCTTTTCCTGTCCCGGAGGCGGATAGGTCAGCAAATAGCCGCTGACATAGCGGGCTGGGATGCCGAGTCCACGCAAGCAGGCGATTTGCAGGTGCGCGAAGTCCTGGCATACGCCGCGTCGCTCGTCGATCACGTGGTCGACGGGGGTGTAAATATCGGTGACGCCACCTTCATACTTAAAATCGCGATAGATCCGCGTCATCAGTTCGAGTGCACCGGCCAAGACGGGCCTGCCCGATGGGAACAGCCCTTCAGCGTAGGCGGCGGCCTTGGCCGATCCGGTGAAAGGAGATTCGAATGCGAATTGAAAGGCAGAGAGGGAGTCCGGGTCGCACGCTGTCGATAGGCTGGAGAATATCTTGTCCCATGGCATAGTACGGTCGGCATCGGGCACCTCGGTCGGACTGACGTCGACGGTACTAACGGCATCGACGACCAATTTATCGTGGGGTTCTTCGACAGTCAGGTACGCCGTCGAATTGCCGAAGTAGTCCGTGTCGTAGCGGATGACCGTCGGCGAAGGTTCGACGATCAAGGCGTGCTGTACGATCCTCTGTCGCGGGTGGGAGCGTGGTGCTAGGTGCGTCATATGTTGAGACAGCGTGACACTTGCGGAATAGCGAAATGTTGTCCGATGGCTGATGTCATACATCATGGGACGGTACCGCCCGCGGACGTACTGCGGGTCGGCAGCACATGGCTGAAATAGGATCGGGCGATGGCATCGGAGAGTTGATACAGGCTACCCTCCAACCGGGTAAGCAACCGATCGATCAAAACCCGTTTACCGCGCTTATTGCGAGTCCCGCAAAGTTCTTGGATATCGACCAATTTGATGTTGCCGCGCAAAGTTTCGATCAACCGCTGTTCGCGCGAAAGGATGGCTTTCTCTTGATCGCGCGGCAAAGCATCGATGTGCCTGGCGATGGAAACGATCTGGAAGGCGATGGACCGTGGATTGGAATCATCCGCTAGCAAGAGATCGATGACGGCGGGCAACTGTACGGTCGACAGATAGCGAGAGCGATAGGTCATGGAGCTGTCGCCGAGCTCAAGCAGAAGATCGAGTCCGCCTTCCGCCGCCGGGTCGCCGTTCACCGCCAACTCCCGGATCAACCGCGTCATATGAGTCGAACGCTCCAGTCGCCGGCCGATGTCCAGCAGACGCCAACCGATACTGCGCGTCATGTTCTCCATCTGCATGCCGCTGAATGCCGAAAGCATTTCCAATATGTGGTTGAGAAGACCTAGCGCGTCGTCTAACTCGAGTTGATCGCGGGCGGCGTGACTGGCGGCCATGCGGTGCAACCCATTTAAAATTCGCCATGAATCCAGGCTCAGGCGTTCGCGAACCAGAGATGCCGTGCGCTTCAGGTCGCTGAACAGATTGAGTAGGCCGCTCGTGCATTGCGGGTCGAATAGAAGAATCGCAACTTCGCGTTCGACGGCATGGATGCCGCCGGCCAAGGCTCGACGCGCAGTGCGTGGCAGTAGGTAGCCGTGGTCAACCAGGATGCCGACAAGCCGCTGTAAGGTGTTGGATCATCGCCTGCTCCGGCCTCACCGGCCAGCCGCAGGATCAGGCTGCGCATCAGGCGAACCGAATCTTCCGTCCGTTCGGCATAGCGACCGAGCCAGAACAGGTTGTCGGCGACGCGGCTCGGCAGATCGCTGCCGCTGCGCCGGAGCACGACTTCTGTATCGGGAGCCGCCAAGCGGCTGAACGTGCTGACCGGTGTGTCCGATAGTACCCAGGTATCCTTGCTAGCGTCACCCTGCTGCATCGAGATGGCATGGGTATAAACATCGTCGGCGGTACGAGTGAGGCCGCCCGGCATGACCCGATAGCCGCTGCCATCGGCGCAGACAAATACCCGCAATACCAGGGGGCTCGGTCGCATCCGATCGCCCCGCCAGGCGGGCGCGGTCGATAACGTCAGGTCTTCTTGCCCGAAATAGGCGAAGCCGCGCCGGTTGATGCGTTCCAACAGCCGGATGCGCTCCTCTGGCGTTAGTTGATGCGGTAGGATGGCACTGGTTCGGTTCGATAGGATCGAACTGTTCGAGAAGGTCGGCCGTACAATCAATGCATCTAGATTGCGGCTGACGTATTCGCGTTCCCGGTCCTGTCCGCACCACCAAGTTGCCAGCGAGGGAATCATCAGTTCCTCGCCTAGAACATGCTGGCAGAGACCGGGCAGAAAGCTCATCAACGCTTCGCATTCAACGACGCCGCTGCCTATGGTATTGGCGACAACGACGTTGCCGGCACGGATGGCACCAACGAGACCGGCAACACCCAGGAGGGAATCGCTGCGCAACTCCAAGGGATCGCAAAACTCGCTATCGACCCGGCGAAAAATTAGGTCGACCTGCTTGAGACCGTTCAGCGTCTTCATGTAAACCTTGCTGTCACGTACGGTCAGGTCGGCACCTTCGACCAGGGAAAAGCCCAAATAGCGCGCCATATAGGCATGTTCGAAATAGGTCTCGTTGTGCGGTCCCGGCGTCAGTAGGACGACCAGCGGATTGTCGCGTCCGGTGAGAGCGACCAGATTGTCGCTGAGTGTCTGGAAAAAATTGGCTAATCGTTGAACTTGGGCGTCGCGGAATATGTTGGGCAGGGTGCGTGCCATGACGATCCGGTTTTCCAACGTATAGCCAGAGCCGGAGGGAGCCTGGGTGCGATCGCTCAAGACCCACCATTGGTGATCTGCGGCACGAGCGAGATCGAAGGCGAGGAAATGGAGGTAGGTGCCGCCGGGTGGGTGGATTCCGTGCAAAGGCCGCAGAAAATTTGGGTTACCGAAAATCAACGAGGCTGGCAGGCGGCCGTCGGTTAACAGCTTTTGCGGACCGTAGACATCGGCAACAAGCTCGTTGAGCAGGCGAGCTCGCTGAATCAGACCCGCTTCCAATGACCGCCACTCATCAGCATCGATCAAGAAGGGGATAGGATCCATGCGCCAGGGCCGAGCGGCTTCGTCGGAGTCGCTGTAGACATTGTAAGTCGTACCGTTTTCCCGCACGAGGCGTTGGGCCGAATCCCAACAACGCTGAATTTCCGTCGAGGAAAGGCGGCCAAGATCGGCCAGAAACCGTTGCCAATGCGGTCGAATACCCGACGTGGTGTCCATCATCTCGTCGTGGACACCTTGGAAAGGAACATAACCCTCCGTCAGGGAGGTGCCCACCGGTCGTCTGCGGCCACGTCCGGAACTATTGGGCCTAGTGGTTGTCATGGGAGGCCCTCGGTCGCGCCTGTGCGGGATAACGGAGGCGGTTGGTGGTGCCAAGGGACACGGCGTGACGGCATCTTATCGCACTGTCCTGAGGTCCAAAGTCAGTGGAAATTCAGTGCTCTCCACGCGGCGGGGGGGTAGCCCGCTGCCCGGCGTGTGGCCGCTCGGAAAAAATCGGGCGAGGCGACGGCTTTCTGCTTCGTAGGCGTTGACGGGGAAATGCTCGAAATTGCGGCCGCCTGGATGGCCGACATGATAGGTGCAGCCGGCCACGGCGCGTCCCGACCAGGTGTCGTAGAGGTCGAAGACCAGCGGCGCGTCGATGCCGATGGTCGGGTGCAGGCAAGCCTTCGGCTGCCAGGAGCGAAAGCGGACGCCGGCAATGCTTTCGCCCTGGGTGCCGGTCGGCGTCATCGGTACCTCGTAGCCGTTGCAGGCGACGCGGTAGCGGCTCTCGGTCATGCCGGTGGCCCGCACCTGCAGTCGTTCGACGGAGGAGTCGACGAAGCGTACGGTGCCACCAATGGCGCCCTCTTCACCCATCACGTGCCAGGGTTCCAGCGCCTGGCGTAGTTCGATCTCGACATCGCCGTAGCGGATGCTGCCATAGCGCGGAAAGCGGAATTCGAAATGCGGCGAAAACCATTCCTCGGCGAAGGCGAATCCTGCCTGCCGCATGTCGCGGATGACATCGCGGAAATCGGCCCAGACAGCGTGGGGCAGCATGAAGCGGTCGTGCAGCGAGGTACCCCAACGCACCAGCTTTCCCTTGTAGGGGGATTTCCAGAAACGGGCGATCAAGCCACGCAACAATAGCTGCTGCGCCAGGCTCATGCGGGCGTGCGGCGGCATCTCGAAAGCCCGGAATTCGACCAAGCCCAGGCGCCCGGTCGGGCCGTCGGGGGAGTAGAGCTTGTCGATGCAGATTTCCGTGCGGTGCGTGTTGCCAGTGACGTCGATCAGCAGGTTGCGCAGGATGCGATCGACCAGCCAGGGTGGGCAGGGCGTGCCCGGCTCGGGCAGTTGGGCGAGTGCGATCTCCAATTCATAAAGCCCGTCGTGGCGAGCTTCATCGACACGCGGCGCCTGGCTGGTCGGCCCGATGAACAGGCCGGAGAACAGGTAGCTCAGGCTTGGGTGGTGCTGCCAGTAGGTGATAAGACTGCCGAGAAGGTCGGGACGGCGCAGGAAGGGACTGTCGGCGGCCTTGGCGCCACCGAGCACGACATGGTTGCCGCCGCCGGTGCCGGTATGCCGCCCATCGAGCAGGAACTTCTCGGTACCGAGCCGGCTCAATCGCGCCTCTTCGTATAGCGTGCCGGTGATCGCCACCATCTCCGGCCAGCTCGCGGCAGGCTGAACGTTAACCTCGATAACGCCAGGGTCGGGCGTTACCTTGATGACGTTGAGACGTGGATCGGGCGGGGGACCATAACCTTCGACATGCACCGGCATGCCCATTTCGGCGGCGGCATCCTCGATGGCCGAGACCAGGTCTAGATAATCCTCGAGCTCTTCCGTCGGTGGCATGAAGACACAGAGCCGCCCATCGCGGGGCTCTACCGTCAGGGCGACGCGTACGCGCTTGCCCTTCAGAGATTGCTCGGAGATCGTCTGGCGGTCTGCTGTCGGATGCTCCGAGCCTTGTAGAAAGGGTTGGCGCTGGGCATTTGGTTCCGGCAGCTCGTCGCGCTCGGCGAATGGGTCGGCGGGGGTGACGTAGGGATGGTCGACGGCGGGCAAGTGGTTGAGGGAGGCGAGCGGCAGCCGATAGCCAACCGGAGAATCGCCTGGGATCAGCACCAGCTTGCTGGTCCGCGTCGACCACGGTTCCGTGAACCACTGGCGTCCGCCGTCGCGGGCGTTCCAGCGCTGTACCGGCAGCACGAAGCCGGTCGGCTTGCTGAGGCCGCGTTCGAAAACGCGTGCCAGCCGGTCGCGCTCCAGGGGATCGTCAAGCTTGGAATCGCCGGCGTTGACGTTTTCGGGAAGGCGCCGCTCCTTTTCCAGGAAATGCCAGGGGTCCTCGTAGGCCGGTACGGCAGCCTCCGGCGATACACCCAGACGTGAGGCGACACCCTGGGCGAACCGCTGGGCTGCAGTGGCGTCCGGAGCATGGTCCGTCCCTTCACGGGCAATCAGCGTTTCGCGCTGCCAGATCGGCACGCCGTCACGCCGCCAGTAAAGCGCGAAGGCCCAACGCGGCAGTTGTTCGCCGGGATACCACTTTCCTTGGCCATAGTGCAGCAGGCCGTTGGGGGCATACTTGTCGCGCAGCCGGCGGATGAGGTCGTCGGCGATCGGACGCTTGGTCTTGCCGACGGCGTCAGTGTTCCATTCCGGCTCATCGACGTGATCGATGGAAATGAAGGTTGGTTCGCCGCCGAGGGTCAGGCGGACGTCGTTGTCGATCAGAATCTTGTCGATGGTATGGCCGAGTCCGTCGATGGCCTGCCACTGCTCCTCCGAATAGGGCTTGGTAACGCGCGGCGTTTCGCTGACGCGCGTCACCGCCATGTCGAAGGAGAAATCGACCGTACAGGGTTCGACCAGACCGGAAATCGGCGCCGCGCTCTGCGGCCGCGGCGCGGCGGCCAACGGAATGTGGCCTTCGCCGGCGAGCAGGCCGGACGTCGGGTCCAGGCCGATCCAGCCGGCACCGGGCAGGTAGACCTCGGTCCAAGCGTGCAGGTCCGTGAAGTCGGTCTCGGCCCCGGACGGGCCGTCGAGCGACTTCACATCGGGCTTCAACTGGATCAGGTAGCCCGAAACGAAGCGCGCGCCGAAGCCGAGAAGACGAAGAATTTGCACCAGAAGCTAGCCGGTATCGCGGCACGATCCTTTGCCGCGCCGCAGGGTCTCCTCGCAGCTTTGCACACCCGGTTCCATGCGGATGAGGTATTCGATCTCCTGCCGCAAACGATGATTGAGTGCGACCAGGTACTGCACGGTTGAACCCGTGCGTTCCGGTAGGCTATCCAGCCAAGACTGAAGTAGCGGCCCGGCCTCCTCCGGTCGCAAGAAAGGCTCTAATTCGCCGGCGAGTTCGGGCGCGTAGGAGAAAGGAAACTGCTCGGCTTCGGGCTCGAGGAAGAAGTCAAAGGGGTTCTGTACGGACAGGTCGGCGATTAGATCGACATCGACAATGAAGCGGTCGACCGGATTTGGAAAGACGATGCGGGCCTGGAAGTTGCCGTGGGGATCCTGCTGCCAGTTGACGAAGTGACCCTTCGGCTCGACGGTGAGGGAATAGCTGAGAATGGGTGTGCGGCAGTGGGGCGCCGGACGCAGGCGCACGACCTGCGGGCCGAGTCGAACCGCACGGTCATAGGTATATCGAGTCTTGTGCTGTAGGGCGACGTGGATGCTCATCTAACGACAGTAAGGTAGTTCAGCGGCTTCAAAGGCAGATCGGGGAATCTGCCTGGAACGCGGGTTGTGAATGGTACACGGCTCCATGTTTTCTTCCTATGTCGGTTTCCGG